>JAYTXL010000268.1:0-32681 GCA_043742955.1 Verrucomicrobiota bacterium | reverse complement strand
TTATCCATTTCCGCCACGGTAACCCAACTTTTGGCACAACGTATTCTTTCCCCACCGATTTCAATCCTTCCCCGGTAACAATACTTTTGGCGCAATTCGGTGGCAACATTGAGTGCCGTTTTTCATTTCCCCGCCCCTACTTTTCTGGCAGACTCGGAATTGCGCGGTGCTGCGCTTTCATTAATGATTACGATCTGTCCAACTTGCGGAAAGGCCAATTCATCCGCAGACGACGCTTGCCGCGGCTGCGGCTTGCCATTGCATGAGGGGGTCACTGCGAACCAACCGCCCACCACGCACGCTGCCACGCCGACCCCAGCCCGGACAACCAGCACTGCGGGAACGGACCTTTCTGGTAAATCAACGCGCGAAGCAAGGGACGAGCAAACCACAGTTAGGTTGGCCACAAATTATTATTCCACCCGTGTTGCCCACGACGCCCCGCTGAGTTTTGAACTCTACTTCCCGCACGCGCTTGTAACCGGGTATCCCACCACAATTTTCATCAGAATCAAGAACCTGACGAGCGATCCACTGGAACTACTCGATATCCTGCTGGAATCACAGGGACTGGAGCGCTCCGTATCGGAGCGCGTGGATTACATGGCGCCCGGGCGACTGCTTCAATTGCGACTGCCGCTGGAGCTGGTGCACGCGGGCAGTTTTGTTTTGCAATGCTCGGTGAAATTCAAGATCGAGCGCCAGCTCATGGGATTCATCGGCGCCCGGCCACTGTCAATCAACGCCGCGCCTACGAATCCCGATCAGGCGATCGATTGGCAGGGCATTCTGACCAATCGCGACACCGACGCGGCCGCCGAAATCGGTGCGGCTGCAGAGCCGGTTGCCGTCCAGTCGGCAAATCTCGACGAATTACTACGGTTCAAACTGCCGGAGAAATACCAGCCACTGAACCTGTCACTGGACTACCAGATCAGCCAGGCGGCGGTGAGTGCCTCCACCGAGCAACTGGCGCGGCAGCTCGTCATCCACCGGCTGTTCCTAGGTTACGTCCAGAGTGGGACGGTGCTTAAACTCACCCCCACGGAACCGGCCAAGACGCGCGCCCTGCACCTGGTGTCGCGGCCGCAATTCAAGATCGGCCGCAATCGGTCCCTCGTGGATTTCATCACCTGGTTCTGGCCGCGCTCCAAATCCAACGATGAAAAAACCCGGCACCTGAGCCAGGTGCACGTTCTTGCCGAGTGTCTGGATAAAGTCCCTTTGCTGCGCAACGTGGCCAGTTTTGGGGGTTCGACGTTTGATGGCAAGCCGTTGTCAGACGACAAGGGCGAACCGCTTAATCGCCGCGCCCCACTGGCATTGGGCGGCGAATACTTTCTGGATGTCCTCCCGGTGGCTTCCGCGTACGTGGGTGATTTGGTGATCCGTAACATCAACTTGTGGGCGGGGCCAGCCGGCCTGCCGAAACCAGCGCGCGGGGCGGTGCGCTTCTCCCCCATTAACACCGAGCTCGCGCATCACGACGCGGTGTGGCTTTTCACGGACGCTGCGTTCGGCACGAGCCGCTCCAATCCTATCGTGCTCACCGTGCCTGGATTGGCGGAAATCCAGGGCCGCTTCCATCACTACCGGGGTTGTTTTTGGGTCGAAAATCGCGCCGCCAACCAGGCCGTCAGCGTCAACTCGCAGGTCCTAAACGCCAACGAAATTGTCCCGTTGATGAACGGGCTGATCCTGCAACTGGGCGACGTCAGCTATCGGACTGAGGTTGTCGGCTGAGGTCGCATCACCCCGGTGTGGTTGTCTGGTTGCAAATGATTCAGCCCTTGTCTAGTATGCCCTCATGAACGCATGGCTCGAAACGGAAGCCGGGGACCGCTTGCCCGTCCAAGGAACGTGTTCCTTTGGACGCGACGCCGGCAACACGGTCGTCCTCCCCGGTAACCAGGTCTCCCGCCGCCACGCCATGATCCACACCCAGGGCAAAGGCGAACATTGGGTTGTCGATTTAGGTAGCAGTAACGGCATTCTGCTCAACGGCCGCCGCGTCAAACAACCGGTGCAGTTGAAAGACCAGGACAAGCTGGAAATCGGGGCGAACCGTTTCGTGTACCGGCAGAACGCGCCGGATCCCACTGCGCCACCCACCCTGGCCGAAACGACGAGTTACATGACGATCAAAGCATCCCGCACCGCCGAGCTCTGGTTGCTGATTGCCGATATTGAGAAATTCACGCCCCTCAGCCAGACCATGCCCGGCGATCAATTGGCCAAACTCGTGGGTCGCTGGATCGCCACTTGCAAGGAAATCATCGAACGCGAGGGCGGTGAGATTAACAAGTATTTAGGCGACGGTTTTCTCGCCTACTGGCCCGTCCCGAACACCACGCCCGAGATTGTCGCTCGTACGGTGGCTGAATTAAAAAAGGTGCAGGCCGCGAATCTGCTGCCGTTCCGACTGGTGATTCACTTCGGCAGGGTTACGGTGGATAACTCCCTCTCCGAAGGGGAGGATGCGTTGATCGGCCCCGAGGTGAACTTTGTTTTCCGCCTCGAAAAAGTCGCTGGATCTATCGGCCAGCCGTGCGTCCTGAGCGCCGCTGCGGCCGCGCATCTGAAAAGCTTCAGCCCCGTCACGCCGCATGGCGAGCATTCCTTGTCGGGTTTCGTCGGCACGCACACCGCCTACGTCTATTGAACGCCAGTGCCCGGGTGGCATTTTGGCAAGTGTCGTAAACCCCATTCGGGACTTTCCACTTCAAGCGCGCGGGGCGGGGCGGTCGGAGCCCGCGCAATGAATTTGACGCCCCCGCGTGCGCACCCTAATCTGCACTCGAATTTTTATGAATGCCAAACTCCTTTGCAAAACGATCTTTATGATCGCGATCCTGCTCCTGCTCGTGCTCATGGGCATGAACAATCGCAGCTCGGTTACGGTGGCGTTGCCGCCTATTTTGCCGCACCCGCTGACCCAGCCGGCGGCGATCATGTATTTCTCCTTTTTCGCCATCGGGGTTTTGACCGGCACCATTCTCACCGCCGGTGGCGGCAAGGGCGGCAGCAGTAAAAACAAGGTTGAAAAATAATGTTGCCTGCCCCGCGGCCCGCCTGGTTCCACCGCGCGGTCTGGTTGCTCCCGCTCGCGCTTCTGGGGTGCCTCGCCCCGGTTCGCAGCTGCGCCGCCGTCCCTGCTCCCGCCATCCTCGCCGACCAGTGGCTGGCCACCGGGGGGCAATTTCCGTCACCAATATCGACGAACAATCTTCGCCCCGCATTTTTTCAAGCCCTGCGCGCCGAGGCGATTGCCGGTAAGCTCAAGCTCTCCTGGCTAAATCCGGGCTTGGATACCAACAGCGTGGTGACGGCCTACGCCAGCGCGGATGACCCCGGGCATTGGCTCGTGCGCGACTGGCACGCGTTTCCCATGAACCTGCGCGGTGCCCAGTGGGATACAGCCGTCCCCATTGATAACGTCGACGTTCCGCTGGTCTACTTCGTAACCGTGACCACGGCGACGGCTCTGCAAGTCTCCCCCATGCGTCTTTGTCGCCCGCGCCTCGCCGGCCTGGAGGAATCGAGCCGGATATTCTGGCCGTTTCTGGATGGCCTTGAACTCGGCACGGACGGTTGGCGCTTGGTCGCTGCAACGACCGCCTCTGCGCCACTCCCCACGGACGCGCTGGCCAAGAATGGGCACGCGGCGCTCTTGGTTTCGCTGCCGGCGGGACGACTCTCGGTGACCGTCGGCACAACCCGGGTGCGCGGCTGGCAGGTCGAGCAGGAGTTTGCCACCGGCCTTCGCCTTTGGGTGCGGGCCAAGCAAGGCAGTGGCCGGGTGCGCTTTACTTTGCTGGCCAACGCCTATGGCACGAATCAAGTCGTCGGAGTTTTCCCCCCGCTCGTCGTGTTGCGGGATTCCTGGCAGCGCGTGGATCTGCCTTTCAATGACCTGCCCAAATTCCCGCTGAGCAACCTCGACTTTTTCACGCTTGAGTTTTTTGGTGTCGGCCCCGGTGAATTTCTCGTGGACGATCTTTCCCTGTTGGGCCGCTGGAAGCTGCCGGTGGAATAGGCGTTTTCGGAGAGGACAATGGTGAATTCGGCGGGCGGCATAAGTGCTGCCGTAGCCAATAGTCAAAAACCTCAAACCCCTCCTCCTTTTTACCAACCGCCAAAAATAACGCGGTCCGATTTTGCTAACTACAAAATATTCCGATTTTGAAAACTACGCGACAAGCAGAACTAATTGTCTTGAATTATTCGGCGATTCGCATATTTGTGCTGGGTTGGTGCTGGAACCAGGAAAAATGTTCAACACCGAACGGAAGATTCTAAACATTTCGTCGAAAAACACCTTATGAATTCATCGTTTAACCGACCAGCAGCCAGAGTGTTCCTATCCTTGCTCATCGCGGGCTGTGTGCTGACAGGCATTTCCGCGCACGCCAGCGGCGTGATATTGAACATTGACCGGCCCCTGGTCACCAACGACTTCAGCGGAAAAATCACGCTGACCATCACCGGGCTTATGGCGAACCAGACGGTGCTGGTGGAGAAGTACGTTGACCTCAATGGCAACGGGATTATCGACGCCGGGCAGGAGGGATTGGTCCGCAGCTTCACGGTCACGGACGGGCAGTTGCCGCTGATCGGCGGCGTGAGAAACCTCAATGTTCCAGGTGACGATGATGGCGCGGCGAACAGCTCCATCCAAGTGCAACTGGATTTTCCCGGCGTGGACACCGTGTTTGGTTCTACGGTGGGTAAGTTCGTCTATCGGGTGTCGGATCCTGTAGGCCCCACAACACTTGCCACGGCGACTTTCGAGGTGAAGCAGAAGGCCTGGCCGCAGGGGGTTTCCGGCCGGATCAGTGCACTCACGGGAGACACCTCTTTGGGAGGTGCATTCGTCGCGCTGGCCCCGCCTGATGGGTCTCCCGTGGCCGCGAGCTTTACGGATGCGAACGGCAACTACCAGTTCAACGCCCCGACCGGATCCTATGTCATATACGTGGTGAAGACTGGCTACGTTACCGATTCAAGCGCCACTTCGGTGACGGTGGTGACGAACCAGTTCGCGACGAAGAACCTGGCGCTGGCCAGCGGCGGCTTCACCATTGCCGGCAAGCTCAGCGATAGCTCCAGCGGCGCGGGCATCCCCGGCATCTTTGTCAATGCCGAGTCCACCAACAATTTGTTCGCCGGCGCGGTCACCGACGCCAATGGCGACTACAGTTTCGCGGTTACGGCGAGCCAGTGGAAGGTCAAGTCCGGAGAGAGTTCGTTAGTTCAACTGGGCTACTTGAAATTACAGAACAAGGTGATTACCAACACGCCGGCCACCGGCTCGGCCACGATCAATTTTTCCCTGCCGAAGGCGACCGCGTTAGTTTATGGCAGCGTGAAGGATAGCCTGAACAACCCGGTGAACGCCCTAGGGATGAGCGCCAACGATCAAGGCAATCTTTATGGCAGCGACGGAAGGACGTTTTCGCCGAATGGCAACTACACCTTGGGCGTTGCGGCCGGAACCTGGTCGGTCGGTCCGGAACCCGATGACCTGCCTGCCCGCGGTTATACCGGTGGATCCGGCACGAACGTCAGCCTCACGTCAGGCCAGGCGTTGCTGGTCAATTTCATCCTGTCGGGCGTCACGACGCACTTGCGCGGACAGATCAAGGACGACTCCGGCGCGCCAATCACGAATATGAGCATTGTAGTTCAGCCGGTTCCTATGGTGGCGGGCGGGGCAGCCTCGCTCTATCCGAAGACGGACAGCAATGGCAATTTCGACGTTGGCGTGCGCGCCGGGACCTGGAACATCAATTTGGAGTGCGTCGAGGGTCAAAACCGCGGCTTGGTCGGAGTTACCGCCTACAACTACACGGTGGCCGATGGCGTGGATCAAATTGGTCTTGTGTTGAGTTTTCCAAAATCAACATTCACCATCACCGGCACCGTCAAGGACTCGTCGAATATCCCTATCGTCGGCGTCCAAGTGGATGCTTCGGCCAACAATAACACCTACTTAGTTGGCTGCACCCCGACAGACGCCAACGGCTTCTACACGCTCAAGGTCATCAACAGTTCTTGGACCGTCAGCGTGCGCGCGGACGACTTGAACGCGCACGGTTTCAACAGCGTGAACAACCAGACGGTCAGCATCTCCGGGGCCAACGGCACAGCGAATTTCGTGGCCTCGCCGCTACCTGTTCCGGTGACGATCACAACTCCGAGCGTACCAAATCCGACCCAGGGAACAATCTTTAATACGACCTTGAATGCCAGCGGCGGGTCTTCACCCTACAATTGGGAGATCGTTTCCGGCTGGCTGCCGAGCGGTTTGCTCCTGAACTCAGGCAGCGGCCAGATCAGCGGCACTCCCGGCGAGAGCGGATCGTTCACCTTCAATGTGGCCGCCGCCGATTCGCTCCAAGCCACCGGCTCGAAATCCTTCTCCATGACCGTGAATGCCGGCAGTTTCCCCAGCCCTTATTTCACCAATGGCCCGACCATCGTAAATGGCAAAATTCAATTCAAGTTCTCTGCTGTAGCGAACCAGACCTATGCCTTCGAGGCGTCCACCGATCTCAAGACCTGGACGGTGCGCGGCGGTTTCACCGCCACCACCAACCTGATTGATTTTTCTGGCCTGGACGACCCGATGACTTACAATTACCGTTTTTATCGGGCGCGCATCGGCCGGCTCTTTAAGATCCAGCCGCTTGCGTTTCATCATTACGCGAGCGGTGGCAATTTCGGCGCGCTAACGACTCCCACAACCTCCTTCCCGATCAGCATGGACAGCTACACCGCGAACTTCGAGGTGGGCAATGATCCAAATTTCCCGATGCCGGCAAACGTGTTTTTCACGGGACCCGGCGGTTCGGGACTGAACAATAGTCCGGCCAACGCGCAGAATTCGCGGGTACAGGCGGAGGAGGCGGGTTATCAATCACCCAATGTTGTGAGCCCCGCCGTCGCCCCAAGCGGCACGTGGACGGTCAATTATCACGGCACCAACGTCACGTTCAACATGCCCAATCCCCAGGCCGCCAGCCGCCTCGTAATCCCCGTGCCGACGATGACCGTGGCCAGCGGCAACCTGACGGGGGCTTCATGGGTTTATAAGGATCCCACCACCGGCGTGGCGTTGAGTCAGCCTCCTAGTTACATGGTTAACATCCAACTCCAGGTGGACGACCAGTCTCTTGGCCGCGTTTACAACTCGACGCGGGTGACGCCCAATATCACCAGCGTCAGCGGCATCACGGGCGTCAACTGGAACAATGTTGGGCGCGTCTACCTGGTTTACGACGACACGCTGGGGAATCATTATGTCGTCTCTTTCAGCAAGCCGTAACGGCGCGGCGGAACGTCGAGGCGCTCGGGTGGGGCGTTTCCGGTGCCGCTACTCCATTTCTCAGTTATCACGCGCCTGAAGCGAAGTAAGCTGACCCCAACTGGGAAAAGCGGGCCTGTGACCGCTGGGGAGGGGCACCATGTCGAATCAGAATTGACGGAAATAACTCTTGCTTCCGCGCGGGGCGGCTCCTATATTGCGCGCTCTTTTTAAGCGAAAGATATATATTTATGCGTCGTCCAAAAGGTGTAAAAACCAGAAAAGCAGTGGCCAAGCGGTTTAAAATAACCGGCACGGGCAAAGTCATGCGGATGCGGGCCGGCAAGCGCCATTTGCTCGCGTCCAAAAACGCCAAGCGCCGTCGCAGCCTCGGCACATCGAAACAGGTGGATGTCACCGATACTTATCGGATTACGCAGAATCTGCCTTTCAGCCACTGAAGAGTGACCTCAATTTTTAACTAACAATATTTTACTACCATGCGTGTTACCAACGCCCCCGCCTCCCGCAAACGCCGCATACGGACAATCAAAGCCGCCAAAGGCTTCCGGTTGCGCCGTTCCAAACTTTACCGTTACGCCGCCGACGCCCTGGACCACGGCCGTCAGTACGCCTACCGTGATCGCAAGACCAAGAAGCGCACGTACCGCGCGCTCTGGCAGATTCGAATCAATGCTGCCGCGCGCGCCGCTGGCATCACCTACAGCCGTTTCATGGAGGGCTTGAAGGCCGCCCAATGCGGCTTGGACCGCAAGGTGCTCGCGGATCTCGCCGCGACCGATGCCGCCGCGTTCGGCGCTCTCGTCCAGCTCGCCCAGAACGCGTTGAAGACCAAAGCCACCCCGGCGTAGGCTTCGCGATTTCGATTTTCATTTCGAATTCATCAGCCGGGCGACCAGCAATGGCCGCCCGGTTTGCTTTAAAGGGGAAGCGGGCAGCGGGGCAAAAGCGGAAATCCAAATTCATGGCTTCCTAACTTCATGGTTTCCTTATAAAAACTCCCCATCGCTATGTCTTTGCAAAACGAAATCGAATCGCTCCGGCAAGCCGCGCTGGCCGAGTTGCTGGCCGCCCAAAGCCTCGCTGCACTGGAGCAGACCAAGGGCAATTGGATTGGCTCAAACGGTAAATTCACCGGGCTCATGAAACAGCTCGGAACCCTGCCCAAGGAAGAGAAACCCGCCGCCGGCAAACTTATCAACGCCGCCAAAATCGAACTCGAAGCCACCCTGGCCACCCGCCGTGAAGCGCTCGAACTAAAAGCTGCTCTTCCGCTGGAACCCACCGATTTCTCGTTGCCCGGGCGGCGCCGCGCGCTGGGGAAGCTCCACCCGCTCACCCAAGTCACGGACGACATCGTGAAGGCTTTCCGCAAGGTTGGCTTTGCGGTGGCCAGCGGACCGGAAATCGAAGACGAGTATCATTGCTTTGACGCGTTGAACACCCCCGCTGACCACCCCGCGCGGGATGCACAGGACACGTTTTATCTCGCGGCGGGAGCGGCGGCCGGCGACCGCCGACTACTTCGCACCCACACTTCTTCCGTCCAAATCCGCGTGATGCAATCGCAGCCGCCGCCGATCCGCATCATTGTGCCCGGCCGGGTCTATCGCCGCGACAACGCGGATGCCACGCACAACCCAACGTTCCAGCAGATCGAGGGGCTGTATGTGGACCAGCACGTGACCATGGGCGACTTGAAGGGCACGGTCGAAGCCGTGTTCAAGGACGTGTTGGGCGACGATGTGAAACTGCGCTTTCGTCCGCACTACTTCAGCTACACGGAGCCGAGCATGGAGATTGATTTCACCAACGCCCTGGTGAAGAAGCTCGGCAAGGACTGGCTGGAAATCGCCGGCTGCGGCATGGTGCATCCCCAGGTGTTTGAGACCGTCGGCTACGATCCCGAGGTCTGGAGCGGGTGGGCCTTCGGTTTCGGCATCGAGCGTCTCGCGATGATCCGCTACGGCATCACCGACATCCGCCTCTTCTACGAGAACGACGTGCGGTTTTTGAAACAGTTTTAGGAATCTATTTCGAATTTGACTAGATTCTAAAATAAAATATTTTAGAAGCATGAAGACGACAATTGATATTCCTGAAAAAACAATGGAAGAGGCTATGAGGTTTACCGGCGCGAAAACCAAGCGCGCAGCAGTGGTGACTGCGGTGGAACGATTCAATCGGCTCAAACGGCTGGAAAAGTTGAACACCCGCGTGCGCGGCCAGTTCAAGGATTTCATGACCCCGGCCGACCTCAAGGTGCTTCGCGAAGCCGACCCACCCAAGGCGCGGCGGTGAAGCTCATTGACACATCAAGTTGGGTGGAATACCTCCGCGAACGAGAGTCCGAGGCGGGCGACTCCGTGGAGGTGCTGGTCCTCAGTGGCGAGGCAGCCTGGTGCGATATCACGCTGGTCGAACTGTGGTACGGCGTGCGCGGGGCGAAAGAAAAGCGCGAATTGGCGGAAATGGAAAATGAGGTTGAGCGTATTCCAGTGGACGCGGCCGCCTGGCGGCTGTCTTCCAAGTTGGCATTCCGTTGTCGGGAGAAGGGACTCACTGTTCCGCTCAGCGACATCATAATCGCTGCCTGTGCCGTCACGCACGGCTTGGAACTTGAGCATTGCGACAAGCACTTCAACGATCTGCTACCGCTGGCGAAGGCGCTATGAACCGGCGCGCTGAACCCATCGCCATGCCCCGCTACGGCCGCACCGACATCCGCCTCTTCTACGAAAACGATGTGCGTTTTTTGAAACAGATTTGACGTCCCATCCGTGTGAATCCATGTCCATCCGTGGTTGAGAAACATAGCAAGCAATGAAAGTCACCCTTAACTGGCTCAAGCAATACGTTGATTTCGACTGGTCGCCCGCGGAACTCGCGGAGCGGCTCACCATGCTCGGTCTCGAGGTCGAGGGCGTGCGAACTATCACCGGTGCATTCGAGGGCATCGTCGTCGCGCAGGTCATCACGCGCGATAAGCATCCCAACGCCGACAAGCTCTCGCTCTGCCGCGTCCACGACGGAAAGGGGGAGCGCCTGATCGTCTGTGGCGCAGATAACTTCAAGGCCGGCGACAAGGTGGCGCTCATCCTGCCCGGCGCTTCGCTGCCGTTGAAGCCCGGCGACAAAGAGCCGTTCACCATCAAGGTGGGCAAAATCCGCGGCGTGGAATCGCACGGCATGATGTGCTCGCCCCAGGAACTCGGCCTGCCCGATGAGGTGGCGGGCATCCTGATCCTCCGCGAGGATGCGCCGGTGGGGCAGCCCTTTGCGGAATACCTTGGGCGGGCGGGCAGCGACGTGGTGTACGACCTGGAAGTGACGCCGAACCGTCCGGACCTCAACAGCGTTATTGGCATTGCGCGTGAAATCGCGGCGGTGACGGGAAATGCGCTGAAGCTCCCCGAGCTGCCTGCGCTCAACCCTCCACTCTCCGCTCTCAACCAGATGGTCGCCGTGCGCCTGGACGAACCGGAACTGTGCCCGCGCTACACGGCCCGGGTCGTGACCGGGGTGAAGATCGGACCGAGTCCCGACTGGCTGCGCTCGACGTTGGAGAAGGTCGGCATTCGCAGCATCAATAATGTGGTGGACGTCACGAACTACGTCATGCTGGAGGTTGGCCAGCCGCTGCACGCGTTTGATTATCACCTCATCGCCCGTAGCCGCAGCCTTCAGGCGGCGACTGAGAATGGCTCAAGCGACCTGCCCACCATCGTAGTCCGTCGTGCGGCGGAGGGTGAGAAATTCAAGACGCTCGACAACCAGGAACGCACCCTCACGAGCGACATGCTCCTCATCGCCGACGCGCAGAAGGGGATTGCCCTCGCCGGAATCATGGGGGGACTGAACTCCGAAATTAACGAATCCACGAAGGACGTTTTGATCGAGAGTGCCTGTTTTGCGCCGACCAATATTCGCCGGACCAGCAAGGCGCTCGGTTTGCGGAGCGAGTCAAGCTATCGCTTCGAGCGCGGCGCGGATGTTGGTGTTTGCGAATGGGCCAGCCGCCGGGCCGCGCAGTTGATTGGGCAGACGGCCGGGGGCGAGCTCGTGGCCGGAGTTGTGGACGCCTATCCGCAGCCCACCGCGGGCAAGGTCATTTCGCTGCGACCGGAGAGAATTGCGGCCTTGCTTGGAGTGGAGATTCAGCGGGAGCAGGCCGGGGCCATGTTGGGAAGTTTGGGGCTGATATCAGTTGGGCCTGAGCCGCAACCGGTGGGTGTCCCTGCTGGTGCGCCATTGCCTTCGCTGAAATTCCGCATCCCCAGCTTCCGGGTGGATCTTAAGCGCGAGGTTGATTTGATCGAGGAAATTGCCCGGTTGTACGGCGTGGATAAAATTCCAAGCACCCCGCCGCGGGGCGCGGTGGGGGCGCATCCTTTTGATGCGATCTACGACCACATTGGCGAAGTGCGCCGACGGTTGATCGGATTGGGACTCCATGAAGCGCAGGGCCAGACGCTGGTCGGGAAGGATGAAATCAGAGGGATAAAGGAAGAAGAAATCGTCGCCCTGGCCAACCCGTTGAGCGCGGACATGGATGTGCTCCGACCGAGTTTGTTGCCGGGCCTTTTGAATATATTGCGGCATAACGCCAGCCGAAAGAACGAGGCCGTGGCGCTGTTCGAAATTGGGCGCGTGTTCACCCGTGTGAATGGCCAGGCGAAGGAGGAATTGCGGGTCGCCCTCGCGCTGACGGGCGGCCGCTCGCCCGCCTACTGGAGTGGAGGCGACCGGGATGCGAAGTTCGATGTCTATGATCTCAAAGGGCTCGTGGAGGAGTTGTTGGAATCCTTCGGCTTGCGCGGCATCGGGTTCAGCAAACGGACGGCTTCCACCGGGCTGTTTTTGGAGTCGGCGCTGATCGCTTTGGGTGGAAAGCTGCCGCTGGGCGAGTTGGGACAGCTGGTGCCCGCGCTGGCGAAGCGGCATGATTTGCGCGATCCCGTGCTGCTGGCGGAACTGAATTTGGACCTGTTACTGGCGCGCCGCAATTCCGCCAGATCCTTCACGCCCCTGCCGCAATTTCCTGCCAGTCGGCGCGATGTTGCAATGGTCGTGCCGGAAGTCACCACCCACGATTCGGTTTTATCAGTGGTGAAACAAGCCAAGGCGGGCAATCTGGAAAGCGTGGAGTTGTTCGACGTTTTTCGTGGCCAGAACATTCCCGAGGGCCAGAAAAGCCTTGCCTACGCTTTTACCTATCGGGCGGCGGACAAGACCTTGACCGACGCCGAAGTGAACGTCGCCCACGATAAAATTGTGGCTGCGTTCAAGGCCCAGTTGCAGGCGACCGTAAGGGAGTAGATACGGATTCCCCGAATTAGAACGAATCCAAATCCGGCGGTGATAAATGGTGTAATCCGTGTCACACCAGCTTTTTCAACCTGGGATCCTCGGCCATGCGCTTCACCAGCTCCTTGATTTTTTGCGACTGGCTTTTGTGGGCGAGCAGCACGGCGTCGTCCGTCTGAACCAGGATTGAATCGCGCAACCCAACCACCGCGATGGGCGTGCGGCGCTCCTTGGAACGCGCGTCGAAAATGATGTTGCGCGCGGCGTCCACATGGAGGAAGTCAGCCACGGCGCAGTTGCCTTCCGGGTCGGCTTTGAGATGGCGGGCGAGGGCGTTCCAGGAGCCGAGGTCGTCCCACTCGAATGCGCCGTCCGCGACCACCACGTTTTGCGCGTGCTCCATCAGGGCGAAGTCGATCGAGATCTTCTTGATGTCCGGATATTCCCGGGCGAGCACGCGGGGGAGTTTCTTCTTCGTGGCGGCGTCGAACCAGCGATGGCAAGCGGCCGCCATTTCGGGCTGATGCTTTTCGAGGCCGTTGGTGATGGTGACAAAGGACCAGATGAACATGCCGGCATTCCAGCGATAGTTCCCGCTGGTGAGGTACCCCAGCGCGGTGTCGTAGTTGGGTTTCTCGACAAATTGTTCGGCTTTGAAGAATGCGGTTTTATATTTTTTCACGCCTGACGGCGGGGGCAGCTCGACGCCGGTGCGAATGTAGCCGTAACCGATGGCGGGTTCGTTGGGCTTGATGCCGATGGTGACAATGACCTGTCCCCGGCTTGCCAGGTCGAAGGCGTCGGCGAGCACCTGCTGGAATTTTCGTTCGTCGGGAATGACGTGATCCGCCGGCAGTACAGCCATCACCGCATTGACCGAACGCGCGCCGACCATCGCCGCGCCCAGAGTGACGGCGGCGCAGGTGTCGCGTCCGACCGGTTCGGCGATCACGTTTTCGGCCGGTAGTTTGGGTAATTGTTTGCGGACCTCCGGCGCCTGGGTTTTGTTCGTGATGATGAGAATGTTTTTCAGCGGCACCAGGGGGAGCACGCGCTCCACGGCCTGCTGGAGAAAGGAGCGGTCGCCGAGCAGTTTGATGAGTTGCTTGGGTGTTTTTTCACGGCTGACCGGCCAAAAACGTTCGCCGCGTCCGCCGGCCATGATGATAACGAAATGGTTGGAGTTATTGGTTTTTGCGCTCATAGATTTGGTAGCGAAGGGTGAAACACTTATGACCGCCGTCAATCATGACCGAAGCCTGCGCTTCATGAGGTCCTCAAGTTCGCCGATCGACGAGCTTACGTGGCCAAGCTCCTCGGGGGTCAGCTCGTTCCGGCATAGTTTCTTCACGTCGCGTAGTGCCCCCAACAAATCACCAAACTGATCCGTATGAACCAGCGCGGCGGGATAGGCTCGCAGCAAAGAGTGAAGCGGACCGAGCGCCCGTCGCTCGCACCACTGGTCGATCAGCCAGTCGAGCTTTTGGTTTAGCGTCATGCCGGGCCATCCGCGTTCAATCGGTGTTTCGTCCGTGGCTTAAATTGATTTCACCGAAACGGAAAGTGTTTGCACGAATTGGCTTACGCGCGCCACAAGATCGGGTGACTGGCCATGCTGCGCTATCTGGTTGACGATCGCACTCCCGACCACGATCGCTTCGGCGTGTTGCGCCACCGCTTTCGCCTGTTCAGGATTCGAGATGCCAAACCCGACGGCAATGGGAAGCGTTGTATGCGCCCGGATCTTGCGGGTCATTTCGCCAATCGTGTCCGAAACCTTCACCTGCATGCCGGTCACCCCTTCCCGCGAGACGTAATAGATGAAACCGGTGGCGCGTTTGACGATGAGTTCAATGCGGTCTTCCGGCGTGGTCGGCGCGACGAGGTAGATGTTGCACAAGCCGGCTTCCCGCATGAGGGCCTCGTAGTTGTCGGACTCTTCCGGGGGAAGATCCAGCACGAGCAGGCCGTCGACGCCGGCCTGCGCGCAGTCGGCGATGAAGGTCTTCAGCCCGCGTTTGTGGAGGAGATTGTAGTAAACGTAGAGGACAATGGGGATTTGCGACTCACGCCGGATGACGGCCACGGTGGCGAGCAATTTCGGGGGCGTGGTGCCTGCTTCGAGTCCCCGCTGGGCCGCGAGCTGGTTTACGACCCCGTCCGCAAGTGGATCGCTGAAGGGCACGCCGAGTTCGAGCACATCAACCCCGCCGTGATCAAAGGCCAGCGCCAGCTGGCGGGTGACTTCGAGATTCGGATCGCCGGCGCCAATATAGACGATGAAGCCCTTCTTTCCTGTGCGCCTCAACGCGGCAAAGCGTTCTTCAATCCGGTTCATGTGCCTGGGAGAATGTCAAATCACGGCGTGCGTGAATAGCCAATTGTGCACCGCCAGCGCGTCCTACGTCCTGATTTTCAAGAACTCCCTGTTGACGCAGTTTCGCAAGGGCTCACCGCGGAGGGCGCGCGCGATCTCCTGTGCTGCCTTCAAGCGCATTTCCACCAGTCCGGAGTCGGAAAAAAACGCGGTGTGCGGCGTAATGATCAGATTCACCGGCGGATCCGTTGGTTCCTGCCACAATTTTATGAGCGGCAGATTGGGGTCGGGAGGTTCACACGGCAACACGTCAATGCCGGCTCCGGCAATGCGACCTTCGCGCAGGGCCACCGCCAGTGCATCGACGTCCACAACCGCGCCGCGCGCGGTGTTGATCAGCAGGGCCGTGGGCTTCATCCGCGCCAGCGCAGCCGCGTTGATGAGATGATGGGTTTCCTCCGTGAGCGGTGTGTGCAGCGTGACAATATCGCTTTGGGAGAGCAGGGTGGGCAGGTCGACCAGGGGGACATTCAGCACTTTTTCCATGCCGGGCCGCAAATACGGGTCGCAGGCAATGACGCGCAGTTTATGCGCCTTGGCGCGCAGGGCAGTGGCAGCGCCAATGCGGCCCAAGCCGACGATGCCCAAAGTCAGTTCGGAAAGCCGCGGAACCGAGCCCACCGCGCCCTTGTCCCACGGCGTGAGCGAGTGGCGCAGCTTGCGCTCGGCCCGCACAATGCCGCGATTGCAGGCGAGCAGCAGCCCGATGGCATGGTCGGCCACTTCGTCCACGCCGTACTCGGGGACGTTGCTGACGGGGATTCCCTTCGCCCCGGCGGCCCGGATGTCCACGGCGTCGTAACCCACTCCGCAACGGACGATCACGCGGCAGCGGTCCAATTCCGCAATAATCGGGGCCGGGAGGGTGACTTCATGAAAGAGGATGATGGCGTCGGCGTCGCGCATCCGGCCGTGCAAGTTGTCCCCGAACCGGGCCTGGAGAAAGTGGAGTGAAGCCAGGCCGGCCAGCTCCTGCTCTTCAATGTCGGCGGGCGGGGTGAGGTAATCGGTGATGACGACTTTATGCATAATTATTTAGGGTTTATGGAAATGAGTCTGCCAGACGAGCCGCAGCCCTTCAAGGGTGAGGGTTGGCATTATTGCGGTGATCTCCGGCAATTTCTTGGTGATGAGTTTGGCGTAACCGCCGGTGGCGACCACGGGCAGCTGGCGGGTTTTTAATTCGCGTTTAAGTTCGGCGATCAACTCCCGCACCAATCCACGATAGCCATGCACCGCTCCGATCAGCATGGCTGCCTCCGTGTTCTTCCCGATGACTGAGTCCGTGTCCCGAATCCGAATGCGCGGCAGCAACGCAGTTCGTTCATGCAGGTAGTCGGTCATGGCCGCCAGTCCGGGTGCGATGATGCCGCCGACATAATCGCCGTGCCGATCCACCACGTCAAAGGTCAGCGCGGTGCCAAAGTCCACGACCACGGCCGGGGCTCCGAAGTAATGCCGGACGGCCACGGCATTGGCGAGCCGATCCGGCCCGATGGTTTCGGGCCGCGGGTAATGAATGCCGACATTTCCCAGCGTTTTGTGCGTGAGCGCGGGACAGCTCAGGCCCAGCGTCTGTTTTACCCAATGTTGCACCGGCGGCGTGGCTTGGGGCACGACGCTGCAGAGTGCCGCACCCGTAATGCGGGCGCGGCCGATAAATCTGTTCAAGGCTGCCGCCGCGCCGAGTGAAATCCAGGCTGCCGTTGGAATCTCCGCCTGCTTCAGCACCCGGCGGCCATTGGCCAGGCCGAGGTGGGTGTGGGTGTTGCCGATATCAAAAAGCAGAATCATGCGAGGTGAAAAGTAGGCCGCCGTTCACGGCTGGTTTCATCATTATTTCTCCAGCGTCACGTCGCCACCGAGGATGCGTTCCAAGTGTCCGTGATGGGTGCGGACGAGCAGGGCGCCGTCGGCGTCGAGGGATTCCGCCCGGCCGTGCACCGTGCGGCTGCCGACATTGATGGAGACATTGCGGCCGAGGGTGGTGCAGTTTTCCGCCCATTCACCCGCCACGCCTTCGAACTGGCCGGTGCCGAGCCGCCGATAATCAGCGTCCAGCTCGAGCAAAATGGCCGCCGCCAGATCCGGACGGGAAAAGCTCTGGCCCTTTTCGATGCGGAGCGAGGTCGCCACCTTGCGCAGCTCCGGGGGGAACTCGGCGGCGGTTTGGTTGACGTCCACGCCGATTCCAAGAATGACATATTTTACGTGATCCACCTCGGCGCTCATCTCGGTCAGAATGCCAACGACTTTCCGGCCGCGCACCAGAATGTCATTGGGCCATTTGATTTCGGCCGCGAGGCCGGTCATTTTGCGGATGCTGCGGGCCAGGGCGGTGGCGGCCACGACCGTTATTTGCGTGGCCGCCTGCGGGTGGAGATCAGGGCGGAGCAGCACGGAGAACCAGAGTCCTTTGCGGGGGATGGAAATCCATTTGCGGCCGAGGCGCCCCCGCCCTTTGGTTTGTGATTCGGCGAAGACCACGACCCCTTCTTTCACCCCGTCGCGCGCCAGCTTTTCCACCACGTCATTGGTGGAGTTGGTCTCTTGAAAAACCCGGATGTCACGACCCACCACGGCGACGCCGGCGACGCGGGATAACAAGTCGTCGGCGTGCAGCACGTCGGGGGCATTAACGAGCCGGTAGCCCAGATGGGGCGTGGCCGAGATGTCGTAGCCCAGCGCGCGTAATTCCTCGATCCGGGCCCAGATCGCCGCCCGACTGATGCCCAGTTGCAGCGATAGCTCCGCGCCGGAAACCCCGGTAACCGTGGTGCGCAGGGCGGTCAAAATGTGAGCGTCGTTGGTCACGTTCTTAAAAGTGGCACCGGGGGCTTGGACTCGCCCTGGCCGGTTTCAATCCTGGTTTTCACCGCGCGTTAAACTTCAAAATCCAACGCAATATCCACCGCCCGGGCGGAGTGTGTCAGGGCGCCAACGGAGATGAAGTCCACGCCCGTCTCGGCGATGCCGCGTATGGTTTCCAAATTCACCCCCCCGCTGGCTTCCGTCTGGGCTCGACCCGCGACCAGCGCGACGGATTCCCGCAGCTGGGCGTTGGTCATGTTGTCGAGCAGGATGGTGTCCGCCCCGGCGGCCAGCGCCTGCCGGACCTGATCGAGGTGGTCGGCTTCGACCTCCACTTTGAGCCCGGGATAGCGGGCGCGCGCGCGGGCCACCGCCGCCGCGATCGCATTGGGTTGCTCGTGGCGCAGTGCCGCCAGATGATTATCCTTGATCAGAATGAGGTCAAACAGCCCGAAACGGTGGTTCCGACCGCCACCACAAGCGACGGCATATTTTTCGAGGCGCCGCCATCCGGGCGTGGTTTTACGGGTGTCAAGTAACTGGGCGCGGGTGCCTTGAATGGCCGTGACATAATGCGCGGTGAGGGTGGCGACACCGGAAAGTCGCTGGACAAAATTCAAAGCCACCCGCTCCGCCGACAGGAGCGCGCGCGCCGGCCCGCTGACCGTCAGGAGTGTGCATCCGCGCCCGGCCCATGCGCCATCGGCGAGCCTCGACTCGATGACGACCTCGGCGGACAGTTCGCGGAAAGCGGCCCCGGCGCACGCCTGGCCGGCGAGCACCAGCGGTTCACGGGCCACCAGGGCGGCGCGGGCTCGGGCCGATTCCGGAACCGTGGCGAGCGTCGTCGCGTCCCCGCCACCGAGGTCTTCCTGCAACGCGGCGCGCACCGCGGTCTGCAGGTCTTCCAAACAAATTGAATCCACGGCGTCAGCATGGCGGATGGGAGCCGAGGGATGAAGCGAAAAGTAAGGTTAACGATCGAGGCAATCCCGGACGGTTTGAGCCAGCTGGCGCGGGTGATATGGTTTTTGAAGGAAGTTCAATCCCTCCTTCAGGCCGAAGTTCAAGTCGCCGAAGTTCGGGTTGTAGCCACTGACGTAGATCACCTTGAGTGCCGGTTTTTCACTGGTCAGATGTTTGGCCAGTTCGCGCCCGCTCATCGCATGGGGCATCACCATGTCGGTCAGCAGGAGGTCGATGTCCCGCGCGCATTCAAGCCAGACGGCGAGCGCCTGTACGCCCGAAGCCGCTTCCAGAATGTGGTAGCCGTGTTTCCTTAAGATCAGCGCCGCCAGTTCGCGCAGGGCATCCTCATCTTCAACCAGCAGGATCGTTTCCGAACCCCCGCGCACTTTGGGTTGGATCGGCTGGCTGAGGTCGGGTGAGGCCTGGTTGACCACGGCGGGCAGAAACACCTTGAAAGTGGTTCCGGCCCCCACGGCGCTTTCGACTTCAATCCAACCTTCGTGTTGCTTTACGATTCCGAAGACGGTGGCCAGCCCAAGGCCGGTGCCTTTCCCGGTCTCTTTGGTGGTAAAAAAAGGTTCGAAGACGCGCGCCTGGATTTCAGGGCCCATGCCGCAGCCGGTGTCACTGACCGTCAAGCACACGAATCGGCCTTCCCGCGCTTCCCGGTTCTGTTGCACATTTGCCGCCGCAATTTGTGCGCTCGCCGTGCGGATAGTCAGGCGTCCGCCCTGGGACATCGCATCGCGCGCGTTGATGGCGAGGTTCATGAGGATTTGATCCATCATGCCGGCATCCGCATGAACCGGAGGCAGGCTCGAGGCGGTTTCCAACCGGATGGTGATATCTTCACCGATGACGCGTTGGAGCAGTCTGGCAGCGGTGGCGATCACCTCGTTCAAGTTGATGGTTTCCAGGTGCCGCATCTGCTTGCGGCTGAAGGTGAGCAGTTGTCGGGTGAGTCCGGCCGCCCGTTCGCCCGCCGCATGGACCTCCCCCAACAACGAAGCCATCTCCACCGGCATGCGTTCATCGGTCATCACCATTTCGGTGTAGCCTTGTATTATGGTGAGCAGATTGTTGAAGTCATGCGCTACCCCGCCGGCGAGTTGACCGATCGAGTCCATTTTCTGTGATTGACGAAATTGTTCTTCCAATTCCCGCTGCCCAGTGATGTCCCGCAAGACACCCTGGATGCCGATGATTTGTTTTTCGGCGTTGCGGACTGGACTTTTCAAAACCTGCACATAGCGCTGTCGGCCGGTGGTCACCGGATGCTCTTCCACCGCCTCAAACACGGTGCCAGTGCTCGCTACGCGCTCGTCGTCGGCACGGTATTTTTCCGCCAGGCTGGCGGGGGCAATGTCGAAATCGCTCTTGCCGAGCAGGTCGGGTAACGCTTTGCCGATGGTGGCGCAAAACTGGGCATTCGCAAAGGTGAACCGACCGGCGAGATCCTTGCGGAAAACGCTCAAGGGCAGACTCTCCACCAGGGAATGATAAAGGGCTTCTGAATCCTTCAGTGCCTCCGCCACCCGCTTGCGCTCGATGGCGATGCTGACCAGGTGTTTCGCGCGCTCAATCAGTTCCAGTTCGGCGGGCGTGGGGCTGCGTGGCGTGCGGTAATAAATTGCGAAGGTGCCCACGATTTTGCCGGCGTCACTCCGAACCGGGGTGGACCAGCAGGCTTGCAGGCCGTGTTTCAAGGTTAAATCACGGAAATCCGCCCAGAGCGGATCACTGCCAATGTCCGAAACAATGACGGACTGTCCCAAGTATGCCGCAGTACCGCAGGAACCGACCTTTGGCCCGATGGCGACGCCATCAATGGCCTGGCAGTACGCCGCCGGCAGGCTCGGGGCTCCACCGTGTCGCAAATGAACCTCGTCCCGATCCAAAAGGAGAACGGAACAAAGCGCACCGGGTAGTTGCTTCTCCAGGCCGATCATCAATTCATCCAGGGTTTCGTTGAGTGACGCGGGCGCGGCCACGAGAGCCAAGGCGCTCATTTCCCACGTCAGCAGTTGCTCGGTTCGCTTGCGCTCGGTGATGTCCATCAGAAGGCCCCGCAATTTGGTGGCCTGACCCTTTTCCACCACGACCGTAAAAATATCGTGCAACCACAAAACTCGTCCGTCGGTCGCGGTCATGCGGTACTCAAATTCATATTCCACTTTTTCCACGCTGGCCTGGCGGTAGAAAGCCAGGGCCGGGGTCCGGTCATCGGGATGGATGTGATCGCTCCAAAACGTGGGTTCCTGGAGCCAGCGCGCGAGCGGAAATCCCAGCAGTCGCTCGGCTTGTTGGCTCACAAAAATGAAGCGGAAGTCCTGCGCATCTGCTTCCCACAGGATGGCTTCCACGGAGTTCACGATGGCGTCCAATTTCAGCCGGGAGTCGGAGAGCGCCACCTTCGCCTGTCGGCTCAATTCCCGACTCTCACGGGTCTCGGTTTGTGCCTCGCGCCGTTCCCGCTCCAGACGGTGAGTGTGGTAGATCCCCAGAAAGAGCAGGGCGGAAACCACCAGTTCGCCAAAAAATTCAGCTTCGCTGTAACTCAAGATCAACCACTCGGGAAAGGCGGCGCGAAAGAACCAGCCGGCCCGAAGCAGCACCACCAAGACCGCCACCAAGGCCAGGATAATCCGCCCATGGCGGTCGGCTTGCTGTAATACGCGCGCGAAAAAATAGAGCCCCACCAATTGCAACAGCGACGTGAGCCCGGCAGCGATGAGTTCCATTCAGGTGGTCAGGTTGGATCGGTTTTATTACGGATGTGAATATGTAGCCGCAGCAAAGTACATGCCACAAGACATTATTGGATTTCCGACGGGCGACACAGGAATGTTCCTGGCCCGAGTTCGAGAGCAGGGCGGGGGCGGTGGTTCCGAAGGAAAGTGGCCGGAGCAATTAAATTGCGGGCGGTGCGATTGCGCTTTATTCAACGAGTGAAATGGTATTTGCTGGCGGGGCATGAACCCACCGCAAAAAAGCTGGTTGCGCCGCTTGATATTCCTGCTCCTCCTGCTGTCGCAGCTGGCGGGGACCGGGGTGGGGTGGGCGCGGGCCGAACCGGCCGAATCCAAATGGGAAAAGGAAATTCAAGCGTTTGAAGACATGGATCGCACCCATGCGCCGCCGCCGAAGGCGGTGTTGTTCCTGGGCAGTTCCAGCATCCGGTTGTGGAAGACGCTGGCGCAGGATTTTCCGAAACAGAAGGTCATCAACCGCGGCTTCGGCGGTTCGCAAATCAGCGACTCGGTGCGGTTTGTGGAGCGCATCGTGGAGCCCTATAAACCGAGGCTGATTGTGTTTTATGCGGGAGGCAACGATATCAATGCCGGCAAATCACCGGAGCAGGTGTTCGCCGACTTCAAAGCATTCGTGGAGAAGGTTCGGGCGAGCCTGCCAAGAACGAGGATCGCTTACATCTCGAGCGCGCCGAATCCCGCGCGCTGGGCACAGATCGAGAAAGTCCGGGCACTGAATCAATTGATTGCGGACTTCACCAAGCGGAACAAGAAGCTGACGTACATTGACGTGCATTCGCGCATGCTCGGCCCGGACGGCCAACCGCTCCCAGACATCTACGTGGCCGATAAACTGCATATGAACGCCCGGGGTTACGCTTTGTGGACCTCCGTCGTCCGGCCGTATTTAAAGTGAAGCAAGGGAAATTATTTTTTGGTGGAAATGTTCGCTGCTTCCGGCATCTTAGCTTCATGGCGAATATCATCAAACGTCCGGCCTGGCATATTCCTGAGCGCTTGATCACGCCCGAGGCGGCGTTTCTGAAGCGTCGGGATTTTCTCAGGCAGATGGGCTTCACGGGTGCGGGGTTGTTTGCCGCGCCCCTGGTCGGCTGCACGGAGGCGCAGACGACGCCCGCCTCCAAAGTGGCCCCGGCGGCCGCCAAAGGCGGAAAACTTTATCCGGCGGGGCGCAACATGGCGTTCGATTCCGGCTGGAAATTGACCGACGAAGAGAAGGCTGCGAAGTACAATAACTTTTACGAATTTTCAACCGACAAGGAACGCGTTCATCAGCTCACCGACAAGTTCGTGACCTCGCCCTGGCGGGTGCAGATCGATGGCTTGGTGGAGAAGCCCATGACCGTGGATATTCAGGAATTGATCACCCTGATGGGGCTGGAAGAACGGGTTTATCGGTTCCGCTGCGTCGAGGCCTGGTCGATGGTGGTGCCGTGGACGGGTTTTCAATTGAGCAAACTGGTGGAACAGGTGGTGCCGAAAGCCGACGCGAAATTTGTCCGTTTCGAAACCACGGCCAAACCCGACCAGATGCCCGGCTACGCGCGGTTGAAGGCTCAAGGCTACCCGCTGCCTTACAACGAAGGACTGCGCTTGGACGAGGCGTTGAACCCGCTGACGCTGGTCGCCACCGGCATCTTTGGCAAGCCGCTGCCCAAGCAGCATGGGGCACCGGTGCGGATAATCGTGCCGTGGAAATACGGGTACAAGAGCATCAAGTCCATATCACGGATTGAGTTTATGGCGAAGCAGCCGGCGACCTTGTGGGAGACCCTGGGGCCGGATGAGTATCCCTTTGAATCGAATGTGAATCCGGCGGTGCCGCACCCGCGGTGGTCGCAGGCCACGGAGCGGGTGATTGACACCGGCGACCGCATCCGCACCCAGCCGTTTAATGGGTACGCGAGCATGGTTGCCAAGCTCTATTCCAAGGGTTGAGTCTTGGGCCGCAGGGAGGGCCCAGCGTTTCCCATCGTTGATAAACCGTCCCCGTCCTTTTGTCATGCCGATTCCGATTTTGAGCGTGGCGCAAATGCGCGCATGGGAAAAAGCCACCTGGGCGACGGGTCAAACGGAAAGCGCCGTCATTGTGCACGCGGGTATGGCCGTGGCCCGGCAAGCCTTGCAGATGACCCGATCCGGTGAGGTCATATTGATTTTAGCCGGCCCGGGGAACAATGGCGCGGATGCACGGATGGTCCGGCCGCACTGTGGCGATCGGCGCGTTCACCTGCTTGAAATAGTCCAGCCGATGGAAGCCTGGTCGGCTTTGCTGGCCTTGCTCCAGCAAACCAAGCCAGCGCTGATTATCGATGGACTGTTCGGCCTCGGACTCAATCGCCCCTTGGATGAAAGCTGGGTGAGGTTGGTTCACCACTTAAACGAAACGCAAATCACCATTTTATCGGTGGATGTGCCGTCGGGACTGGACGCGGACAGTGGCGAACCCAAGGGCGCGGCGATTCGCGCCACCGCCACCCTCACTCTCGGCGCGGCCAAGCGAGGGTTGGTGCAATCGAAAGCCTTGCCATTCACCGGGCAACTGCGGGTGGCGGAGGACATCGGATTGATTCCTTGCCCGTTCGAAACCGAGACGGCTTGGACGGCCCCGGCTGATTTTTCGGGCTACCCGCCCGGGCGTCCTGCGGGTGGGCACAAAGGCACTTTTGGACATTTGGTGATTCTCGCGGGCAGTCTTGGTTATCACGGTGCCGCCGTGCTCGCGGCGCGGGGTGCGTTGCGGGCCAGGCCGGGTTTGGTCACGGTCAGGCCGCAAGAAAACGTCTATCTTCCCGTGGCGGGACAGTTGCAGGCGGCCATGGTGACTCCCTGGCGCAGTGGCCTTAAATACCCGCCGGCCACCACCGCCATCCTGCTGGGTCCGGGACTGGCGTCCGAAGGCTTGCCGGAGTCGCTGCAAGCTGAAGCAAGACAGATCTGGCATGATCAGCCGTTGCCAGTGATCGTGGATGCCAGCGCTTTGGATTGGCTGACCGTCGGGCTTTTTTCCAAGACGGGAGCCCTCCGGGTCCTCACCCCCCATCCCGGTGAGGCGGCGCGAATGTTAAAGTCGACCGTCGCGAAGGTGGAAGCGGATCGCCCGGCTGCGTTGCGCGAATTGTCAAAGCGTTGGGGTAATTGTTGGGTGGTCTTGAAAGGAAACCAAACCCTGGTGGGAGGCAGCACGGGGGGGATATTCGTCAATTCCTCCGGCAATACCGGTCTGGCCCAGGGCGGCACCGGGGATGTCTTGGCGGGGTATCTGGCCGGTTTGCTCGCGCAACCCCGGTTGCAAGCGGATCCCCTAAAAGCCATTCGATACGCGGTCTGGCAACACGGGGCGAGTGCGGACGAGTTGAGTGGCCGTCGCGGGAGCTGGGGGGTGGAGGAACTCCTGGGTGCCCTGGGCAACGCCTGATGAGCGATTTTGTTTCCCTTGCCAGCCCAGCATTTGGTATCAACAGCCACTACATGCGTCGCTTTTGTCTGTTCGCTTTATTGAGTGCGTTGATCGGTCTGCTGCCCAGCTGGATGGCGGCGGCGGAGTTTAAACTCAAAGATGGCACGGTCCATAAGGGCAGTGCCTTGTCGCCGAACAATGTGGGGGTGATCATCAAACTTGAAAGCGGCACCTTTACGCCGCGAATTGCGTGGGATAAATTTTCGCAGGAGGCCTTGAAAGAATTAATCAAGGACAGCAAGGCCAAGAACTTTGCGGAAGTCCTGATTGAAATTCCAACCGAGGAGATGAAGGAGGAGCCGGATCAGCCGACGCCCAAGGCCAAAAAGAAACCGCCCATCACCATCAAAGAATTTCCCAGCCCCGGGCGGCCGTTCAGCCAGGCCGGCCTGATCGGGGCGATGTTTACCACCAAGATCGGCTTCTTCATTTTGCTCGTGTTGTACGCCGGAAATATTTTCGCGGGCTATGAAGTTGCCCTCTATCGCAATCGGCCGGCGATGTTGGTTTGTGGCGTGTCCGCCGTGGCTCCCTTTTTCGGCCCCGTGGTTTTCCTGTGCCTGCGTCACCAATCACGCAATGCGGAGCCCGAGCCGCCGATGGAGGCGCCCGAGGAGGAAGTGGAGGTCGAGTCTGATGCCGCAACGGAAGAAGCCGCCGGTGAACCGGCGCCCCCGGCTGAACCCGCGAAACCGGAGCCCTTGATTTTCAAGCGCGGCGAATTCAGCTTTAACCGCCGGTTTTTCGAAACTCGTTTTTCCGGCTTTTTTAAAATGATGCCTTCCGAGGCGGAGAAAAATCTGGTGTTGATCATCAAGTGCGCCAAGGGCGAATTTCAAGGCAAACGCATCAGCAAGATTTCCGCCACCGAACTGAACTTGCAATTGTTCTCCACCGGGGGTGCCTCCAGTGAGGAGTCGATCCTGTTTAATGATATTTTTGAAGTGCAGGTGCGGCAAAAGGACGACGCTTAGCAGGGTCGTCACCATCCTCCTATGAAATACCAGACGATTTTGTTGTTCGGTGCGCCCGGCGCGGGCAAGGGAACCCAGGGTAAGATTCTGGGAACCATCCCGAATTTCTTTCACTTTGCGTGCGGCGACGCATTTCGAAATCTGACCATCGAAAACGAGCTGGGCCGGCTGTTCATCGATTACTCCAGCAAAGGACTGCTGGTGCCGGACGAACACACCATTCAGCTCTGGCGCAACTCCATCGAAGGCAGCAAGCAAACCGGACGCTTTAATCCCCAGCGCGACACCCTGGTGCTCGACGGCATCCCGCGCAGCCCGCGTCAGGCTCAGATGCTGGGCGACACCATCAATGTGCGCGCCGTTTTCAACCTGACCTGCCCTGACTTGAACAAGCTGGTGGAGCGCCTGCAGCGACGCGCATTGCGTGAAAACCGGCTGGATGACGCCAATCTTGAAATCATCCGCCAACGGCTGGCCACCTACGAACGTGAAACGGAACCAGTCTTGGACTATTATGGCTCGAATCTGGTTCACGTGATCGACTCGACCCAGTCGCCGGTGAACGTCCTGCGCGAAATTCTGAATATCATCGCCAAGTTATAGCGGGCACACTTGCGCGGGGGCCAACCCTCCGGTTTTTTGCCGGATTATTTAGCGGTTGGAACAAGTCGCCCCGTCTTTGATAACTGCGCATGGCTCCAATCCGAATTATTTTCATGGGTACTGCCGAACTGGCTTGCGCCAGTCTGGCGGCCTTGGTTCAGCCGGCGGGCCTCCAGGTCGTGGCGGTGGTGACCCAACCCGACCGCCCCCGGGGACGTGACTTGAAACCTCAGCCTTCGCCGGTCAAGGAACTGGCCACGCGCTTGGGCTTGCCAGTGTTGCAGCCGGAACGCGCTCGGGAACCTGGTTTCATTCAACAATTGGCCGACCTGCGACCTGACCTGATTGTGGTCGTCGCCTATGGTCAGATCCTGCCACCCGCGATCCTGGCTTTGCCCGTGCATGGCTGTCTCAACGTGCACACCTCGCTGCTCCCCAAATACCGGGGTGCCGCCCCGATTCAATGGGCCGTGCTGGAGGGCGAGAGCGAGACGGGGGTCACCCTGATGAAAATGGATCCGGGTTTGGACACCGGCGATATCTTGAAACAGCAACGCACCCCCATCCTGCCGACGGATAATTCGGAAACCTTGCACCACCGATTGGCGTTGCTGGGGGCGGAACTGTGTCTCCTGACCATCCCGGATTGGGTCGCGGGCAAGATTGTTCCGGAAAAACAGCCCGCTGGAGGGGCTTCCTACGCGCGCAAAATCACCAAGGAAGACGGGCATTTGGATTGGAGTCAGCCCGCGCGAGTCCTTTGG
This sequence comes from Verrucomicrobiota bacterium, assembly GCA_043742955.1. Classification (GTDB taxonomy): domain Bacteria; phylum Verrucomicrobiota; class Verrucomicrobiia; order Limisphaerales; family JAYTXL01; genus JAYTXL01. The sequence goes on along the minus strand of JAYTXL010000268.1, from coordinate 5,318 downwards.
AACCGGATCCGTGCCTTCACGCCGTGGCCTGGCGCGTACACATTCCTGCCGGCGCAACCGCAGCCGTTGCTCCTGAAGATCTGGTCGGCTGAAGTCGTCGCCGCCGGCGGTGGCCGCCCCGGCGAGATTCAAACCGCCGACGCCCAGGGCATTGTGATCGCCTGCGGCCAAGATGCGCTGCGCGTGCTCCAACTGCAGCGTGAAGGGGGCCGGCGTCTCCGGGCTGGTGAATATTTATCCGGACACGAAATGCAGCCCGGCACCATGCTGGGCTAAAATGCCGGTTCCGCGCGTCCGACAATGCGTCCGGGTTTTGATCAACTGGGAATCCTCAATTCCGGCAGCGTCCATGTGATGCGCGGGTTATCTATCCCGATTGAGAGGATCTGTGGTGGCCAATCGTGTCCAAGGGCAGTTGAACGGAATGGTTCCGGCTGGGCGAGTGCGTAAAACAGGTTGGTCACCGAAGCGAACCATCCGAACGGGACGTAGCTCGGAAAACCTCCGGGGGCAATCAGCGCGGTTGGAAACTATCCACCCGCGCGGGCGGAAGATTCAGCCAAACGATCGACGAGGCTTCGCGCGTGAACTGTGCGAGGGCGCGGTTGCCCTGGCGGCGGAGATCGTAGGTGTATTGAATCAATTGACCGTCCGGCGGCAATACGCGACGCACTTCGCGCGTGATGTGCGCCACCGTCCTTTTGGGCAACGAACGCAACGGCAAACTCGAGACGATGTGGCCGACCGAACCGCAGGGCAATTCCAGATGGTCGAAGAGTAGCTCGTGGAGGCGCGCCGCATCGCCCGCCAATACGCGCAGTTGCGGAAAGCGCTGGCGCAGATGCTCAACCAACACGGGCGACCGTTCCACGGGGATAAGTTTGTCCGGCGGCACACCGCGTTCCAGCAACGCTTCCGTAATCGCGCCCGTCCCCGCGCCCAGTTCAATCACGTAGCCATCCAGTTTGGCGGGGAGCAACGAGGCCATGCGGCGCGCCAGCGCGCGCGAACTCGGCACGGCAGCCCCGATCGGGCCGGGATTAGAAATCCATTGCCCGCCAAAAATTGTTAATGCAGTGAGAGCCTTGAGCGGCATGGCATGAGAAATTATCCCGGACGCATCCGCCAGCGCCGGAGCATGTTTTGAAAAGTCGTGCTGGAGTTGTGGATCATCGTTGCTGGGTCATCGATCGTACTTGTCGGATAGACTATCCGAAAATCCACCCGCAAGCATACTGATTTTTGCGCTGAAATCCAGCAGCATCTCCGAAATGATCCGCTCAAGATATTTCATCAGCAGACGAATTATTCGACCAATTCCTTGGCGGATTTGAAGCGCTCCTCCATGAATTTGATGATGGGCATGGCGCGCACGAGGGCGTTTTGCTCGGTCTGACCGATGAAGGATTCCATGGTGACGCGCACGGCTCCGACGGCCTCGCCATTCCGGTCATGCAACGGCAGCGTGACAATCACCGAAGTCCGTTCCTTGCCGTAATACATCTTGTTCGCCTCGATTACATTTTTTTCCACGGCGGTCGCCGGCTCTCCCAGGTCTTTCACGTCGGTGCTGGCGATGATGGTCACCTCGGTCCTGCCTGCGAGCTGCCCGTAAATCCGGAGCCCTTTCAAGCGGGAGTATTTTAGCAAGGTATCGCGCACGATCGCCTGGGCGAGCAACTCGCGCGGCGTATAATTGAGCTTGAGATCGGCGAAATAACTCACGGAATCCGACTTGGTCCAGAAGCCAATTTTGCCCACCGGGAAGGTGTTGTCGGTCAAGGTCGGGATCGCCTCCTTGCCGTTCAGCAGGCAGCGGATCTGATTCCCTTTGCATTCCACCGTCAGCTCCTGCCAGACCCCCTGGGCGATGGCCACTTCCGGGCCAATGGGGACCGTGCGCTGGCCATTGACGAATTTGTAGAACCGGAAGCTGTTGCCCTTGGAACTCGCCCGCACCACGTAATAATTTTTTTCGTCCTGAATTCGAAAAGCCACGCCAGCCATCTGCTCCACCTGGCCGCTCACGGTTTTAAACCGGGTGGTCAACGTGAAATCCGCATAGGAATCCTCGTCATAAATCAGGAGCGGAAAATGTTCGTCGGTGGATTCCTGACTGAGCTGGGCCAGCACCGGGCGCCGGGTCACATTTGCGGCTTTGGGTGATATGGGCGTGATCAACGGGGCCACATCATCCAGCACAATCTTCCAATTACCGGGCTTGCCCTGGCCGGTGATCACGCTGCGAAACCCCCTGGGGGTGCCGTTGGTGTTGGCTTTATCGAATTCAAATTCCCGGACGGCCGCACCCGCCGAGCCGGCCAGCAGGCCGACCGCAACTACAATAGACAGTCTTTGCATCACGCAGAGAGTAACAAACGGCGCGGGCGCGGAAAGTTATTTGTAAATCATGTCCGCGACGGTTTTTCCGGCGGGAATGAACGGCAGCACGTGCTCGGTGTAGGGGGTGATTACATCCAGAAGATACGGCTCCTGGGAATCCAGCATGCGCTGCAAAGCGGCCGGTAGATCACGCCTGAACATGACGCGCTCGGCCGGAATATTGAAGCCTTTCGCAATGGTGACGTAGTCCGGATAAATCTTCTGCATGTTTTCCGGGTCACCGAGGTAGGTGTGGCCGCGATTGCCCGCGTAAAACTTGTCCTCCCATTGCACTACCATGCCCAAGTGCTGGTTGTTCAGGATGAGCGCCTTGGCGGCAATCTTCTCGATGTGCGCCGTGGCCAGCTCCTGCACGTTCATCAGGAAGGATCCGTCTCCGTCAATGTCGATGACCTGCTTGTCCGGGCACGCCACCTTGGCCCCGAGTGCCGCAGGATAGCCGTAACCCATCGCGCCCAAGCCGGCGCTGGTGAGCAATTGGCGCGGGTATTTATATTTGTAGTACTGCCCGGCCCACATCTGATGCTGCCCCACGCCGGTGGTGATGATGGCCTCACCGTTGGTGAGTTCGTACAGCATCTCGATGACCATCTGCGGCAGGATCACCTGGTCGTGATGCCCTCCCATATGATCCTTCATGTGCTGTGATTTGAGCACTTCGCCGGTCACGCGATAGCTGAGTGGAGCGCGGGTTTTCCACTCGGCGATCTGTTCGTGCCAGGCGGTGAATTTCCGAGAGATGGCGCGCTGGCGCACTTTTTCGACCAGCCGGCCCAACGCGTACTTCACATCACTTTGGATGGCCAGATGCACCTTGCGGTTCTTGTTGTGTTCCGAGGCGTCGATGTCGATGTGAACGATCGTTCCCGTCTCGCAAAACTTCTCCACGTTGCCGGTGACGCGGTCATCAAAGCGCACGCCGAACGCCAGCAACAAATCCGCGCCATTTTGTAATTTCACCATCGGGGCGTTGAAATCCTTGCGGTGTTCATACTCGCCGCTCACGGCCCAGTTGGCGTAGGCCGTGCCGTGCATGCCCAGCCAGCGGAGGGAAAGGGGGTGCGTTTCCGGAAACGCGCCGCAGCCCATCAGGGTCGTCGTCACGGGAATCTGGGTGGCCTCGACGAACGCGCGCAATTCCCCGCTCGCCTCGCCGCTGATGATGCCGCCGCCGCAATAGAGCAGGGGTCGCTCCGACTTCTCAATCAAGCCGATGATCTCGTTCAGCGCCAGCTCATCCATCTCCTGCACCGGTTCATAACCCCGAATCTCCACCGACTTCTGGAAGAGCGGCTGCGCTTTGGATTGCTGGATGTTTTTGGGCACATCCACCACCACCGGGCCGGGCCGGCCGCTGGTCGCGATGTAAAAGGCCTCCTTGATGACGCGCGGAATGTCGTTCACATCCGTCACCAGATAGCTGTGCTTCACAATCGGCAGCGTCATGCCGAAAAAATCCGTTTCTTGAAACCCGCCCTTGCCGATCATCGCCTGGGGCACCTGGCCCGTGATGGCCACGAGCGGGATGGAATCCATGTAGGCGTCGGCAATGCCGGTGACCAGATTGGTTGCGCCCGGACCGCTGGTGGCCATGCAGACCCCCGGTTTGCCCGTGGCGCGCGCGTAGCCCTCCGCGGCAAAGGCGCCGCCTTGTTCGTGCCGGGGCAGAATGGTGCGGATCGTCTTCGACTTGGTCAGCGCCTGGTGAAATTCCATGCTGGCACCGCCCGGATAGGCGAAAATGGTGTCCACCCCTTCGCGTTCGAGGCAGGCAACGAGGATTTCACTGCCCAACATCATCGGGCCGCGGTCGGCGGTTTCGCTGGACCGTTTCGTTTCAGCGGATTCAATGGTTTTGCTCATGCTGTCGTTTGGGTTGGGGCGGGTGATCGCGGTAATAAAAAACCCACGACCGTTGCCAGCCGTGGGTTCCTGTCGAAATCGTGGTTACGCGCGACAAGCACCAACGGCGTCGTCGCCTACGACGACCACCAGCGGTTCTACGAGTGGCGCAATTTCATTCATCAAGGGAAAAATAATCAGGCCGCCGCCGCCGGTCAAGCGTGTTTTGAACCTGTCCAAGGCCGCGGGCATAAATCGGTTTCTGGCCGGTGGATTTTCCAGCCTATCTGAAAGGTGGCGCGCCATTAGCCCGGGGTTGAGCGCAGCGACACCCCAGGATCAAGGGGTGGACGGGTTGCACCCTGAAGGAGGTGCCAGCCGTTAACATTGATTTGGCGAGTTCCGCATTTCTGCGCCCTAGCATCCCATTTTACACGGCCGGTCATTTCTTTTCCTTGGCATACCGCTCCACAGCGTCATCGTGAACTTTTTGATAAGCCGCTTGATTGGCCAGATAGTGCGCTTGCCTTTTTGCCTCATACCAAGCCCTCCATTGGCGTCCGTTGTCAGTATTTTTCCACTCTTGCTGCAACCTGTTTCGATTCTCCGTAAGTATATTAAGTTTGTAGGATTCAATCCCATGTTCAGCCACCAAGTCGTAGAAAAAATATGCATCCACTAGGGCACCATAAAAAGTGCGTCCCAACGGTGAAGGATCAATCCAGTTGGTCAAGTTCCCTTCCTTGAGCTGGTTTAGAATAGCCAGCGAATCCGGACGTCCGGTGCCCCCGATCGCCTGGATGGAACCGGAAACTAACAGCCCGACGTCATCGCTTCCTCGCTTTGATTCCCATTTGATATGCTCATCCCAAAATCCAGGATCAGTCCCCTGTTTGAGCAGTTCGTAAGCCGAGTCATATTTGCTGGCGAGGAATCCCATGGATTTGATTGTTGTAGGACCGAGAACAGATGCTTTGAGGTGCTCCCCATTGTCTAGACAGATTATTGGTTGATTTAAGGTGGTGAAAATCTGGATTGGTCTGTGGCTCTATTAGCGAACTAAATGAGCAGGG
>JAYTXL010000267.1:0-3896 GCA_043742955.1 Verrucomicrobiota bacterium | reverse complement strand
CACCTTCGCGCCATCGTAAAGGAGGTGCTCGTAGATTTCGTCGCTCATGATGAGGACGTTTTTCTCCACGCAGATGTCGCCGAGCGCCTTCACTTCTTCCGGCGAATAAACGGAGCCAGTCGGATTACTCGGCGAGTTGAGAATGAACAACCGCGTGTTCGGCGTGATGGCGGCGCGGAGTTGCGCGGGCGTGACCTTGAATTCCGTTTTGTCCGTGGTGGTGAGGATCACCGGCTTGGCGCCCGCGAGCTTGACCATTTCGGGATAGCTCAACCAATACGGTGCAGGGATGATGACTTCATCGCCCGCCTCGCACGTCGCGAGGATGACGTTGTAGCAGGAATGTTTGCCGCCGCAGCTCACGATGATTTGCGAAGGCTTGTAAGTAAGGCCGTTCTCGCGCAGAAATTTGGCGGCGATGGCTTCGCGCAATTCCGGGATGCCGCTGCTGGGCGTATATTTCGTGAAACCGTCGGCGAGCGCCTTGGCGGCGGCGTCCTTGATGTGCTGCGGCGTGTCGAAATCCGGTTCGCCAGCGCCGAACCCAACGACATCGATGCCCTCGGCCTTCATTTGTTTGGCCTTGGAATCAATGGCCAGGGTGAGGGATGGCGACAAGGTGGCGGCACGTTTGGAGATTTTATAATTCATAAACGGCGAAAAGAATTAGCGTTCAGGGGAGGGGAGTGCAAGCAGTATGTCCGGCGTGGGCGAGTCATGAGCGCAACGCAATTTCTGGCGGATGCTTTTCCGGGCCAACCTGGAAGGTTGCCAGCCATTAGCCGGGGGTGAAGCACCGCGATACCCCCGGATCAAAGGTCCGAGGAATTGCACCCTGAAGGCGGTGCCAGTCGTGTGTGAAACCTTGCTCCAGCGCTTGGTTGTGCGGTCCGCTGGCACCCCTCCCGGGTGCATGAACGCTGCGTTTTGACCGGGGATGTCGCTCGCGAACTCGCTCATCCCCGGCTAATGGCTGGCAAGCCTTCAGCTTACCCTACCCCGGCAAGAAACTGGGTTGCGCCCGCAGGAAATCCAGCCCGCACTTCTCGGCGAAAAACTTTATGGCCTCGGCGTTTAAAGTGGGGCGGGTGTGGCCAGCCCGGCGCGGAGTTGCGCCAGAGCTTTCGCGCGATGGCTTAATTTGTTTTTGGCCTCCGCCCCGAGCTCCGCGAACGACTCCTGAAATCCGACCGGAATAAAAAGCGGATCGTAGCCAAATCCGCCCGCCCCGTGGGGCTGGAAATCAATGTGGCCCTCGCAGGTCCCCTCGAAAAAACGGGGCGGAAGGAAAACGCCGCCGGGCGAGACGTTGACCACCGCGATGACGCACCGGAACCGGGCGGTACGTTTTTGCTGCGGAACATCCTGGAGCAGCCGGAGCAGCTTGGCGTTGTTGTCCGCATCCGCGCTGTTGCCTGCTGCCGGGCTATCCAAGGCGGCGAAGCGCGCGGAATAGACGCCGGGCGCGCCGTCGAGCGCGTCCACCTCCAGGCCCGAATCATCGGCCAGTACCAGGGCGGTTGAAAGTTGAGAGTTGCGGCTGGAAGGGGGAAGGCCTGCCTGCCAGCGCGCAATTTCGATGGCCTTCTTGGCGGCGTTGCCGGCGAAGGTGTCGGCGTCCTCCACCACGTCCGGTGCGCCGGGGAAATCCTCCAGGCTGAGGCAGTGGGAACCGTCGCCAAGCAGGGCGCGGATTTCCCGGACCTTGTGGGCGTTGCGGGTGGCGATGAGCAGCGTCGTCATGGGCTCAAAGATGGGGCGTGGAGCGTGGGAAAATCAACGGCAATTGCGATCTTGGAAGTTGCGCTCCACCCAAAAAGGCTATTCCATCGGCCGCGCTTTACGGTGGACATTGGAATGATTAACCCTACAATTTAGGGCATTGTGGGAACCGTTTGAGCGAAAAATATCTAGTCCAAATGAGAGCCGCCGAATCACTTTCTCGACGTTCATTCATCAAAACATTTGCCCTGACGACGGCCTATGCCGGTGGCTGTGCCGCCGTAGGTAAATTGTTTATTACCGAAGTGCAGGCGGCCGGGGTAGGGGTGCTCAAGATCAATCTGAGTTCATTCCCAGCACTTCAGTCCGACAACGGTTCGATTCTGCTGACCGTTCCTGGGATGCCAACGGCGACATTCCCACAAATCATTATTACCCGTCTGGCCGGTAATCAGTTTTTCGCGGTAACATCCAAATGTACCCATGCTGGTTGCACCGTTGGCACTTTCTCTGGAGGAGTGCTTACTTGTCCGTGTCATAGCTCCCGCTTCAGTGCGACGGGGGCAGTCATCAACGGTCCCGCCGCCGCCCCCCTGACGAGTTATGTTGCCGCATTTAAACTTGACGCGAACCATCCATCACCCGGCGCGCTTGACATCCAGATCGACGGCTTGGGTTACACGACCTCGGGCGCGATGGTGCCGGCTACGGCCGGAAACCGGTTTCAGCTGGTGTTTCCCACGGTCAGCGGCTGGAAGTATGGCGTTCGACTGCGCGCCGTGTTAGGGGTTGGTAGCGATACGGTGGTTTCGTTTGCCACAACGCTTAATGGCACTGCCAACGTCACTTCGATCAACGGCACGGGCGCAGATCTGACCGTGTTTGTGGATCCGCCCACGGACAAAGGTTTTTACTCGGTAATCACCACTCCGTAACCGAGGTGAAGCGCGCCGCGCTAACTTCTACGGCCACTGCTTCGTCAGCGTCGCGAATATTCCATGAGCCGTGTAGTTGTTCAGTCCGCCGCCCGACGGCTCGGCGTAATCAAAAAAACCGTATTGTAGATTCGTGGTAACTTCTTTTTTCCAGCGTTTAGCCACCCCGGCCATGATCGCGTGGCGCTGATATTCCAGGCCGAGGGGCAAACCGTTGGCCGCGTTGTTTTGTCCATAATCGGCGCGTGAAAAAGAATAGCTGGCGGATAAATCGGTGGTGGGGTTGAGCGCAAAAGTCGCGCTGGACAGCACGCTGTAGGTGTCGCCGCGATAGGGTACGATCGAGAGATTCCCATTCTGGGCGGTGCGGGTGCGCGCGGCGGAATAGGAAACAGTCGTGGACAAATACAGGCGCCGCCAGGGTGTGACCTGGGTACTCACGCTATAGACATGCGCGTCGTGGTTGCCCGCCAAAATCCCGCCGCCGGGCGAGATGACCGCCAGCAGAAAGGGGTCGGTATACGGATCGGTGACGGTGGTGAAATCCTGGGCGGTGAGTTTGTACGTGAACGCCGTCTTCAGCCAGGCCGTCGCGCGCCAGGATAATTTTGCCTCCACTTCATCGGTCACGGTCGCACGCGACCGGATGAAGGCCGAGTAGCCGCCGCCGGAAAACGGGGCGGGACTTTGGTCAAGTTGATGAAAATAATCGCTCCGCTTGTCCCGATGTCGCACGTGGGTATGGAACGAGACGCGCGGCCAGGGCGACACCGTGAGGCCGGCCCGGTAATCCTTCAGATCGTTATGGGCCTCGGTTTGACGCAGGAAATCGCGAAAATCCGCCGGCGTGCCCAGCTCCTGCTCGAACTGGCCAACGCGCTCCTGCTGGAAACGTGTTTCCGCAAAGAGCACAGTGTGGGGAATTTTCGTGTAGCGCAGGCCAAAGCTTTCATCGACGGAGTTTCGGTCCAAGTTGGCGCTGACCATCACCGGCTGGACAAACAGTGGCGGCGCGAGGGCATCGCCGAAATCGAGGTTGAGATTTCCCAAGCCCTCCTGCCGGCTCCATTCGCTTTGCAAGCCGGCCGAGAAGGTTAACCCCTCCCACGGGCCCAGCAGTGTATTCGCGTTGAACACGTGGGTTTCCTGGGCGAGCAAAATCTGCTGACTGCTCCAGAGATCACCCACCAGCGGCGCGCCCGCGGCCGTGATGGTGTTCAGGCGAAACGCCGCGTCGGC
>JAYTXL010000266.1:0-10387 GCA_043742955.1 Verrucomicrobiota bacterium | reverse complement strand
ACGCCCAAAAGCGCGCATTTCGACCCGGCCTGAAGACCGTCAAACGAACCTTCGACCGCAGGGGGGCGCGAGCTAAGGCTCGCAGCTCGCCCCCCTGCTTATTTAGTTCGCTAATAGAGCCACAGACCAATCCAGATTTTCACCACCTTAAATCAACCAATAATCTGTCTAGACAATGGGGAGCACCTCACACGCCAACCGATGCAACGCGTGTGCCAGCGAAAAGGCTTTGGCACCGGGCGAGGTCCTCGGCTACAAATTGAGCGCCACTTGCACCGGCATGATTTGACCCGATGAACTTTCGCCTAGCACGCTGGCCCTGGCTGTTCGCGTTATTCCTCGCGCTCCCGTCGTTCGCTTCATTGTCCAAGGACGCCAGAGTTTTATCCCCATTTACCAAACCCGCCGCGTTGGGCCAGCTTGCGAGCCGGACGGATTTCAACGCCAAGACCACCACGTTCAATTACGACGTGATGGGGCGGCTGTTGCAAAAAGTCCCGGACACGAGTTTCGGCACGAACTCGATCATCACGTTCACCTACACGGTCAGCGGACAGCGGGCGACGATGAGCGACGTCAGCGGCACGACGACGTATGGGTATGACGCGAACCGGGACTGGCTGGTGAGCAAGACGAAGGTGAACAGCGCGTTCACCGTGACGCTCAATTATACGAATGACGTGGCCGGGAACGTGGTGGCGATGAAGACCTCCACCGCGAACGGGACGCTGGTGTACTACCAGTGGGACGCGCTGAACCGGCTGGCGGGGGTGAGCGGGCCGAACGTGGGGCAGACGACCTACGGCTATGACGGCGTGGGCAATCTGGCGGGTTACACGTATCCCAACGGCGTGGCCAATGCGTTTGCGTATGATTCGTTGAACCGTCTGACCAATCAGGTCGCCAGCCGGGGGACCAATGTGGCCAGCTACGCCTACACGCTGGGCGCGGCGGGCAATCGCACGGCGGTCACGGAGCTCAATGCGCGGGCGGTGAATTACGCCTACGACCCGCTGTACCGGTTGACGGGTGAGACGGTGAGCAATGATCCCATCGGTTCCAACGGCGCGATTGGTTACACGTTCGATGGCGTGGGCAACCGGTTGGCGCGGAGTTCAAACATCTCGGCGATTCCAGCGGCCTCGCACAGTTACACGGCCAACGACTGGTTGACGAGCGACTCGTACGACAGCAACGGGAACACGGTGGGTTCCGGCGGCATGGCGGACTCGTATGATTTCGAGAACCACCTCGTCGGCCATGGCTACGCGATCACGCTGGTGTATGACGGGGACGGGAACCGGGTGAAGAAAACGGCGAGCGGCATCTCCACGTATTACGTCGTGGATGACCGGAACCCGACGGGTTACGCGCAGGTGATCGAGGAGTTGACGGCGGGCTACTACGGGTCGCCGGTGTTGCAGCGGGTGTACACGTGGGGGCACGCGCTGATCTCACAGGATCAACTGATCAACAACCAGTGGGCGATGAGCTTCTACGGCCACGACGGCCACGGGAGCGTGCGCTATCTGACCGACCTGCAAGGCAACGTGACCGATGCCTACGCCTACGACGCCTTCGGCGTCCTGATCCGCGCGGCGGGCAGCACGCCGAACCTGTACCTCTATTGCGGCGAGCAGTACGATCCCGATCTGGGCTTTTATTATTTGCGCGCACGGTATTCCAATCCGAAGACAGGACGGTTTTGGAACATGGATTCGTACGAGGGGAACAGCGAAGACCCACGAAGTCTGCACAAATACCTGTATTGCCAGGCGAATCCGATAAACGGAAGGGATCCCAGTGGACATGATTTTTCGGCTATCTCAATGAGTGTCTCGGGATCAATGGCAACCAGCCTTCAATCAGTCTACGATGGAGGCGTAAGCGCGGTTGGTTCCGCGATGCAGGCCAGCATTTTCGGCATTCAATCAGGCTTGGGAGCGAACGAAATCCTCACCGGCTTCATTTTTGACGAAACAGGAATTGGACTCGGAATCGACGTTTTTAATGCGGTACGAGGACTATTTCAGGACAAAGAATCACAGGAGGTCGCTGCATACATTCTGTGGCGGGAACAACTGATCGCAACACTTTTTGCTGCGATGGAGGAGGATGAGTTCGGACAAATCACAGTGGAGTTAGAGCCACAATGTTTTGTCGCAGGCACACCGGTTGCGACCGAGGCCGGATTGAAGCCAATCGAAGGAATCAGACCTGGCGACAAAGTCTGGGCGTGGAATGAGGCCACGGATGAAGTCACACTGAGACCTGTGGTGAACCGTTTCATTCATCGCCGCAGCGAGGTTTTTGAAATAAAAGTCGGGCGCGACGTCTTCAAAGTCACGGGCGAGCATCCGTTTTACGTGGCTGGCAAGGGATGGACTCCGACGCGGGACGTGCGGAGCGGCGACCAGTTTGTCACCAGTGAAAACAGTGCGCTGGTTGTGGACGCGATTGCAAAGCAGGAAGGCGAGGTGTTGGTTTACAATTTCGAGGTCAGCACCGACCACAACTACTACGTCGGCGAGGAGGGAATCCTCACGCACAATGTAAGCGCACTGCGCAAGGCGCTGGGGTTGAAGAATGCAGCGCTTGCCGCCCACCATATTGTAGCATTCAGGGCTCTCGGCGCGTCGGGTGCGAGGGAGCTCTTGCGCAAGGCTAACATCGGACTTAACAACATTGCGAATGGCGTGCCATTACCAAAAAATCTCAAGGTGAAAGCACCGCGAGGCTTCCAGTCGGCAACCATACACTCGCTGGTCCACACCAGAAAGTATTATGAAGAAGTAGAACGTCAATTGGAGGCTGTGTTTCCTGGGCGGCGTATGGAGGTTCTGCAGACAATTGGTAAGGAGTTGAAGCTTGGCAAGTTTCCCTATAGATAAAACGGCATATGCGAGTTTACAGAATCAGCACACTAGCAAAGCCACCGCAATCGCGGTTTCCATATTACTCACTTCTGGTTGCCGAAGATAAAGTATGGAAGTTTATCCATCACGGCGGTCCTTTCAAAGGAATGCCATTCAATAGGTGGAAGAGGCAGGACTTTTTCATCGAGAAGCCCCTTGTTCCGAAACCGAACTTCTTTGGTATTGGTCCGACTGCGTTCGTTTGCGATGAGAAAGCTCGCGAGCTTGCAGGCGAGCCACTGGAAATGTCGGGGGAGTTTCTTTCGATTAGGGTAGAGGGTGAACCGGGCAAATACTGGATCTACAACGTCACAAACTGCATAAATGTTGTGGATATAAAAAGCAGCAAATGGCGAAGGTTTGGACCGGGAGCGTCCGGCCGAATAATGGAGCAACCAGCGTTTTTTGCTTCAAGATTTGGTGAAGAAGTCATTTTCAAAATACCGGAAGACCGGGCAACGCTCATGTATTGTGCCGAGCGAACCAGTGACCCGGAAGACGGCGAGTTCAAAGCGTTAGTCGAACGGCACGGGCTAACCGGCTTAGAGTTCGAATTGGTTTGGAGCGACGAGAAGGTGAACAGCACACGCTCTCCAAAGCACCGATGAACTTTCGCCTGGCACGCTGGCCTTGGCTGTTCGCGTTGTTCCTCGCGTACCCGTCGCTGGCTTCATTGCCCAAGGACGCCGGAGTTTTACCCCCGTTTACCAAAACCGCCACGTTGAGCAAGACGAAGGTGAACAGCGCGTTCACCGTGACGCTCAATTACACGAATGACGTGGCCGGGAACGTGGTGGCGCTGAAGTCCTCCACGGCGAACGGGACGCTGATGTATTACCAGTGGGACGCGCTCAACCGGCTGGCCGGGGTGAGCGGGCCGAATGTGGGGCAGACGACCTACGGCTACGACGGCGTGGGCAATCTGGCGGGTTACACGTATCCCAACGGCGTGGCCAATGCGTTCGCGTATGATTCATTGAACCGCCTGACCAATCAGGTGGCCAGCCGGGGGACGAATGTGGCCAGCTACGTCTACACGCTGGGCGCGGCGGGCAACCGCACGGCGGTGACGGAGTCAAACGCGCGGGTGGTCAATTACACGTACGACCCGCTCTACCGGTTGACGGGCGAGACGGTGGCCAGCGATCCCGCCGGTTCCAACGGCGCGATTGGTTACACGTTCGACGGCGTGGGCAACCGGTTGGCGCGGAGTTCGACGATCTCGGCGGTGCCGGCGGCGTCGCACAGTTACACGGCCAATGACTGGCTGGGGAGCGACAGCTACGACGGCAACGGGAACACGATTGGTTCCGGGGGCATGGCGGACTCGTATGATTTCGAGAACCGCCTCGTCGGCCACGAAAAAGGGAAAAAGGGTCGGTTCTTATTATTGATAACTATATCGCCTCAAGTCGGACAGGAACGAATCACGGCTGCTCGGAGGCTACAAGTCTTGTCAACATTTGTTCGTGGTGGATGGCGTGGGCAGATGCGGTGTGATGGTGTCGTGGTTCGCGGTGGTTCGCGGTGGTTCGCGGTGCGTTTTCCCGTCAGAACCAATTTCAAAAACCCCATGTTACGGTTTTCCCAGCGTTGGCCTGGGCACCATGATGGTGGTCGCGCACGACCGGAAAGACACACGCCCGATGAATGACCCGGAGACCGAGGCGGCTTATTGGCCGAACACAACTGCCGGCGCGCGGCGCAAATACCGGTAAACGGTAAAGAAACGGTAAAGAAACGGTAAACTTTCTGATCCAAAACTGAAGTCCAATGTGGCCGGTCGCCCCAATTGGGGCGCAAACCAGTTTCTTGCCGGGTTAAGGTAAACTGGAGGCTGGCCAGCCATTCGCCGGGGATGAGCGAGTTCGCGAGCGAGATCCTGGGTCAAAACGCAGCGTTCAGGCACCCGGGAGGGGTTTCAAAAGACCGCACGACCGAGCGCTGCTACCGCAGAATTCACCCATGGCTGGCACCGCTTTCAGGGTGGAATTTCTTGGCGCTCTGAGATCCGGGGGTATCGCGGTGCTCCACCCCCGGCTAACGGTTGGCAATCTTCCCGGTTGGCTCGGAAAGGCATCTGCAAGAAACTGAGTTGCCCCCAGTCGCCTCCTCCCTTGGGCCGTGCCAGGGGCGGTTTTCACAATTTACACAGAATGGTTTGGCGGCCAGTAAATGGGGTCACACAACAACATGGCCCTGAGCGCTGGATGGTTGGGTGAGCGGGTGCGCTTTCGGACAAAATGAACGATTGACATGCCGGTGGGTTTTTGGTGTTATCTGCGTCCCTTTGACGGGAAATTTATGTACGCTGTATTAGAAACTGGTAGCAAACAATATCGTGTCGCCGCGGGTGACACGCTGGAAATCGAGCGCTTGGAAGTCGAGGCTGGGCAGCCGTTCACTTTTGACCGCGTCTTGCTGGTCAACAACGATGGCCAGCTAAAGATTGGCTCCCCCACGGTGGCGGAGGCCAGCGTTGTGGCGGACGTCGTGAAGCACATTCGCGGCGAAAAAAAGGTCACGTTCAAAATGAAACGCCGCAAAGGCTATCATAAGACGATCGGACACCGCCAGGAGTTGACGGTCGTCAAGATCACGGAAATCAAAGGGTAATTTTATGGCACATAAGAAAGGTCAAGGCAGTATCCGCAACGGGCGCGACAGCGTCAGCAAACGGCTGGGCGTGAAAGAATTCGGCGGCGAGGTTGTCACCGCCGGCTGCATTATCATTCGTCAGCGCGGCACCAAGTTCGAGGCGGGCAAAAACGTCGGCATCGGCCGCGATTGGACCCTGTTCGCCCTCGTGGATGGCAAGGTTAGTTTCGACAAGGGCCGGCGGCGGGTGCACGTCATTCCCAGCGCTGCGGCGATTCCGGCGAGCAACTAGATTTGCCTGGATATGTTTTCACGGCGAGGCCACTGGTCCTCGCCTTTTTTTTTAGGAAAAGCCTCACTGAGAGCACCTCCAAGCCGGGAACAAGGTTTCGTTTTTTTGTTTCTGCTTTCCAGCTTTTCAATTAAGTATTGCCGCACCACCGTTCATGTTCATCGACCAAGTTAAAGTTTTCGCCCAAGCCGGCCACGGCGGCAAGGGCTGCGTTGCGTTCCATCGCGAGGCCTATATCCCCAAGGGCGGCCCCAGCGGCGGCAATGGCGGGCGCGGCGGCAGTGTCATCCTGCAGGCCGACCACGACCTGAACAATCTCATCGGGCAGTTTTATATTCCACGCTTGATCGCCGAAAAAGGCGAGGCGGGCATGGGCAAAGGCATGGACGGCCGCGCCGGCAAGGATTTGCTGGTGAAAGTTCCCTGCGGCACCCTGGTCTGGAAACTGGCCCCGCCGCCACAACCGATTGAACCCATGCCTCCGGAAGCCGAAGCCGAAGCCGAGGCCGAAGAATCCTCCCAGCCACCGCAACTGCTATTGAGCACGGGTAAACGCCCCCTGATCCGCCACACCGGCACGGAGCGGGCCATGGAAATTGATCTATCCGCCGAGCCGGAGGCGGAACCGGAAGCCGCCGGTTCCGAGCCGGGTGAGGAATTAGTGGCTGACCTCACGGAGCATGGTCAGCAATTTGTGCTGTGCAAAGCGGGGCGGGGCGGCCTGGGCAACCGGAATTTCGCGACCTCGCGACGGCAAACCCCGCGCTTCGCCCAACCCGGCGAACCGGGCGAAGAAGGCGATTATCGGTTGGAGCTGCGGCTCGTCGCCGAGGTCGGCCTGGTCGGCTATCCCAACGCCGGCAAGTCCACGCTGTTGACGGCGATCTCCCACGCCCGACCGAAGATCGCCGCGTATCCCTTTACCACGCTCCACCCCCAGATCGGCATCCTCGAATATCCCGACTGGCACCGGCTCACGGTCTGCGATGTGCCGGGACTCATCGAGGGGGCGCACCGCAATGTCGGTCTGGGCCACGCCTTCCTCCGCCACATCAAGCGCTGCAAAATCCTGGTGCTGCTCGTCGACATGGCCGGGATCGATGGCCGCGCACCGTGGGACGACTACAAACAATTGATCGAGGAACTGGGCCTGCATGATCCCACGCTGCTGGAGAAACCCCGCCTCGTGGTCGCCAACAAAATGGACGAGCCCGCCGCCGAGCAGAATTTGAAACAATTCAAGCGCAAGATCCGCCAGACGCCTGTGCTGCCCATCTCGGCCGCCTTTGGTGAAGGGATGGACAAGTTCAAACAAATCATCCGTGAGGCAGTGGAAGCGGCGAGCGAAACAAAATAGAACACTGTGGGAATATCCAACCACTTCAACGCGGTTCACCATTCCGCAGACAATCGGGTTGACACGCGGTTGAAGTAAGACATTCTTACGCCGTGACGACAACCATCTCCAGCAAGGGCCAAGTGGTGATTCCGCGTCCGGTTCGCGAACGGCAAAAAATCCGACCGGGTGATGATTTTATTCTTTTCGAGCTTTCCAATGGCGACATCCTGCTCCGGCACGTCCGGTCGCCGAAAAAGTCGCTGGCCTGGCATTTGCGGCGGTTGCGCGGTGTGGTTCTGGAGCGAGCTCCCGAACCCGTCCGGGAGGTTGCCTGGTGAAATGGCTGTTGGACACCAACGCCCTTTCCGAACTCACCAAGCAGGCACCCTTTGAGGGCCTGTTGGAATGGTTGGAGGTGAACGAATTGAACAGCGCCATCAGCGCCATCAGCATCGGTGAGATGACCGCCGGTGTGGAGCGTCTCCCCGAGGGCAAACGCCGGCGCACGCTGGAGCGGGCCTTGAAATTCCTGCGGGAAGATTACGGCGGCAAGGTTCTTGATTTTACCGAAGGTGTGGCGGTGGAGTGGGGACGCTTGGTGGCGCAGGCCCAAAATAGAGGCCGCCCGTTATCCGTGCTTGACAGCCAGATCGAAGCCACGGCCATTCATTTCGGATTAACCGTCGTCACCCGCAACCACACCGATTTCCTTCACCCGGTATTCAATCCGTGGGATTCATCGCCATCACGCACCAAACCTCACCCCTAATATTATGCTTAAAGCTGGCATCGTCGGTCTGCCCAATGTAGGCAAATCCACCCTCTTCAACGCCGTCACCCGCACGCGCAAGGCGGAGGCGGCCAATTATCCGTTCTGCACCATCGACCCCAACGTCGGCATCGTCACGGTGCCGGACGAGCGCCTGTTCGTGCTCCAAAAAATCGCCAAGACCGGGGTCATCATCCCGGCGGCGGTGGAATTTGTAGACATCGCCGGCCTCGTCAAAGGCGCGGCGCAGGGCGAGGGATTGGGCAACAAGTTCCTCAGCCATATTCGCGAAGTGGACGCCATCGTGCAGGTCGTGCGCTGCTTTGAAGACCCGGACATTCATCACGTCGCCGGCACCATTGATCCGGTGCGCGACATCGACACCATCAACACCGAACTGGCCCTGGCGGATTTGGATGCCGTGAAAAAACGGCTCGGCAGCGTGGCCAAGGACGCCAAGCGCGGCGACAAGATAGCGATAGCCGAAGAAGCGGTCTTGAAGAAGCTCGAGCCGCATTTGGATACGGGCAAGCCCGCCCTGCTCCTCGCCTTGACCCCCGAGGAGAAGATCATTTCCAAAGGGTTTTACCTGATGACCGACAAGCCGACCATCCTGGCGGCGAACGTGAAGGAATCAGATCTCGCAACCGCCGACCAGAACCCATTCGTGCTCAAGGTGCGCGAGTATGCCAGGACGCACATCGGCTGCGAAACCGTGGTGATCAGCGCGCAAATTGAGAGCGATCTGATTGACCTCACTCCCGAGGAGGCGAAGGCATTTTTGAAAGAACTTGGCGTGGACGAATCGGGAGTCGGCGCGCTGATTCGCGGCACCTATCATCTCCTGGGTCTCCGGACGTATTTCACCGCCGGTGAAAAGGAAGTCCGGGCCTGGACGATTCACGCGGGCGACACGGCGCCGAAAGCGGCGGGGGTGATTCACAGCGATTTCGAGCGCGGCTTCATCAAGGCCGAGACGGTGGCTTACGACGACCTCGTGAAGCTCGGTTCGGTCGCTGCGGCGCGCGAGAAGGGTCTCTACCGGATGGAAGGCAAGGAATACGTGGTCAAGGACGGCGACGTGCTGCTGTTCAAGTTCAACGTGTAGGCGTGCCACGTACGATGCCAACGTGGTGAAAAGTCCCCCCGGTCACTAGAAAATCCAAAAATGAACCAGCCGGTTCCCGCGAATCATTAAATGATAAATCGCACCGGCATACTCGAGTCGCATTCGGCGCGGCATACCCCATCCTGCTCGCCGGCCCCCATTTTAGTTTCAATAGTGAGAACCGACACTTGCCGGATATCTGAACCTATGAGACCAGCGGGAAGAGAACAGAGATCAAACGAACCTTCGATCGCAGGGGGGCGCGAGCTATAAGGCTCGCAGCTCGCCCCCCTGCTTGTTCTAGCCTGCTTCCGAGCTCAAAAAGCCGAAAATTCACCCACACGACACCGAGAAGACCCCACATCAGATGGTTTCGGGACCTTTTCGATGTTCATTTTCATTACGGCCTGCTCGCTCGCTGACCCGCATGACGGGCCCTTTACACCAAAGTGCTTGAGACATTTCATCGCTTCCATGTCCCCCTCGGCTGCTACCGGCTGGAACGAAAGTTGCCGGATGGGATGATCCTCCCACTGGAGTTCTGCGCCTTTTCACGGCGCACTCAAACAGGCTCTGAGATAATTGAGTTATCAATAATAAGAACCGACCCCTTTTCCTGAGCATTGCGGTCTGGATGGGCGGAACCCTCTTGAGTCTGGCGGTTGGCTTGCAAGCTGTAGCCAAGCTCCGCCAGCAACTCTCCGACCAGTCGATGACTCACTTGGTGTCCCCCATTCACCAATTCATCGGCCAGTTTGCGCAGGCTCTTGCAAGTCCAGCGGAGCGGGGATTCTGGATCGCCCCGGCTCAACGGCTCGATCAGCTTTTCCAAATCCGCTATCAAGGTCTTGTCTTGAAAGGTGGTCTTTTTGCGTCCGCCACCGGCTCGCCGGATACGGGTGGGCTGCGCGGAGAAACCATGGCGGGCTCGGGGGTTCTTCAATTCCTCTAGGCCCCTGGTAATCGCACGTCGGGAAACCCCTGTGGCTCGAGCGACCAAGGATACCCCTCCGTAGCCCGCCACCTTGGCTTCAGCGGCGGCCACGAGCCGACGCATCCTTTCATTCAGCGCACTGCTGAGGAGAGAAAACCGCTGCTCGATCAGCTGGTCGCGAGTCACCCAGCAACCCTACCATTCCCCGCAATAGTTGCTACACTTATTTAATTACAGCTCCTAAGGGCCATTCAGGACTGACCCGAATGGCCCTTAGTTAAGGCGTAAAACGCACGGGATCAATGGCTTGAATGATGACGATTTCAACGGATGTTACCAGCACCGACTTTGCGACACTCCTGCTTTCATTGGGTTTCGGAATAGCCCGATTCGATTCCGCATCTGGAGTCGATCAACAATGCGCAAAAACCT
>JAYTXL010000265.1:0-1860 GCA_043742955.1 Verrucomicrobiota bacterium | reverse complement strand
TACAACCTGCCGAAATTCGATGGCATCGGCGCGAATGAATACATCGTGGACGTGACGCATACGCTCCCCGGCCCCAACGGCCAGCCCAGCCCGGCGGTGGACTTTCTGAGCATGGTGGACACGCCCTGCACTTGGGAATTGAACATCTGGTATCACACGCTGAATGTCGGCTTCCGCACGCGCATCAGTGGCGAGACGGATTTCCCGTGCATTTACGGCGAAAAAGTCGGCCTCGGGCGCAGCTATGTGAAGCTCGATGGCAAGTTGGACTACGAGGATTGGTGCGAAGGCATCCGGCTGGGCCGCAATTATGTCAGTGATGGAAAAAGCCATTTGCTCGACTTCAAAGTGAACCACACCGCAATCGGCGAACAGGGCAGCGAACTCAAGCTCGCCCAACCCGGCTCCGTCAATGTCACCGCGCGCGTTGCCGCCCGTTTAAATGAACAGCCCGACCTGACCATGAAAAACCGGCCCTATTCCCAAAAACCGTACTGGGACATCGAACGCGCCCGCACGGGCGACTCGCGCGAAGTACCGGTTGAACTCATTGTGAACGGCCAGGCGGTGGACCGGAAAAATATCATCGCCGACGGAAAACAACTAGACGTGTCTTTCAATGTCAAAATCGAGCGCAGCAGCTGGGTCGCCCTCCGCATCTTTCCCAGCTCCCACACGAACCCAATCTGGGTGACCGTCGGGGACCAGCCGGTGCGCGCCTCCAAACGCAGCGCCGAGTGGTGCGTGAAAGCGGTGGAACAATGCTGGTCGCAGAAAGAGCGCACCTACAAGGCGGAAGAGAAGGAAGATGCGCGCGCCGCGTACGAACACGCGCGGCAAGTGTATCGCACGCTGCTGAATGAATCGCCGGTTGATTAACAGACCACGCCACTTTTGAAGAGCATCGAAGCCATTTATCTGAAGGTTGGTTTTCAACTTGGTCTCGGCGGAAAGGCCGACGAAGAGGCCTGGAGTGGTCACCCCCCAAGTGGCTCCTGCTCCCATCCGACCCGCGCCCACTGCGTTGCCTAGCGTCCGGCCCAACCACCAACCCAAGGAGCGATGCGTGATCAAATTGAGAGTGAAATCCGGCGCCGTGGCCGGGACGGAGCTGGAACTGAAACCAGGGCCGAACAGCATTGGCCGCATTTCCGAGAACACAATCCAGATCGACGATCCGTCCGTTTCCAGTCGGCATGGCGAAATCATCTGGCACGATGGCGCGGCGCAGTTCCGGGACTTCAACTCCACGAACGGCTCCTTTCTGGATGGCCAACCGGTGAAGGAAACCGAACTCAAGCCGGGACAGACCTTGAAATTGGGTGACGTGGAACTGGTCGTTGAAACCACTCCTGCCGTCGATAAACCAGCACCCTTTCGGTTGTCTCTGAGCAAAACCTCGCGCGCGTCGGTCGACCTTTCGCCCGACGCTCCACCGATTCTAGGAACCTCACAACCGCCGCCAGCACCACCGATTCAAGCGTGCAGAAATCATCCGGCCACACCGGCCACGCTGTTCTGCCAGCAATGCCACCTGCAATTCTGCGAGCCATGCATCACCCCGCGCCAGTCCGCCACGAAGGTGTGGCTCGACTGTCCGGTGTGTCGCGGCCAGTGTGCTCCTTTGGCGGAACGCTTCGAGGCGCAGCGCCATGCTGAGGCAATCGATGCGGAAACTTTCTTCAAAGCACTGCCCGGTGCCTTCACCTACCCCATCGGCAAGGGAGGCGCAACGCTGCTGATCGTCGGCACTTTCTTCTACCTGATTCTGGACTTCGCCAGCCAATTCTCGTGGATACTCACCGTATTTGCGGCCGGTTATCTGTTTGCTTACCTGCAGAAAATTCTCTCCGCTTCCGC
>JAYTXL010000264.1:0-26966 GCA_043742955.1 Verrucomicrobiota bacterium | reverse complement strand
GGGGTTCAAGTTCTGGAAAGGGGGCATGAACGCGATGATGGGGGCAATGGGGAACGAAGAAGGCAAGAAACAGCAGCAAGAGTTGGCGCAAGAGAAGCGGGCGTTGTTGAAGGAGTTGCTCGGGATCGAGCCGGAAGAGAAGCCCGACATGTTTGGCGTCACGGCGATGATGGTGAACATGCTCGACTTCCTGCCGCCAGCCAAGCAGGCGAAGGTGATGGAGTTGATGCAGGAGTTGCAGACCAAGGCGATGAAACGCATGGGCAATGGACAACCGGACGCGGAGGATCTGAAGGAGATGCAGAAGATCCAGAAAGAGGGTGAGGCCGAACTGGCCCGGCTGCTGACCCCGAAGGAGAAGGAGGACTATGATTTACGTTTGTCGGAAACCTCGATGATGATGCGCATGCAGATGAAGGATTTTGAGCCGAACGAGCAGGAGTTTCGTGACATTTTCAAGCTGAAGAAAAAATTCGACGACGAGTTTGGCGGGCAGTTTGGGATGATGAGCCAAGACAAGGAGGAGCAGGCCAAACGGGCCGCCGCGCAGAAGGAGTTGGACGGGCAATTGAAAGCGCAGATGGGCGATGCCCGGTATACCGAATATCAGCGGGGACAGGACTGGGCCTACGGGGCGATGTCGAAGGTGGCCGAGCGCCAGGGGTTGCCCAAGGAGGCCGCCGTCAAGGTGTATGACATGAAGAAGACTGCGGAGGAACAGGCGAACAGGCTGCGTACGGATCAGTCGCTTTCCAATGAGCAGCGGCAGGCAGCGTTGCGGGCCATCCGCACGGAGACCGAGCGGGCCATCACCTCGACTTTTGGGCAAAAGGGATTCGAATCCTACCAAAGCCAGCAGGGTGCCTGGTGGTTGAAAGGCATCGCCCCTGATGCGCCGGCGCCGGTTCCAACCAAATGATTCCATTCTCCACTAATTAAACTTATGAAAAACCTCGTCATAGTTTTACTCGTCGTGACCACCGCTGTTTTTGGCGGCTGGTTCTTCAGCCAGCAGAAAAAGACCGGCCAGGCTGAGTCGAAGGTGCTGGAACTGGAAGCCCAGCTAAAGAAGCGGCAGGATGCCGACGCGAAAGTGGTCGCGAAAAAGGAGAAACAGGTGAAGGAATTGCGCGGACGGCTCAATGACACCACCGCCGTCGCCGTCGAGAAATCCAGCCAGGTTTCGCAATTGGAGCAGGCGTTGACCGCGGCGAAAACCAACAGCCCAGTCAACGGCCTGGCCGCGATGTTCAAATCCCCGGAGATGAGGGAGATGATCAAGACGCAGCAGAAGGCGGTGATCGGACCGATGATCGACAAGACGTACTCGCCGGTTTTCCAGCAACTCAACTTGAACGCGGAGCAATCGACCCATCTCAAGGGCTTGCTGGAAAAGAAAATGCTCGGCGGTTCCGAGGCGGGCCTGGCCATGCTCGACAGCGATCTGGATCCGGCCAAGCGGACCGAGTTAATGAAGAAGATCAAGGATGATGGCGAGGCGGTGAACGCCGAGATTAAACAATTTTTGGGGGAGCAGAATTATCAACAGTTCGAGGCCTACGAGAAAGTCCTGCCCGAACGGATGCAGGTGGGCGCCTTTAAAGACCAAATGGCGGGTGCCGGCAACCCGCTGGCGCCCACGCAGGAAGCGCAATTAATCCAAGCGCTCAGCGAGGAGCGGCAGAACTTCAAGTTCACGACTGACTACAACGACCAATCCATGAAGTTTGGTGGCAATGTTGCTGAGTTTTTCACCGAGGAACGGCTGAACCAGTTTGCCACGGAAAAAGCGCAGCTAGACCAGCGCTCCCTGGTCCGCGCCCAGCAAATCCTGACGCCGGAACAGTACGAGGCGTTTGACAAATCCCAGAAGACCCAACGGGATATGCAAATGATGGGCATGAAGATGGCGGCCAAAATGTTTGCCCCGAGCGGGGGCGGTAAATAGCCGGTTGTTTTTATCCCTCCCCGGCCACCTGGATCAGTACTGGTTTGAAAAACTCCGGGAGTATTTGGGGAGGAGTTCCGTCGAAGGGGGGATGGAACGATGGAATTGCCACGGGCGCGCACACCGGATAAAAGGTGGGGCACGCCGGACATGCCGCCGTCCATTTAAACCTGTTGTGATACCGTCTTCATCCCATGAGAACTAAGACCCTGTTTGCTATTGTGGCCGCTGTGCTGGCCGCCACCTTTCCCGTGCAGGCCCGCGTGAAACTGGTGGCGCTGCCGGAACGGGCGCGCGTGGTGGTGTCATTGAGCAATCCTACCGCGACGCTGATCGAGGAAGAGCGGTTGATCACTTTGCAGAAGGGATTGAACCAGGTGGATTTTTCTTGGCGCGGGGTGAATCTGGACGGCAGTTCAATCCAGGTGCGGATGTTGAGCCATCCCGACATAGTCATTATTCTCAGCACTAGTTATCCGCCCAACGAGAATGCGTTGATCTGGGCGATCAGCAGCCCGGTGGCGCAGGAGGAGCGGGTGCGCATTTCTTATCTGGCGCAGGGGTTGAGCCGGGACATCGTGTATAAGGCGGTGGCGGAGCCGGATGAGACGGCCCTGACGCTGCGCAACTATCTGCGGTTGCGCAATGATTCGGGCGAAGATCTGACCGACGCCGAGATTTCCATCGGGTACGGAAGCGATTTCAAGAAAACCATCGCGCATGAGGAAGCGCTGGAGATGTTGTCCGAGCGGATTGACAAATTGCCGGTCAAGAAAGTGCTGACGTGGGATGCGGCGCAGCTGCCGTGGGATCCGGAGTATGAGAAGAAGACGGTGGGGTTGCCGCTGTCGTATGTGATCAAAAACGATGCGGGATCGAAGCTGGGAGCGCACACGCTGTTGCCCGGCAAAGTGCGGATTTTCATCAAGACGAAGGAAGCGGCCGATGATAACGGGGGCAAGGCGGGCGAGGGGGTGGCGTTCACCGGGGAGGATTGGGGGGTGCTGACGCCGGTGGATCGGGAGCTCAAGCTGTATATCGGGCAGAGCCGGGAGGTGAAAGTGGTGCAGCGCAAGACGAAGGACGAGCGCACGAACTTGAAGCGCAACACTGCGAACCAGATAATCCTGTGGGACACGGACGAGATCTACAAAATCGAGGTGGAGAACTTCAAGAAAACAGCGGTGAACCTGGTGCTTGTGGAGCATATCCCGGGGTATTGGAAGATGGTGGAGTCGACGGTGAAGTATGAGCGGAAAGATGCGTTCACGGTGGAGATCCCGCTGACGCTGGGGGCGGAGACGACGGGGGCGAAGAAGACGACCGTCACGTTTAATGTGCAGCGACTGAATGTGCAGGGGAACGAGCCGACCAATTACTAGCCTGAGGAGGAAATGTGATGAAATTAAAACGAACAATCTTAGTGGGGGTGCTGGTGCTGGGGACGGCGGGGGCGGAGGCGCGGGTGAACGTGGTGACGCTGCCGGGGCGGGACTCGGTGCAGCTGACGATTTACAACTCGGCGGATCTGACACTGGTGAAGGAGACGCGGGTGCTGACGTTCCGGAAGGGATTGAACAAGCTGGAGTTTTCGTGGGCGAACACGCTGATCGATCCCACCAGCTTGGAATTTCGCGCGTTGACCCACGCGGACGAGGTGGACCTGTTGGATGTGAGCTTTCCGGCGCGGGTGACCAACACCTTGGAATGGCGGATCAAGAGCGAGTATGCGGGGGAGGTGGCAGTGGAGATCCGGTATTTTACAAGCGGGATCGGTTGGTCGGCTGACTACGTGGCCGAGGCCAGCAAGAATGAAAAGCGGATGGATTTGGCGGGGCAGGTGCGGGTGAACAACCACAGCGGGGAGGACTATGAGAATGCGCAGGTGCGTTTGGTGGTGGGGGTGATCCGGCTCGTGGAGGCGATTGCCGATCTGGCCCAACGGGGAAAGCCCGGCGCGCAACCGCCGCCGGCGCCGATGGCGATGGTGGAAACCGCAGCGAAAGCAAAAACCATGGCCCGGAGCGCCATGCTGGCTGGCGTCGCCATGGCGGATGCGAAGCCGCGCGAAGTGGTCAAGGAGGCGCTCGGCGAGTATTTTCTCTACACCGTGGAAGGGCGGGACACGATTCCGACGGGCTGGTCGAAACGCCTGCCGTCGTTCAAGGCCGCGGAAGTGCCCATCGTGAGCTACTACAAATATGAGCGGGAACAATGGGGCGACCAGGTCATGCGCTACTACCGTTTCACGAATTCGATCGCCGCCAAGCTGGGCAAGGAGCCGCTGCCGGACGGGGAAGTGAAGGTATTTCGGTGGGTGACCAACGACAAGCTTTACGCGTTCGTGGGCCGGACGGGCGTGAAATACATCCCGATCAACGAGGCGGTGGAAATGGAACTGGGCAACGATCTGGAAGTGTTGGTGCAGCCGGTGTTAAAGGACTGGTCGAAGACGGAGATCAAGTTCGACGCGAACGGGAATGTGGTGGGCTGGACGATCCGCGAAACATGGGAGGTGGAGGTGCAGAACACGAAGGAGATCGAGGTGGAACTGGACATCCGGAGGAACTTCACGGGCGATTGGACGATGGTGACTGCGGCGAAGTATGAGAAAGTGGATGCGAGCAAGGTGAAGTTCGTGCGGCCGCTGAAGTCGCGGGAAAAGCAGAAGTTCAGCTATGAATTGACGACGCGTCTGGGCACCAATGCCACGCGGTGACCGGATTCGGTGTCGCGACGGTGCCGGGAGACGCTTCAACCCGGCAGTAGTTCCGTGATGGGTTCGCCGCCGGGAAGGATCGGGGTTGGTCGACCGGAATGATCCAGAAAGCTCTGCGTAAAATCGATCCCCAGATGGCGATAGACGGTGGCCCACAAATCTTCCGGACCGAGGGCGCGTTCCTTGGGGGCTTCCCCCTTGGCGTCGGTGGCGCCCACCACCTGGCCCGTGCGCATTCCGCCGCCGCTCACCAGCACCGACATTGAATTGGGCCAGTGATCGCGGCCCGGCTGGCGAACACCGGTCTGCGTGCCCACGGAGGTCTCGATGCGCGGGGTGCGGCCAAACTCGCCGGTGACCACGAGCAGGACTTTTTTGTCCAGCCCGCGCGCATAAAGGTCTTCGATGAGGGCGGTGACCGCCTGGTCGTAATAGGGAAAGCGCCAGCGGGCATCGTCGAAGATGTGGCAATTCACCGCATGGGAATCCCAGTTATAGACGCCGTATTTCGGGGCCACGCCGCCGGGGTGTTCCATGACGACCGTGACGAAGCTGGCGCCCGCCTCGACGAGGCGGCGGGCCATGATGGCGCGCTGGCCGAAGGCGTGGTTGCCGTAGCGTTCGCGTGCCTTGACCGACTCGCGGGAGAGATCGAAGGCGACACGGGCCTGGTCGGACATGAGCAGCTCCATCGCCTGCTGGCTGAACTTGTCCATGGTGTCCATGAGGCCGCTCTGGTCCACATCGCGGCGCAGGCGATCAAGACCGGCGAGCAGGTGGGTGCGGTGGTCGAGCCGCTCGGCCATGTCGGGCGTGAGGCTGAGATTCTGCACCTTGAAATCGGGAGAGCTGGGATCACCGGTGAGGAAAAACGGCGTGGTGGCGCTGCCCAGATAAGCCGCGCCGAAGCTGAAGGTGTCGACGCCCTGCCGTCCGCCGTCCACTTCCGCAATATAATTCGGTACGCCGGCTTTGCTTTGTTCGCGAAGTTTCGCCACGACCGATCCCACCATGGGATAGTCGTTGACGAAATCCCCGGTGTCGACGGGCTGCCGCAATTTGTAACCGGTGAGAAAGCGCCGGTGACCGCCGGCATGGCCGGCATACTCGTGCGAGATCGAACGGATGAGCGTGTATTTGTCCGCGCATTGAGCGTGTCTGGGTAGCAGCTCGCACACTTCGATGCCGCGCACGTTGGTTCGGATGGGATTGAAGATGCCCCGGTATTCAGAGGGGGCATTGGGCTTCATGTCGTAGGTTTCCATGTGCGACGGGCCGCCCGGGAGCCAGACCAGAATCACGGCGGTGTCGGGATGGCCGGAACCGGAGTTGGCGCCCAGCGCGCGCAGACGCAGGCCGTCGCTCAGCCCAAGGCCACAGGCGGTCAGCGAACCCACCTCCAGAAAGCTCCTCCGCGAGAGGGGTCCGCTGCATCTGGATATTTTGCGTTGCATAAAACTGTTCAACACCGACTCGGGTGGAGTGAACCATCAAGCTCGCCCACAGTAATCAACTACTTCTCCATCGCCGGGGTGCCAAGAAATTTCGGTGGTGCCCTAAATTCAATGGAGCACGGAATTCCAAATTAAGGCCTTACCGAAACTCCCGCCTCCGGATCAGGACGGCAGTAATTCCGCAATGGGCTCGCCCCCGGGGAGGATGGGAAGCGGCCGGCCGGAGTGGTCGAGAAAGCTCTGGGTATAATCGATGCCGAGGTGGCGATACACGGTGGCCCACAAATCCTCGGGCGCCAAGGCGCGTTCCTTGGGGGCTTCTCCCCGGGCGTCCGTGGACCCCACCACCTGGCCCGTGCGCATTCCGCCGCCGCTCACCAGCATCGACATTGAGCCAGGCCAATGGTCCCGGCCTGGTTGCGTCACCCCCGTCTGCGAACCAACGGTCGTGCTCAGCCGGGGGGTGCGACCAAATTCACCCGTGACAACCAGCAACACCTTTTTGTCCAGGCCCCGCGCATAGAGGTCTTCCACGAGGGCAGTGACCGCCTGATCGTAATAAGGGAAACGCCATTTGGCGTCATCAAAGAGGTGGCAGTTCACCGCGTGGGAGTCCCAATTATAGGTGCCGTATTTGGGCATCGTGCCGCCCGGATTTTCCATCACCACAGTCACAAAGCTCGCGCCCGCTTCCACCAATCGCCGCGCCATGATGGCGCGCTGGCCGAAGGCGTGGTTGCCGTAGCGTTCGCGTGCCTTGGCCGACTCGCGGGAAAGATCAAAGGCCACCCGCGCCTTGTCGGACATGAGCAGTTCCATCGCCTGCTGGCTGAACTTGTCCATGGTGTCCATGAGGCCGCTCTTGTCCACATCACGCCGCAGCCGGTCGAGCCCGGCGAGCAGATGCGCGCGGTTGTCGAGCCGTTCGGCCATGTCGGGCGTGAGGCCGAGATTTTGCACCTTAAAATCCGGCGAACTCGGATCGCCCGCCACGAAGAATGGCGTGCTGGCGCTGCCCAGATAGGCTCCGCCAAACGCGAACACGTCCACTCCCTGGCGACCGTTGTCGGTGGCGGCGACGTAGTTGGGCACACCGATTTTCACGTGCTCGCGCAGCTTCGAGACCACGGACCCCACCATGGGATAGTCGTTCACCGTATCGACCGGCGACTTCGGCTTGTAGCCGGTGAGAAACCGTTTGTGGCCACCGCCGTGGTCGGCGAATTCGTGCGAAATGGAGCGGATGAGCGTGTATTTATCCGCGCACCTGGCGTGCAACGGCAGCAATTCGCAAACTTCGATGCCGCGCACGTTGGTGCGAATGGGATTGAAAATGCCGCGATACTCCGAGGGAGCATCGGGCTTCATGTCGTACGTCTCCATGTGCGGCGGGCCCCCCGGGAGCCACACCAGGATCACCGCCGTATCCGAATTTGCCGGGCCAGGACTGCCGCCCAAAGCCCGCAAACGCAACAAATCGCTCATCCCCAAGCCGCAGGCCGCCAGCGAGCCGATCTCCAAAAAGCTCCGCCGCGAAAGCGGGCCGTTGCATCTGGTTAAATTGTGGGGAGTGGACATCGGGTTGCGGGTCAAGGCTGGTTGGATTTTACGTAGTGCAAAGCGGACAGCACGTAATCCGTCGGCTCCTTGGCAAAGGAGGCATTGTCCGTTTCAATCGCCATCACCCCATCCCATTTCGCCTTCTTTAATTCCACCAGCAAGTCCTTGTAATTGGCCTGGCCCTGCCCGATCGGCACATCCAAAATCACGTCTTTGCCATCCACCTTCTCGATTTTCTTGTCCTTGAGATGGATGTCCCACACGCGCCCCTTGTAATCGCGGAACACTTTGGCGGCGTCGAATCCCGCCCCGGTGACGTGGCCGACGTCCAGGCAGACACCAATGCGCTGGTCGCGGGCGTTCAGGATTTTTTGCACCGTCTCGGGATTCCCATAGACACTGGTGATGCCGTGGTTGTGGATGGCGAGCTTGATGTCGTATTCCTTCACCAGTTCTTCGAGGTTATCCCAGATGGCCGCCTCGTTCTTCGGCTCGATGACGATGAGCTTCATGCCCATGGCTTTGGCGAACACGAAGAGTTTGCGGTTTTCCTCTTTATTGGCGGTGGTGCCCGCGACGCCGAAGCTATAGAAAACCAATCCTTTGTCCTCGAGAATTGTCTTTTTGCGCTTGGTTTCTTCGGGCGATCCATTGGGGTCAAAATGAGCCGCCGTCATCTCGAGGTATTTAAGTTTGTGCTTGGTGGCGAACTCCACCGCCTGATCGAAGTTCATGTTGCGGCACGTCCAGGTTTGGAGGCCGACCTTCGGCTCATAGGATGCCGCCGGCGCGGCGGATCCAGCCAGCAGCAAGCCAGCGAACACGGGCAGGAAAAAATGCTTCAATGGATTCATAATGTTTCGAATTTTGGTGCGATGCCGTCGATTCAAGCGGAAATAAGGGTTTCGTCAAAGCAAAACCACGCCCCTATTTGGTCGCCGGGACGATGACTAGATCGTCAAACTGGATGGGGGTGCTGGAATACGGATTTCCCCAGATGGATGCGCGCCCGGCGTTGGGCGCTTCTTTCTCGTCGTGGGCGATCAGCCAGGTGGCGGGTTCCTTGCCCGACTGTGGCCAGGCTTTGCCTTCGATTTTCCACTCCCCTTCCTTGACCTTGCGGATTTGCAGGCGGAACATCGTCCACGTGCCGGACTGCCATTCGAAGGGCACGCTGGCTTTCACTTCCTCGCCCTTGTAGAGCTCGATCAATTTCTTGGCGGGCGACACCTGCAATTTGTAGCCGCCCACACCATTCAAACCGACCGCCAGCGTCGGGAAACGTCGCTTCACGCCGGTGCCGTTGATGCGGGCGCTGACGCAAACACCCTCCTTTTCCGTCGGGCCGAACAACACGCCGTATGTATCCAGGGGCGCGCCGGGCAGCTCCAGGAATTTATTTCCATCGGCCTGTTTCACGGCAAACCCGCCGTCCAACACCAGGAAGCCCTCAGGCACTTTGTCCACTTCGGCCTTTTCAAAATTGTTCTCGTAGAGGGGTTTGGAGGATTGCGCGGGCGCCTCGACCAGGAGTCCACCGAACAAGGCCATGGTTAGGATTAATTTCTTCATACGCATGCAATTCAAAGTTCCATCCACCGCCATAAATATCTTCACCGGCTATTCGACCCCTGTTCGACGCCATCCGTAGCCGCAACCTTCAGTTGCGTCCGCACCCGCTCATGGCGTCCGTCGTAAAGCGCGCAGCCTGAAGGCGTGCGGCTACAAGTCGGCAGAACTATTCGTTGCGCAAGGCTTCGAGCAAGTTACCCCGCAGCGCCAGCACGGTGGCACCCCAGGTCCACAAGCCGCCACTGAGGAGTACCGCTCCGAGCGTCAGTCCCAGCGAAGCATACGGCAGTTGGGTGGCCGGTGACAACAGCGACGGCAGCACTGCCACCGCCGCCGCGATCACGCCGCTGGCCAGGCCCAGCAACAGCAGCGCGCCGTGCTCACTCAACACCAGCCATTTTAATGCGCGCGGCCGGAATCCGACGGCCAAAAGCAGAGCCAGTTCGCCGCGTCGTTCGAGCACGTTGCGCAGCACCACCACGCCAAGTCCCACACTGCCGAGCAACAATCCCAGCCCGCCGAGAATCTGAAACGTGGAGAGATAGGTGTTTTGCACCGCATTAAATGCTGCCAATCGGCGCGGCGCCGGCGTGAGTTCGAGGCCCACGTCGCTTAATGCTTTCGTCAAAGCGGCGGACACGCTCGCCACCTTGCCCGACGGAACATCGATCAAGAACATGCGATAGCCGCTCTCGTTGGGGAAGTGCTTTACGAATTCGTCTTCCTCTATAACCAGGTTCCCTTGGAGAATGGAGTTGGCGAATGCACCGATGAGCCGAACCTTGAAGGCGCTCCCGCGTTCGTCGGTATACTCGAGCGTGTCGCCGAGTTTCTTGCCCAGCGCCCAGAGGATCGATGCTTCGTCGGCAAATGCAGCGACTTCATCCGCGGCAAGCGGCCGACCGCCCATGGGATAGAATGCTCCCCGGGTCAACGTCAGCCAGGGTTTGGCTTCGTTTACGCCGTCCACTTTGCCGGCAAAAGTGAACGCTCCGCGCTCGGACATCATTTCGGGTTTGACCCCCAGCAGTCGCGGCTTCTGCGCCCGATTCAAATTCAGGCAACTCGCATCATCGCCGTCGCGCACGCGGAACGGCACAATCGACACACCCTCCATCACCTTTTCATCCAGCCCGTAGAAGTCCCTTCCGGCTTTCGTGTTCAAATCCTGATGCACCGGCATCGTGCTTTCACCGATCAACGCAAAGCCGCCCGTGCCGGATTCGCGCTTCGTCGCATCCTGGTTTTCATCGAGCCGGAACGCGCCGATGGAGACGATGAGAAAACTGCCGCACGCCAGCATCGCCACCGTGGCAAGACTGCGTTTGCGACGGCGCGCAATGTTGCGCGCGCCCATGCCGGCAAGGGTCGGTTGCGTCGCCGCCTTGGTAGCATTCAACTTTGTGAGCAACACCGACGTGCCCGTCAGCGCCGCGATCAGCAGCAACGCGCCTACTCCAAAAAAGGTCTCGGCCATCGCCTCCTTCTTGAGCAGGGCCCAGCCGCCGAGCGCGAGGGCAAGTAAGACCGATGCAACGCAAACTAACGCCGCCAAGCGACCACGCTTCTGTTCGCGGAGTTCCTGCGTTTCACTGCCGCCAGCCAACAACTCGCGCGCGGGTTGCCGGGCCTGTTTGCGCAACGCGAGCCAGATCGTGAACAGCGCCACGCACACGCTCGCGACGCCACCGATCATGAGCGTCATCGGCGTCGCGTGGAAACGCAGCGCGGACGTGCCCACGGCGTCGCGCCAGATCGTGGTCAGGCCGTGGAGCATGGCGCGGGCATACGCGATGCCGCCGAGGGTGCCGAGCAATCCACCGAGCAGCGCAATCCCCGCGCCTTCGAGCAGCAGCAATCGTCGAACTTGTTTGGGCGTGAACCCGAGGGCAAGCAGTGTGCCGACTTCCACCGTGCGTTGTTCGATGCCGAATTGAAACAGCAGCGACGTGAGTAGCAACGCCGCGATGATCAGAAAGAAGCTGAATCCGATGAACAATCCGCCAAAGTCCTGCGCTTGCTCCGCCGCCTTCAACGCCTGCTCCCGCACGGGCAGGAACACCAGTCCGAACGTGGCGGGATCGAGCTTGGCGAGGAGTTTGGATTCCAGGTTGGCGCGGAAAGATTTTAGGGAAGCGGAGGCCCCCTCACCCTGGCCCTCTCCTCCGGGTGGGGCGAGGGAGGCCGAAGGGAGTGGGAGAGCGAAGCGCACGGCGGTGTAAGTCCCGAAGCGGTTGTTCCACATCTTTTCGCCGGCCGCGAGCGTGACGAAAGCCTTGGGTGTACCTTTGTAATCGTCCCAATACTTCTGGTCCTTCGGCCGCATCTTGTCGTAGTCGATGGGGAATCCGGCATCCCAATCGCGGCAGTTTTTAGCCTCGGTGAGGCCGGGGAAATCCGGCATCAATTCGCGGTCGGCGTACGGCAGTTCCACCGGCACCACGGCGCGGATAGGGAACCTGTTCGTCCGCTCCTCCATTTTGCGGCCGAGGCCGACCACGAAATACTTCAGCTCGATTTCATCACCCGCTTTGGCGCGCAGGTCATCGGCGAGCCATTGGTTGATGAGCAATTCGTTGTCCTTCATGTCCGCCGGCACGATGGGCGCGCCCGCTGCGGTGACCATGGAGTACGGCGTGGCCCGGTTGTCCACGCGCAGTTCATTAACGAAGTAAGTGGCGAGGGGGCGCGCGCCGGGAAAGGTGTTGGTGGCCAGCCGCACCACAGCGTCGTCGAGGAACACGCGGCTCGTGCGCAGTTCCACTTCGCCGGAGGCAGGGAGTTCGCGCAGCTCGAGTTCGGCGTCGGCGAGGGACCACGTCAGGGTGAACTTTTTCTGGAGGGAGCTTGCCTCGCCACCTTTCAACAACGCCACATTGATTTGATTGGTCGTGCCCGCTCGCGCCTGCAAGTCGTCGAGCCGGACGAAGGCATTGAACGGCGCGACCTGGTTGGCTTGGAGGCTGAACCGGCCGAACTGTGCATCGGTCACAATGGCGTGGACATTCAGCCGCAGGGCACTCGACGAATCCTCTTGCGGTGCGAGGGGCGCATCGCGTGAAAGATGCGAGACCTTCGTGACCCGCACCACGACTGCGTCACCGGTTTTTGCCTGGAGCTGGTCGGCCAGCGGACGGTTGAGCACCACTGCACCGTGCGGAATGTCCGCGAAGGCGGGCGGCACACTGGCCATTTTCCAGAAGTCGCCATCGACGCCGACGATCTGCACGCGGTTGGCGCGCGCCGAATTGTCACCCGTGTTGACCGTGCCCGGCAACAGCAGCAGGGGCGCGCTTTGCTGAAGGGAATTGGCTGGCTGACGTCCGTGCCGTTCCGAGAACAGCCGGTCGCCGGTGGCCATGGCGTAGTCCACTTTCCCAAGTCGGACCAGCGCCATTTCACGCAGGCTTTCGCGGACGGAATCGCCCACCAGCAGCGCGCCGATGAGCACGGCGCTGCCCACCGTTGCGCCCAGCAGCACGCCCAGGTGGGCGCGCGCATGAAAGCGCAGGCTGCGACGGATGAGGGTCCCGAGGGTCATGCTATGGAGTGCGGCGACTCGTCGCCGCTCTGGCCGCTTCGCCGACTGGTCGGCGAAGCAGAACCGCGCGCAGCGGTTCGTGGTGAAGCAGGACGCGTGTCTGCCGGCGACGGCGACGAGTCGCCTGCGGAAAGCGGTGACGAGTCACCGCACTCCAAGAGCGGCGGGCATTCGCCGCGGGTGAAAGCGACTCGGGCAGGTGGTGTGTGGGTTCTAAAAATCATCTTCCACCTCTAGTTGGTCGGTTTTGAAACTGTAAATGGTCTGTACCATGGCCGGGGGGCCACCCGTTCAAACCACGCGGCGGAACAACAAGGATACAGGTTGGCAACCGGCACCAGACCGTGCTTCACCGCGTTTTGGTGGACGTAGTTTAGCCGGGCGAGATAAGACCGCTCATAAGTGAGCTTGGTGTCCCAAAAATTGTGCCAGACCTTGCGGCCTTCCATGCCCGTAAGGCGATTGAGTTCCCGCGCGGTATTCGCATGCAGGTGCCGGATAAACTTGCCCAAGTCGGCGGAGTCGGGCTGACCCCGGGCGATGAAGTGATAGTGGTTGCTGAGGACCGCCCAGGCTTCGAGCTGCCAGTGATAGCGCTCAGCCAGTTCGAGGAGGTGGCGTTCCAGCAGGAGCAGCGTTTCGGGATGGTCGAACAGGCGCAGTTTGTGCAGTGTCCCGGCAGTGACCATGTGTACGCCGTGTTCGGTGAGTTGATGAACGGGCGCATGCGGCCAGGGTTTGGAGTGCGGCGACTCGTCGCCGCTCTGGCCGCTTCGCCGACTGGTCGGCGAAGCAGAACCGCGCGCAGCGGTTCGGGGTGAAGCAGAACGCGTGTCTGACGGCGACGGCGACGAGTCGCCTGCGGAAAGCGGTGACGAGTCACCGCACTCCAAGGTTGGGGAGCAAAAGCGCGTCGCTTTTGTGGATTCGTGCGCGGTCATTTCGAGTCCACCAGTCGACCATTTTGCAGTTCACATTGACGGCCCATTTTGTGGGCGAGATCGAGGGCATGGGTGACGACGATGAGCGTCACGTTTTCCTCGCGGTTTAATTCGCCGAGCAATTGCGCGAGGTTCAGCGCCGAGGCGCGGTCGAGGGCGCCGGTCGGTTCATCGGCGAGCAGGAGCTTGGGCTGGTTGATCAGTGCGCGCACCACGGCGACGCGCTGCCGTTCGCCGCCGGAAAGTTGGCCGGGCCGATGGGAGAGGCGAGGGCCAAGGCCGACCCGGTCCAATAATTTTGTGGCGCGGGCGGTCGCGCCGGAGCGCACCGACGCATCGTTGGAGGCGAGGGTGGGGACGAGGACGTTTTCCAACACGCTGCATTGCGGGAGTAGATGGTGCGACTGAAAGATGAAACCGATCTGCCGGTTCCGGACGGTGGCGAGCTGCAACTCATCGAGTTGGCTCAGATCCTGGCCGGCGAGCAGCACCTGGCCGGATGTGGCGCGGTCGAGGGTGCCGATGATGTTGAGGAGCGTGCTTTTGCCGGAGCCGGACGGCCCGATGATGGCGAGCGACTCGCCGCGGGCCAGCGCCAGCGAGATTTCCGACAGGACGCTCACCGGTGCGCCACCCTCGAGTGCGGCGTAGGATTTCGTGACCCGGTCCAGTTTCAGCAGCGGGGCATCAGACATAACGGGAGTTTGACTCAAAGACCGTGAATTTGTCAGAGAAAAGATTTTGCCTTCAATCCTTCACCCAGCGCCGGGCTTTCATCTCGAACCGGGGAAGGGTTCCCGGGGCGACCGGGGTGACGGGGACACGGAGGGCAAAGGCGTTGTCGAAGGCACATTCCAGTTTCCGCGCCAGCGCGGGGGGATCGGTGACTACGGAGTGCGGCTCGATCTCCACGCTCAATTCCGCCAGTGCGCGGAGCTGCGTGACATGGACGCGGAATTCCACCACGCCGCCCGTGGCGCGGATGATTTCCTCAACGGCCCCGGGGAAGACATTGACGCCGCGGACAACCACCATCTCATCGGTGCGACCGCGGATGCCCCCGAGCAGGGCGAGATCATGGCGACCGCAGGCGCAGGCGAGCGTTGCGGTTTGAGCGTGGGGATGCTCGGGTTGGACGAGATCGCCGGTGCGATAGCGCAAAAGCGGTGAGCCAGTGCGGCCGAGGTTCGTGAGGACGAGTTCGCCGATTTCTCCGGGGGCAGCGGGCTGGCTGGATTGGGGGTTGATAATCTCGGGGAAAAAGGAGGCTTCGATTACGTGCAGAACGCCGGGGCGCGCGGGGCACTCGAAAGTGACCGGTCCGATTTCGGTCAGGCCGTGGTGATCGCAGACGCGCGCGCCGGGCCAGAGAAGTTCGAGCCGCTGGCGGGTCGCAGGAATGCTGCCGCCCGGTTCACCCGCCACGATGATGGTTTTCAATTTCGACTGGGCGAGGCTGATTTTTTCCTGCGCGGCGACTTCGGCGAGATGGAGCGCGTAGGTCGGGGTGCAGCAGAGTACGGTGATTTCGTTGTCCAGCATGACGCGCAGCCGCGTCACGCTGTTCATACCCCCGCCGGGGAGGCAGCAGCAGCCAAGGCGGAGGGCGGATTCAAAGGCGGTCCAGAAGCCGAGAAAAGGGCCGAAGGAAAACGCAAAAAACAGGCGGTCGGTGCGGGTGACGCCCGCGGCGTGAAAGACCTCGGCCCAATTGTCGAGCATCCAAGACCAGGATTGCGGGGTGTCGAGCCAGCGCAAGGGAGCACCGCTGGTGCCGCTCGTCTGATGGCAGCGGGTGTAGTGGGCGAGCGGGAAGGTCAGGTTGGTGCCGTACGGCGGATGCACCCGCTGATCCTCGACGAGTTCGCCTTTCGTCGTGAACGGCACGCGGCGGGCAAATTCATCGAGGCTCGCAAGGTCGGCGGTGACGCCGGCGGCGGATAATTTCCGGGTGTAAAACGGATTCGCCGGAAGCAGAGCGGCGAGGAGCGTGCGTAGCTGTCCCCATTGATGCGAGGCGATGGCCGAACGATTGGGAAAAGCTCCGGCCATCGAGAGAGTTATTTGCCGACCGTCGGCATGGGGGGCGCGGGCGGTGCGGCGGGGGCGGTGGGTTTGGCGGGCGCGGGCGGGTTGGGTTTGTAGAGGGTGACGAGGGCGCCGCCGGTCAAGGCCAGGACGACGCCGAGGAAAAACTGGGGTTTGATGCTGCTGAGGCCACCGGCGGGAGGGTGGAGGGCGATGGCGACGAAGGCATTGATGACCGGGGCGCCGGCGAAGACAATCGCCATGACTTCGGGTGGTTTGCCTTTGGCACCGAACGCGAGGAGCACGCCGAAAGCGCCGATGGCTCCGACCACGCCGGCGATGAGGGACCAGACCCAGCCCGAGGTGGTATAGCCGCTGAAGGCCGCGCCCTTGCTCATGAGCAAGGCGAGGGGGGCGAGCACAGCGGTGAGGAAGTAAGCGATGCCGACGAAGAGGAAGGCCTTGTAGCGGCCGTTCACCGGGTCGCCCATGGAAGTCTGGCCGATGTGAAGGAAGACGCCATAGACCCCCCAGGAAACCACGGTGAGCAGGGAAAAGTATAACCAGGCCAGGCCCGGATCATTCGTATTTTGTGCAGCCATAATGGGAACAGCCTAGCCAGCCGGGCGCTTTACTTCAAATGGTTTGTCGGTCAAACTTTGGCACTGAAGTGTGGTGCGTTGAATATGCGTCTCAAAAAATCGTCTTTAAAACAGTGAAAAACTTTGTCTTTACCCTGCTTGCCTGCGTGGTGCTGACCGGCTGCGCCACCTCCACCGTTGAGACCCGCCGACAGGAACGCCGCGCGGCCTACGATGGTTTGACTCCGGAATTGAAGGCGTTGGTGGATAAGGGGCAGATCAAGGTGGGGATGAGCCAGGATGCGGTCTATATTTCGTGGGGCTCGCCGTCCGAGGTGTTGCAAAGTGAGACGCCAGAGGGCGCGCTCACCACCTGGCAGTTTCACGGTGCTTGGATGCAGGAAACCCGTTTTTGGTCCTACCGCGAAGTGACGAAAGACAATGCCACATTTCTGGAGCGTTATCTGGAGCGGGATTACAATCCGCGCGATTACGTGAAGGCGGAGATCACCTTCATAAACGGGGCGGTAAAACAGTGGCGGACCCTGCCGCGGCCACTGAATTAATTAACGGGAGCGTGGGGAGGAGGAAAGTCGGAGGGCCCCGACCGCCGATTTCTGGGTGGTGTCAAAAGATTCCACAAACAATTCCCAAACGAGCTCTATGCGGATCAATTCAGTTGAAACCACGGATGGACACGCCTGGGTCCACAGAAAATAATCTTCCTTGTTCGCTGTCTTTCTCGGTTTAGATTCGCGGGATCATGGCAAGCGACATTGCATTTATTCAGGCCGGCCGGATTCCTGCGCCGGGTGACAACGCCGCGATCGCGGTGCGCCGCCTCCCGGCCGGCACTCGCATCACGGGTTCGCCCGGTGGCTTTGTTCTGCCCCATACGGTTCTGGAAGGACATCGCTTCGCCGTGGTGCCGATCGCTCCCGGTGAACCCATCACGTCCTGGGGACTGCCTTTCGGACTGGCCATCCAGCCCATCGCGCCGGGCGATTATCTGTGCAACGAAAAAGTCCTCGCCGCCCTGAAACAGCGACACGCGGAGTTCGTCCTGCCCGCCGCGCCCAATTTCCAAAATCATCGGGTCGCGTTTCAAGTGGATGAACACCTGTTCCAGCCCGGCCGGCAGGTCCCGCCCGCCCCCGAGCCGCTCTTTTTTGAGGGTTTTGCCCGGGGCGCGGCGCGCGGGGTGGGGACCCGCAATTTCGTGGTCGTGCTCGGCACCAGCTCCCGCACGGCAAGCTATGCCCGGGCCCTGGCGGACCGGTTCCAGACTGTCCCGGAACAATTTCCGAATATTGACGGGGTGGTCGCCGTGGCGCATACCGAGGGCGGTGGCACAAACCCGCCGAATAACCTCGAGTTTACGCTGCGCACCCTGGCCGGATTTCTGGTGAATCCGAACGTCGCCGCCGCGCTGGTGGTGGATCTGGGCACGGAGGCGGTCACCAATGCGCGGCTGCAAAAATACCTGGCCGATCACCGCTATCCGCTCGACGGTCTGCCGCTGCACTTCTGGAGCTTGCAGGGAAATTTCCTGCCCGCACTGGCCGAAGGTGAGGGGCTGGTCAAGGCGCTGCTGGCGCCCGCGAACGCCTGCCGCCGCAGCCCGCAATCGGTGGCCCATCTGCGGATCGGCCTGCAATGCGGCGGCTCGGACGCGTTTTCCGGCGTTTCCGGCAACCCGCTGGTCGGCTGGGTTTCCAAGGAGCTGATCCGCCACGGCGGCAGCGCCAATCTGGCCGAGACCGACGAATTGATCGGCGCGGAACCGTATGTGCTGAGCAACGTGCGCAACTTGGAGACGGCCCGCGCTTTTCTGCGCCAGCTCGAGCTTTTTCAGGAGCGCGCCGGCTGGCACGGCCACGGCGCGGAAGGTAATCCCTCGGGCGGCAATGTCTATCGCGGCCTCTACAACATCGTCATTAAATCGATCGGCGCCGCGCGCAAGAAGGATCCGGAGCAACGCCTGGATTACGTCATCGATTTCGGCCAGCGCATGACCGCCCCGGGTTTTTATTTCATGGACAGCCCCGGCAACGATCTCGAAAGCATCGCCGGCCAGGTCGCGGCAGGGTGTAATATTATTCTGTTCACCACCGGGAATGGGTCCATCACCAATTTTCCCTTTGTACCAACGATCAAGCTGATGACCAACACCGGGCGCTACCTGATGCTGACCCAGGAGATGGATGTCAACGCCGGCCGGTATCTGGACGGCACCCCGATGGATGAGCTGGGCCGCGAGACGTTTGAACTCTTTGTGAAAGTTGCCTCCGGCCGCCGGACCGCCGGGGAGCGCGCGGGGCATTCGCAGGTCCAGCTGTGGCGCGAATGGCGGCAGACCGATGGCCACCGGCTCCAGGAAATCCAGAACGCACCGCGGCCCGGCGGCGAGCCGTGGCCGGTAAAAACGGGTCCGGTGCCGACTTTGCCGTGGTTGAATTCCGTCACCGACGCGGTGGGCCTGATCGTGCCGACCAGTCTGTGCTCCGGCCAAATTGCGCACCAGATCGCGCACCAGCTGAATCGCACCCCGGCCGGGCGTGCGAACGGCATCACGCGCTACGTCGCGCTCGCGCATACCGAAGGCTGCGGAAATTCCGCCGGCGAGGGGGAACAAATGTTCTTACGCACCATGGTCGGCTATCTGCGCCACCCGGCGGTGAAACGCGGCCTGATGCTGGAGCATGGCTGCGAAAAAACCCACAACGACGCCCTTCGGAATTTTCTGGTGGATGAGGGCGTGGATCCGGAGCGCTTCGGTTTCGCCAGCGTGCAACTGGACGGCGGCATCGAGAAAGTGACGCAAAAAGTGGTCGCTTGGTTTAACGCCCCCCCGCCCGCTGAGCCGATCGCCCCCCGGCCGCCCACCGGCTGGGAATCGTTACGCCTCGGCTTGACTTCCGTCGGCGAGATTCCGCCCGCGCTGGCGACGGTCTCCGCCCAGTTGGTCCGCGGTCTGGTGCAGGCGGGCGGCACGGTGGTGGTGCCGGAAAATGCCACCTTGCTGCAGGACTCCGTTTTTCGCGCTGAACTCGGCGCGTCCCCGCGCCTCGAGCCGACGATCGCCTACGGTCAGGCGCCGGCGAAGCCAGGGTGGCACATCATGCAGACCCCCACGGATCATGCCGTGGAAACCTTGACGGGATTGGGTGCGACGGGTGTGACCAGCATGCTGGCGCTGGTCGCGGGCCCGCCATTGCAAGCCCACCCGCTGGTGCCGCTCATCCAAGTGGCCGCCGGCAATGATCGCCGCTCCGCCGAGTCTCACCGCGAAGATTTCGATCTGGTGCTGGATCCCGCCGCAGAACCACCGACGGTGTCGGCGGAACTTCTGCGCCTCCTGGCCGCGGTGGCAGCCCGGGAATACACGCCGAAGCTCGGGGCGGAAGGCAACGTGGATTTCCAGATGACGCGCGGCCTGCTGGGTGTTTCCTTGTAGCTCCGCGGGCGCTTGCCCGCCCAACGGCGTGCTTGAACTGCGGCCGGGTGTGGCCTCCACGAAGGGACACGAATTTGTTCCTGCTGCGTGTCAATCCGTGGAAGCCGTTACTGCGGAGTTCGGAGGTGCTTCACGTTCACCAGACCTCCCCCGCGCCGGCCGCGGCTCCACTTCGACCGCCGCATAGAGAATGGTTTCGGCCGCTTCACCGTACGGGCCGCGCACCACAACTTCCCCGTTGGGTCCCACCAACAAGGAGCAACCGATGCACTTGCGTCCCTGCCACGGGCCATGAGAAATGCCACCGACATTACTGACGCCGGCGATCCAGAGATGGAAGTCGCGGGCCACGGGCTGATAATTGTCCAGCCACAGCTGGCCGTACGGCTCCCGTTGTTGATCGTGATCCGCGGGCACGGCCCAGCTTGAAGGCGACAGGATAATGTCCGCCCCCATCAAACCCAGCGTGCGACTCACCACCTGGCCCCGGGCAAACGCGTCCGCACAAATCATCAAGCCGAAAACACCCAGCGGCGTTTCGGCGACGCCCAAGCGATCTCCCAGCGCATACAGATCGTGCGCCATCGCAAGCTCGTTCAGCTTGCGATGGTGCAGCAGCACTTCGCCCGCGGGACTGATGAGCACCGCCGCGTTATAAATGGTTTCCCCGGCCCGCTCGACCAAACCCGCGCAAACATAAACGCGGTACGCGCGGGCGGCGGCGCACAGCTGGGCGCAGGTGGTGCCGTCCGGAATGGCCTCCGCCTCGGCCCGGGCCGCGGGATGGGTCCAGCCCAAATCGAGGGCTTCCGGCAACAGCACAACCCTGGCCCCGGTCGCCGAGGCGTGCGCGATCCACCCGGTGGCGCGCTGCAGATTGGCCGCCCGGGCGCCGGGCGTGACCGCCATTTGCACCAATGCCAACTTGAACGATTGGTCGCGCATACTGCCCCGACCTTGACCGGATTCCGCACCGCTGCAAGTCGTAACACGCGCGCAAACGCACAACGTCGCACTGGCACCCGGCCCGCCTCCCTCCGCAAAACCGCCAGAGTCGATGGTTCATCGCTCGCGCTGGCGTGCGGGTGGCCAGGTGGAAGCTCGCCCTAAGTTCGCCCCTTGATTCTTCGTTCACGGCGTGGCTACCATCCCTTCATCATGCTTAAAACGAAAACCAATTCCTCCCTGCGCCGGGGGCTTTTGCTTGCCGGCGTGCTCGTGTTTGCCTTTTCCTCGCCCGCGCCCGACTTGCCGACCGGGAAGGCCAACGGACCCAAAGTTGCCGAGGCCTCCAACGAAGGCGAACTGGCCATCAAGAAATTCAAAGTCCCAGCGGGGCTGAAGGTGGATTTGATCGCCGCTGAGCCGCATCTGGCGAACCCGGTCTCGTTTAGTTTTGACGAACAGGGCCGGATTTATGTCGTGGAAACCTTCCGCTTGCACAAAGGCGTGACGGACATCCGCGGCCACATGAACTGGCTCGACGAAGAACTCGCGGCGAAGTCCACCGCAGATCTCGCCAACCTGTTCAAGAAATACGAAGTGAAGGGTCTGACCGAGGAATCGGAGCGCGTGAAACTGATTTACCCCGGTACGGACGGCAAGGCGGAGCGCTCCACGGTGTTCGCTGATAATTTTAACGGCCGCCTGGACGGCATTGCCGCCGGCGTGCTGGCCCGCAAAGGCAACGTGTGGCTCGCCAACATTCCCAATCTCTGGCTGCTCCAGGACAACGACGGCGACGGGAAAACTGACGGCGCGGGCGATGTCCGCAAATCG
Source organism: Verrucomicrobiota bacterium (assembly GCA_043742955.1). Classification (GTDB taxonomy): domain Bacteria; phylum Verrucomicrobiota; class Verrucomicrobiia; order Limisphaerales; family JAYTXL01; genus JAYTXL01. The sequence goes on along the minus strand of JAYTXL010000264.1, from coordinate 5,386 downwards.
CTGCATTATGGCTTTGGCGTGCGGGTCGGTTTTCTCGGCCATGATTTGCACGGCTTGCGCATCGGGCCGGACGGCAAATTATACTTCAGCATCGGCGACCGCGGGGGAAGCATCAAGACCCCCGAGGGCCGGACCGTGGACAATCCCGAAATGGGCGTGGTTTATCGCTGCAACCAGGACGGCTCCGACCTGGAAATCTTCGCCTCGGGTTTGCGCAATCCGCAAGAATTGACCTTTGACGATCACGGCAACCTTTTCACCGGCGACAACAATTCGGACGGCGGCGATCAGGCGCGCTGGGTTTATCTCGTCGAGGGCGGTGACAGCGGCTGGCGCGTGGGCTGGCAGTTCATCGAGAAGCCGAATTCGCGCGGGCCGTGGAACTCGGAGAAAATGTGGCATCCGCAAAACGACTCGCAGCCCGCCTACCTCGTCCCGCCCATCGCGAACATTGCCAGCGGTCCGTCCGGGGTCACACATTATCCGGGCACGGGTTTGCCGGACAAATACCAGGGGCATTTCTTCCTGTGCGACTTTCGCGGCGGGAGCGGCGCCAGCGGCATTCATACCTTCACTTTGAAACCGAAGGGTGCCTCCTTCGAGCTGGTGGGGGCGGAGCAATTCATCTGGAACGTGCTCGCCACCGACGTGGAATTTGGCGTCGACGGCGGAATTTATCTCTCGGATTGGGTGGATGGCTGGGGCTTGCCCGCCAAGGGGCGCATCTACCGGGTGCATGATCCGGTGCTCGACCAGGACCCGCTGGTGCGGGAAACCAAGAAACTCATCGCCGAGGATCTAACCAAGCGTCCGGTGGCCGAGCTGGCAAAATTGCTGGCCCACCGCGACCAGCGCGTCCGGCAGGAGGCGCAGTTTGCGCTCGCGGATAAAGGTCCGGAAGGTGCGAAGGCGCTGACCCAGGCCGCAGCCAAAAACGATTCTCCCCTCGCGCGGCTTCATGGGATCTGGGGCTTGGGTCAAATTGCGGCGAAATTCAAGGGGCCGGCCAATCAGGCGGCGAAGTTGACGCAGCCGCTGGTTGCTTTGCTTTCGGACAAGGATGCCGAAGTGCGCGCGCAGGCGGCGAAGGTGCTGGGTGATGCCCGCAACCATCAGGGCTTGGCCGGCTTGATCAAACTCTTGCAGGACGAGCAGCTGCGCGTGCGCGGTTTCGCCGCCATCAGCCTCGGCAAACTCGGCGACAAGAAGGCGACCGCCCCGCTTCTGGAAATGCTCCGCGCCAATGCCGACCAGGACCCGGTGGTGCGCCATGCGGGCGTGCACGGTTTGATGGGCAGCAGTGAATTAGGCGCAATTTTGGCGGCGGGCAAGGATGCCTCCCCGGCGGTGCGCATGGGCTCGCTGCTGGCGTTGCGCCGGCTGCAAAACCCGGAGATTGCGATGTTTCTCCACGATTCAGAGCCGCGGCTCGTGCTGGAAGCTGCGCGGGCCATCAATGATGTGCCGATCTATCAAGCGATGCCAAAACTCGCCGCGTTAATAACGCAATCAAACTTGTCCGAACCACTCGCCCGCCGGGTGCTCAATGCCAATTTCCGGTTTGGCATCGACGACTCGGCCAAGGCGCTAGCCGGCTTCGCGGCGAACCCGCGCGGGACCGACGCCCAGCGCAGCGAGGCGTTGGCGGAGCTGGGTGACTGGGCCAAACCCTCGGGACGCGATCAAGTCGTCGGCCTGTGGCGGCCAATGTCGCCCCGCGATGGCGCGCTGGCCTCCCGTGCCTTGCAACCGCTGCTGGCGGGGATTCTCCAAACCGCGCCCGACGGCGTGCGCGGGGTGGCGGCACAAGTGGCGAACCAATTGGGGATCAAGGAAGCCGGCCCGGCCTTGGCGCAGTTGGTGGCCAACTCGAAAATATCAGGGGTGGTGCGCGTGGAGGCGTTGAAGGCATTGGACGGCTTGCAGGATGCCCAGTTGGAAGCGTCCGTCAAACTGGCCCTGGCTGACGAAAATGAAGCGGTGCGCAAAGAGGGCAGCCGGTTACAGGCCAAGCTCCATCCCAATGATTCCGCCACGCCTTTGCGGGCGACGTTGGAACGGGGTTCGGTGTCGGAGAAGCAAAACGCCCTGGCGATTTTGGGCACGGTTCCCGGTCCGGCGGCGGATGAAATCCTGGCTGGCTGGCTCGACCAATGGCTGGCGAAAAAAGTGCCGGCGGAATTGCAGCTCGATCTGCTGGAGGCAGCCGGAAAACGCACCGCGCCCGCCCTCAAGGAACGGTTGAAAAAAATCGAGGACGCCCGCGATAAGAATGATCCGCTGCTGGCATACCGGACCGCGCTGGCCGGGGGAGATGCCGCCGAGGGTAAAAAAGTGTTTTTTGAAAGGGCCGAGGTTTCCTGTTTCCGCTGCCATCAAGTCAATGGTGAAGGGGGGGAGGTGGGACCGGTGTTGACCGGGATTGGTTCCCGGCAGAAGCGCGAGTATCTGCTGGAGTCTTTGGTCCTGCCGAACAAGGTGATTGCGGCCGGCTTCGAGACCCTGCTGGTGACGATGAAAAATGGCATGATTTACGCCGGACTGGTGAAGAGTGAAAATGCGGATGAACTGGTCCTGAATTCGCCGGAAGATGGCATCCTCAAGATCAAGACGGCCGAGATCAAAGCGCGTGCGAAAGGCGCTTCCGCCATGCCGGAGGGTATGGTTGACATTCTCTCCCGCCGCGATTTGCGCAACCTCCTCGAGTTTCTAGCCAGCTTGAAATAGGCGAATGGATTGTGCGGCGGGGCGCTTCCAGCGTGAGTCCAAGCCGCAAAAGCCGGTTAGAATCCATGGAGCGTCGGGTATCCTCGACTGACGTGAAGGGCCATTTTTCCGCCCGGAGAAAAGGTGGCAAAGCCACGCGTGCCGGCAGATTTTCCAGCGGTCTGAATTGGCCTGGGTTTTTCCGCTGGTCTGGAAGCCCTGGTACCACGGCAGGCAGGATGCCCGTTACTACCTCCGACTCGTCCGACCGGAGCCCAATCCCTTCGCCACGGATCGGGATATGCCCGTTGCCTGAAAAAAATCCTTGTGAAAAAAATCACGATTGGGCAACGTTGCCCCCGCTTTTCGACCAACGGTCGGCTTGGCCGCGGGGAATGTGGTTCCCAACTCAGTTTGCAGGCGCAATGTTTAAATCAATTTTAACCGCAGTGTTTCTGGCTGGCTTGCCTCTCCTCGCCTCGGCCGCCGCCGCGGAAGAAACCGTGTCCGCCGTGCACCACGCCGCGGCCGGTGCGGCGGAACACGCCGCCCATGCCGGGCAGCACGAAGGTCTTCCCGCAGCCGCGCCGCATGTCCAGATCGGCCCGTTCAGTGTCACGAACTCGATGATCATGACGTGGATGGTCGCGCTGGGCATCATCATCTTCGCTCAAATCGCCACCAAGAACCTCCAAGCCGTACCGGCGGGGGCGCAGAATTTCTGGGAGTGGCTGGTCGAGAGCCTGCATGATTTCCTGGAGGGCATCATCGGCCATGAGCTCGTAAAAAAGACTTTCTGGTTCTTCGCCACTATTTTCATTTTCATCCTGTTCACCAACTGGGCAGGCTTGTTTCCGGGTGTTGGCACGATCGGCTGGGGAACGCCGGATGAATCGGGGGCACTCCATCACATCTCCCGCCCCCTGCTGCGCGGCGTGAACGCCGACCTCAACATGACGCTGGCGATGGCGATGATTTTCTTCGTGTGCTGGACGGTCTGGGCGCTCCAAGCCAACGGGCCGGGCGGCTTCATCCTCCATTTGTTCGGGCCCAAGGGCGACACCACCGGTGCCTTGAAAGCCTTGATGGTGGTGGTGTTCATCGTCGTGGGTATTTTGGAAGTCGTCTCAATCGCCTTCCGCCCGGTCTCGTTGAGCTTCCGTCTTTACGGAAACATTTTCGCGGGTGAAAACATGCTGGAGGCGATGGCGATCATGGGCGGCCCGGCGTTCGGCTGGCTGCTGGCACTGCCGTTTTATGCGATGGAACTTTTGGTCGGTGTGGTTCAGGCGCTGGTGTTCATGCTGCTGACCGCGGTCTTCACGCTGCTGATTTGCACGCATGAAGAGGGCCACGAAGCCGCGCATCACTAAAACAATTTCGCCACTTCGACCGTGTTCAATCGCGGGAGGCGGCGGGAACAACGAAAGGTAACATAATGACTGGTAATATTCACATCGGTCTCGCCTGTTTGGGCGCGGCCCTCGGCGTCGGACTCATCGGCATGAAGGCTTCAGAAGCGGTCGGGCGTAATCCCGGCGCGGCCACGAAGATCCTCGTGCAGGCCATCTTGAGCACTGCGTTCGCTGAAGGTATCGTATTCTTCGCCATTTTCCTGGCGAAGTAAGACCGGGGCGCGGCGGCGCAAGTCGCCGCGCCACAGCAGATTTTTCGACAGCTATGCAACTTCCAATCTTTTTCGCGGCAGGCGATCTGCTCGAACTCGCCCAGAAAACGGGCGAGCAGTTCGGTTTTCAGAAGCAGCTTTTCATCTCGCAGGTGATCAGCTTCGCGATCGTCTGCTTCCTCCTGCACCGCTTTGCCTACAAGCCGATCCTGCAAGTGCTGGAGGAGCGCCGGAACAAAATTGCCGAGAGCCTCGCCAATGCGGAGCAGATCAAAAAGGAACTCGCGAGCGCGCAGGCCAAGGCGCAGGAAATTCTGACCCAAGCCAGCACGCAGGCGACCAAGGCGATCGAGGATGCCCGCGCCGCAGCCGCCAAAGTGCAGGAAGTGGAAACGCAGAAAGCGATCGCGGCGGCGGGCGAAATTATCGCCAAGGCCAGGCAGGCGAGCGAAGCCGAACTCGTGCGCATGAAGGCGGAACTCCGCCAGGAAGTCGGCCGGCTCGTGGTCGCCACCAGCGCGAAGGTCACGGGAGGAGTTTTGACCGCCGAGCAGCAGACGCGGCTCGCGGAAGATACGAACCGGCAGCTCGCGGCGAACTAATTTTCAGCGACACGTTCAATGAAAATCACCAAGCAAGCCCGGCGCGATGCGAAGCAGTTGTTCAACGTCTGTAAAGTCAACGGCGTGCTGGACGAGGGCCGCGTGCGCCAGACGGTGGGCGCCGTGATCGAGAAAAAGCCGCGAGGCTTTTTGGTGATCCTCTCGCAGTTCCAGCGGCTCGTGAAGCTCGATCTCGAACGTCGTTCGGCGCGCGTCGAGAGCGCCGTGCCGGCGAGTGCTGTGCTGCAGGCGTCGGTGCAGGCGAATCTCGCGCAGCGTTACGGGCCGGGCCTGAACGTGACGTTTGCGGTCAACCCGGCGCTGATCGGCGGGTTGCGGGTGCAGGTCGGCGGTGATGTTTTTGACGGCAGTGTGAAGGCGCGGCTGGACGCGCTGGCGGAAAGTATTTGAACTGAAAATCTATGAGCAATCTATTGCAGGAAATTGAAGC
>JAYTXL010000263.1:0-16870 GCA_043742955.1 Verrucomicrobiota bacterium | reverse complement strand
ACCGCGTGGGTGTGGACATTTCCGGTCTTCTGCGAGGCGCTCGCCCGCGCGTGGGACTTCGCGCCGGAGGCGGTGGCCGCGGCCCGGGCCTATCTCGGGAGTCTTGACCGGTTGCTGGCCGAAGGTTGCATCGGGCAATTGCCTGAAATTGTGGACGGCGACGCGCCGCACACCCAACGCGGCTGCGACGCGCAAGCGTGGAGCGCGACGGAAGCGTTGCGAGTGTGGCGGTTGTTATCGAAATAACCGCCCACACTCACCTACGACCGCCCTCAGCTTCAACGCCCAACTTCCCTGCCTACGCCGCCGTGTGCGTGACGTGGTTGCTCTCCGGGCCGTCCCCCCGGAAGTTGTGGCCCACGACCCACAGTTCGTAAACCACGCCCGGCGTGAGCGGCCCCATTGCCACCACAGAAACCGTCGTATCCGAGGACGTGCCCGCCAACACCGCCGTTCCTCCCGCTGGCTTGCGGAACGCGCGGATGGAAGTCGCGTGGTCCGGCAGGGCAGGGATGGAGAGCGTCAGCGCCATCGCGTCCAGCGTTGCCGTGCCCGGCGCGTCGGGATACGGCTCCGGCTCCGCCTCGCCCTTGTCGCGGCGCGGCTGCTTGCCGATCTTCGCCAGCTCCGGCGTCTGGTCCTCGTCATCCGACGCCGAGCAGTAGAAGAAGCGTGCGCGGTCGTTGGCCGTCTGCAACAAATCCTTTGCGGTGTCCCGCGCGCCCGTGGCCGTCTGCGCCGTGCCGCCCGTGGCCCCGGTCTGGTTGTCGTTCAGGATGACCAATTGCGCTGCGATCAGGTCCAGCAGTTCCTGCGGATACTTGTGCGCCGGATTGGTGATGGTGGGCGTGGCATCCGCCGCCTGCTTGGCCAGCGACTCCACCCGCGCGTCGTTCAAGTCGCCCAGTTCGCCGCCCACCCAGCCGTAGGACGTGAACACCGTGGCCCGTTGCGCCGCCGTGATACTGAAGCTGGGGATGCCCTTGATGAAGTTGTAGCCGTCGTGCAGCAGCAGCGTGAGCGTGTCCAGCGCGGTGCGGACGTTGATCTGCGCGCCTTCGCGCCCGCCCTCCGTGATGAGCGTGGCGGCGTCCTTGGTGCGCAAGTCCGCCAGGCGCACCTCCACCAGCGTGCGCAGCGACGGCAGCAGCTTGAATGGGTCGGTGGCCGCGCGCGTGTCGTCCACGGCGAGGATGAGTTCGGCGGTTTCGATTTCGGCCAATGAGGCTTCGGTGGGCATGGTGGTTTTCTCCAGTTGAGGGTTTCTTCAGTAAAGTTCGACAAACTGTGGACTCCTATTCAGTGCGCGATCGAAAACTCCGTGCGATGATGGTGGTAGCGGGAGAAACTGGAGGTAAATGCGATTCATTTCTTCTCTCCGCGGGACACCAACGCAAGAATTTCATCAGCCACTTTGTCCACTTCCTGCCATTTCTTGTCCTTCATCAGCGCCTTGATTTTTTCCATCCGGGCCATCGCCTGCGCCTGCGCCGGTTGTCCGTTTTTTTGAACCCAGCCTGGAAGCTCGGATTGAATCCGCTGCATCTTCTCCTGCAAGGCCTCACTGGAAAAACCCGTGGCTGCGGATTCCACCAGTTTTTCGCCGCGCAGAAATTTGGCGTAGGCGGTCAGGCACTCGGGGTTCTCCGTGGCCTTGCGAAAAAAATTGTTGCGCATGGCCTCGCCGCCAATGCCCCAGGAAAAAACATTCACCATCACCGCGCCGTGGTTGAACAGCCGTCCAAGATACGTCTCCATGTTCGGCTCGCCGGGCATTCCAGTGGGGGACACGTTGACGCCCTCGCCAGAAATCCAGCCGGGAGAACCATGCGCGGCGATGACGGCAAAAATCGTCTTGAAGGTCGCCCCTTCGGGGTAGGTGGAAAATCCCGGACGGTAGGCGGAACTGAAGGCCACCTCGGGCGGGGAGAAGTGTGTTCCGCCACCGCTTTTCAGATTTTTCGGGTCCAGTCCCTGGGAGGTGAAAACGATGTGGCAAAAGATTTTCTCCCGTGGAATTCCCCCCGCGTGAAGTGAGTTGCCCCAAAGCTCCATGAACTCCTTGACGATGCTGACCCGTTCGGCGACCGCGTCCTTGGGCGGATGGCTCTCGCTGAATCCGCGATGGCTGAGGGCGCGATAGCCGAGGGCGCGGTCGGTATCAAAATCGCGGCCCATCTGGGTCTCCCATCCGGCGATGACGCCGGCCAAGAGATGCCCCTTGCCGGCGGTCTTGAGTGCGTCCAGTTCCTTTTTGACTTCCGCGCCGATGAGGGCGGCCCGGTCTTTGACGGCGGCCTGAATCGCGGGGCTGTTGAAACACATCTGCGGCACAAACTTGGTGGGCTTCGGCCCCCAATCCGCACGCCGGCCGGTGTTGGGGATTTGTTTCCAGTCCGCAGTCTCGAGGTTGTCGGGATTGGACAACAAGTCCTTGCGCTCTCCCCAGCAAATCGAGTCGTCAATGTGAAAGGCCACGGCCACGTCGTTCTCGCGGGCGACGGCAAAAGCATCGCGGATGAACTGCCGCGTTTCCCCGTCGGGCATGTCGAAACAGAGCGGCCCCACGGCGAAGGCCAGTTTGTGCCGGGCATCTCCCGTCATGCCGATGGCCTTGACGATGTCGTGAACGAACTCCTCCATCTGCGCCTTGGTCAGCGAAAATTTGCCGGGTGCCGGGTGAAACTGGCTCGCATACCCGTAGAGGCCGGTCTGGACTTGGAAGGACACGTATTTTGTTTCGGCGGTGGATTTGTCCGCCGCGATGAGCGGGCAGGCCGAAGCGAGAAAGACGATGAAGGCGATGAGTTTCATGGCGTGGGTTGAGATGGAATGGAAGATGGGTTTAAGGCAGCCAGGGCACGCTCAATGATGACGCAGAGTATCGAACGGTTTGCCGAGCATCTCCTGCCACTGCTTTTTCTGCGCGGCGCTCATGAGAGCCTCCATCTTGCCCAGGCAATCCAGGCGCAGCTTGATTACTTTGAGCCTGAACTCCTCCAACTTCTCCGGATTTCGATCGGATTTGGACTCTTGGATCAGCGGCTGAACCTCCTTGGTCATCCCCTGAACGAGGCCCATGAACTGTTGGCGTTGCCCGTCCGTGATTTTCAGTTCTTTCGCGACCCCTGGCCGGAACAGGGCGGACGGTCCTTCATGTTGCAGTTCCAGTTGCTCAAACCGCTTGAACTGCTCCGCATTCAGGGTCTCCTTCAGGAACGCCCAAGTTTTTTCCTGGGAGTCCAAGACCTTCTGGAAGCCGGGCGAGGTCTTTTGCAGTTTTTGCTTCTGGTCGTCCGAGAGCTTCAACTCATCCTGAATATAATCGCGGGTGATGATGGCAGGCTCACCCGTCTCCGACTGATGCTTGCGGGCCTTCTCGTCTTGAGCCCAGGCGATGCCGACGACAGCCAGCAACAGGAGGGCGGCGATGGTGATGGAACTGAGTTTCATGGGTATCTCCTATCCGATTGTGGTGTGATCATCATTCTGTGAACACTCCCAGCGCCGAAGTGGGCGCGCCTTCCTGTCCACGGCTCACTTCCCAGCCCGTGCTTTCTCAACGGTTACCGGCTCACCAAGGACACCGAAACGGACGTTACAGGCCATATCGAAGAGGCTCGCGAACTTGAGTTTCTCCGAGCCGCTGGCGGACAGCACCAGCCGCGTCATGCGGTTCTCGTTTATCTCGATGAAGCCGTGCCACTTCAGCTTGACCTCGTGCATGTCGCCCGGACTCCCATGTGCCATCTTTTCGTCAATGAAGACTTCCGACTCACCCTCCACGCGCCATAACGTCAATCCCTTGCCGGTTCCGACCTTCTTGGCCCCGAAGTCGCACTTTTTCAATTCGCCTTTGCTGCGGCCGGGATTGTCGAGGGGCTGCACGTCCAGCACCCCCATGTAGGCGCGCTTCACCCACTCGCGCGTGAGTTCGCGCGGGAGCATGACGCGGCCTGTTTTGGCGTCGGCGAGAACCTTGGCCAGTTTCTCCTGCGCCTGGACCGCGATGTGAAATGGATCCTCGACGTAGTTTGCCTGCTGCGAGGTGTCGGCTACTGGCTTGCCGTCTTTGTCCAGCGCTTGGCCGACCAGCCGGGCGACGAGCGTTCCCTTCGGACGCAGGGTCCACGAGGGACAGGCTCCCTTTTCGGGATGCCCCTGCGGGATGGGCAACGTGGCAGCTTCCGTCTTGTAATCCTCCAGGCGTTGCTTGGGATAGTGCCTATAACGCTCTGTCGTAACGGGTTTTTGACCGTCAGGATTCTTGCGAAAACGCTCCAGACCATAGTCCAGGAATGACAGGATGTCCTCGTTGGCCTCCCTGTAGTTCATCGCCCACGCAAGGGCTTGTCCACCGGCATTGACGACACACATTCCCTGCGGCTCCACCTGAGAGCGGTACAGAACTTGAAAGAGCTTGATCTCTTCGCTCGACGGCGCACCAAAGTAGGCAGGACTGTTTTCCTGACCTATATAGAGCGGCACGAATTCCTTGTTGAGGCGCTCGGCGACCTTGGGATTGGAAATGACCGTCTCACGGACGGCTCCGGCGAATCCTCAGCAGCGGCCATCGGCCGGCGCCCCGCCGAGCACCCAGAGGAACACCGGCTTCTTCTCCCTGGCAGCCTCGTTCAAGGCGCCGAGCAGGCACGTTCTCCACTCGACTTTTCTCCAGGCGACCTTGGCATCGCGCAGGGCTTCGATCTCGGTCTTCAATGCCTCGGGCGTCGTCGCTTCCTGAGCCGAGGCGATGCTGGCGGCAGCCAGCAGCAGGCAGACGATGCTGGTGATGGAACTGAGTTTCATGGCGTGTGTTGATGTCAGTATGTTTGTTTTGGTTTTCATGGTCATCACTTCTGTTCCTTCTTGAGCAGTTCGAGCACACGATCCAACTCGGCTTCCGCTTCCTTGACATTGCCGGCTTCCATCAGGGGCTTGAACTTCTCCTGCATCGCCTGGCCGATGGCCGAGGGATCGCGTCCGCTCTCCGCCAATTTCTTCGCCCCCGCTTTGATACGTTCAACCTTAGCCACGATCCGCGTATGCACCGTCTCAGCAGGGGCGGGCGGTGGCGCGGCTGGTTTCGCCGGCACCGGCCCGGCACCCGGCTCCTGGCCCAACGCTTTGAGCACACGATCCAGTTCCGGCTCCGCTTCGGTGATCTTGCCCGCGTCGAGCAAGGGGCCGACTTTCTCCTGCATCGTCGTGAGGATGGTCGAGGGATCGCTGCCGCCCTCCGCCATTTTCTGCACGCCCGCTTTGATGCGCTCGATCTTCGCGGTCACCCGTTGATGCACTGCTTCAGCAGAGTTAGCCGGTGGAGAATCCTTGGCGGTGGCTAGGGCGGCTGTCCCGCGGTTCACGCGATCCCAGAACTCGAAGACGGTGATGTCAGCCATGATCGGCGCCACGCGTTTGATCAGCTCCCGGTGCGCCGGGTGAGTCATGTAGGCATCGCGATCCTTCTCGGTGGCGAAGGTCAGCAGCAACCCGTGGCTGAACCCCTTGGCCTGACGATCGTCGGGCTTGGTCATCGTGCCCCACTTCTGCGATATGATCTGCGGGATGTTGCCTTTGAGTGCCGCGAATCCTTCCTCGACGGCCTTGATCTGCTCGGGCGTGGCCGACTCCTTGAACTTGAACGTGGCCAGCCGCACCAGTTCCATCTTGTCCGGCTTTGGGGCGTCCAGCCCATGCACCGTCGTGATCACAAACAGCAAAAGGGCGGTGAGGAGTGATTTGATTTTCATGATGTGTTTCATCGTCACCCGCTTAATGCGCCGCCTCGCGCAACCAGTTCACTTTTTCTTCCTGCATCGCAGTTTCCTTCCGCGTGTCGGAGCGGATTGTGCTCACCGTGCCGTCGGCGCCGAGCTTGTGGATTTTCGAGGGGAAGACGTCGCAGAAGAGCAGGCCCTCACCGTCCCAAAGAGGCGCTTCCGCCAATCGGAGTCCGGCCGCGACCATTTCGAGGCCACCGGAGTTTTCCGATGCCGCTTTCGTGGGCGGTTCCGCGGCGAGCGCGGGGAGTGTCTGGCAGAGCAAAACGGTGAGGAGTGATTTAAGGAGTCGGTTCATGTTTATGGAGTGAGTGGGGTTGAATTGTAGCGTGTTCGTTTGATGGCTCTCAGTGTTTTGAGGCCGCCTGCGGGGAGCAGAGCGTGCCGCACGCCTCAGCCTGGGATTCGTCCGCCATGCGAAAAGCCTCCCGCGCTGTGGCGGCGGTCACGCCGGCGTTGACGGCGGACGCGACGCCCACCAGGACGTTGAGCACATCGTCGCTGATGCCCGCCGCACGGGCTTTTTCGATGCGCCCTCGTGTGCAGACCTGACAGCCGCGTGTCATGGTCACGGCGAGACCGATCAGGTGTTTCTCCCGGTCGGTGAGCAGCGGGGTGTCGTGCGTCTGGCTGAGGAATCCCAGCACTTCATTGGCATTGTAACTCATGGTTGTTCTCCTTCTGTTTGTTGGTTCACGGTTCAAAGACTGCGGAACATCTTCCCAGCGGTGGGGCTTCGACGACGACCCGGCTGCCGGCGGCGACGGGATGCAGCCGCATCGGCGAGCCGGTCAGGATTATTTGGCCGCGCGAAAGGTGAAGGCCGAACTCCCGCAGTCTTGCCGCCAGCCAGAGCAAGGACGCGACTGGATTGCCCATCGTCCACGGTTCGGCAGTTTCGTCGGTCGGTTCACCGTTGATTAGGATTTTCAAATGCCGGACGCGGACTGCCAGATCTCCGTGCGGCGGCTCCGTCACTACGAACCCCGCGTGCATGCCATTGCTCGCGATCAACTCCTGGACGCAGGACGGGGAATTGCAAAGCGAGTAGTGATGCAATTCGATCACGGGGAAGATTGACCCAATTGCGTCGCGGCATTCCTCCTCTGAGGGGGACAAGCTGGACAAGTCCGCAGCTAGCTTGAGGGCCAGTTCGCCTTCGATGGCGAGGTTGGCATAGCTCGCGTGCGAAAGCCGCGCGCCGGAATCGTGACAGCCGGCGTCGAACAGGCGGGCGAAGATCGGCTCGCCGATGCCCAACTGTCGTTGCACCGCCGGACTCGTGCAGCCGATCTTGTAGCCAATCACCTTTTCCCCACGCTCCACGCGCAATCGGGCCATCTCCGCCTGGAGCGCGTAAGCCTCGCCGACCGTCAGGTCGCTTGCTTGGTGCAAGAGTCGGCTCGGAGTCTTGGCGTTGTCATCCGCCGGCATGGGTTGAATCTGTGCAACGTCGATCACTTTGTTTCCTTGTTGAAAATCAGCGGCAGCACTTCATCAGCGGCCCAACCTGGATTGCGGAGGATCAGGATTTTGATTTTGGTTTTCATGTGCCTGACGGATCGAAGGTTCATTTGGTGGCGGACTTCCTCGCGACACGTTGGGCGAAGCGATCCACTCGAATCACCGCCAGGCGGTGCGTGCCACGGGCGATGCGTTCGTGCTCGTCGTGCGCCTCCAACAGGAAGGACACCTCGCGCCCCTCGGCGAAGAGCACGCGCGCCCGGCATGTGACCGTCTGCCCCACCGGCGTCGCCGCCAGATGGCGCACTTCGACTTCCATTCCCACGGTGCTCTCGCCCGGTTCGAGCATCGGCAGCACGGCCTCGCGCGCGGCGTGCTCCAGGAACCAGATGAGCCACGGAGTGCAAAGCACCGCCGGCATTCCATTGTCGGCGAAATCAATCGTGTGCTTTGGTTCAACGACGAACCGCAATTCACCGAACGTGGCGGATTTCGGGCAGCTTTTCATAATGCGTTCGGAGCTTGCCGCCGGGAGGGTTGAAATCACTTCACCTCCTTCTTGAGCAGTTCGAGCAGGCGATCCAGTTCGGCTTCCGCTTCCTTGACCTTGCCGGCGTCCATCAGGGGCTTGAACTTCTCCTGCATCGCCTGGCCGATGGCCGAGGGATCGCGCCCGCTCTCCGCCCATTTCTGCGCGCCAGCCTGCACCAAGGCGACTTTCTCAGTGAGCCGTTTGCGCATCGCTTCGGGGTCGGTGGGCGGCGCGGGGCTTTTCGGTGCGGACGCGCCCGGCTTCGCACCGGGCGGAGACTTGAATTGTTTGAGGACCCGGTCTAGCGCAGCTTCCACTTCCATCGGCCGGTCGGCTTTGAGCAGGGGCCCAACGGTTTCTTCCATGGTCTTGAGGACGGCCTCGCGCGCGCTGTCGCTAAATGACCCATCTTGCACGCCCGCCTTCACGCGCTCGATTTTTTCCACGATCCGTTTGCCCGTGGCCTCCTCGAGCCGGTGAAAGCCATCGCTGCCCTTGGAGACGCTCTTTGAAATCTCGATGAGCTTGGCCTGCTGCGCGGGAGTCAGCAGGTTCTTGATCGCCACTCCAAACCCGACGTGGAGATGTTTCAATTCACGCTCGGCATCGAGAACCTTGTCGAGTTGCACAAGAACCACCGCTTCCTCCGCGCGTTCTTGTTTGGCGAGCGCCGCGAACGCGGCGACTTCGCGTTCCAGCTTCGCCCGCAGTTCCTCGGAGCGAGTCTGGTAGGGCGTCTTTTCCATGCGCTCTTGAAAAGCGTCCTGCTGCTCCTGAGTCAGGCCGATCTGGTCGCGCGCCAGGAAGACCAGTTCCGGAGGAAAGAACGCGCCCGCGAACGGATCAGCCTGTGGATCGGGTTTGTCCGCCGCAAGGATCGGGAGCGCGGCGGCAAGAAGAAGGATGTGCAGAGTGTTTTTCATAGCTGTTTGATTTTGATGGATGGACGATACGGCGGTTCGAGGAGCGAAGCGGTCGGCGACATCCAAGCGGGCATTGGCGACGACGCGTCGGCGGAAAGGCTGGCCACCGCCGCCGGAGTCGAAGCCAGCATCGCGTCGAAATCAGGCGGCGGCGGAGTCGCGCGCTGCGCAGTGTTTTGCGAAGCGCGGGGAAGCCACAGCGCGATGCACAACGCCATCACCGCGAGCACGGCAACTCCGGCGAGCGCCGGCCTCCACGACCAGTTCCATCGCGCCGCTCCTCGGTCCGTCATCGCACGGATGCGCCGCAGTGTCGCGTGATGCAGCGCCGGATCGAACGGCGGCTCCTGGACTCGCGCTGCATCGCGTCGCAATGCCGCAGACAGCGGATCATGCTCTTCGTGGTCTGGTGCCGGAGTTTTCATGGTCGGTTCATGGGGTTAATGCGCGACGTCGCGCAGGCGGTTCATTTTTTCCTTCATGCGCCGCAGCTTTTCCAAAGCGTGATGAAGACGGCTTTTCACCGTGCCCGGCGAGATGCCCAGCGCCGCCGCAATCTCCGCCTCGCTTGCCTCCGCATAAAAGCGCAGCCGGATCACCTCGCGATGCCGCGCCGGCAAGGCCGCCACCATCGCACGCAACAGTTCCGACTCCGCGGCATCCGTGGTGTCGCCGTCGTGAGGCGTCGCCGATTCATGCTGCGCAGCGGAAGCCACCTGCTCCGCCGTCGGCAACGGCAGGCGTCGCGCAAACCAGCCCAACGTCCGCCGGTGCTGGCGCAGCAAGATCACATACAGCCAGGTGAAGAAGCGGCACGATCCATCGTAGCGGCGCAGGCTCTTCCACGCCGCGATCATCGTCTCCTGCACGAGGTCCTGCGCCACATGCACGTCACCGCAAAACGCCAGCGCCTGCCCCATCAGTCGTGGTTGCTGTTCTGCCATGAGCCGCGAGAACGCATGCACATCCCCGTCGCGGGCAAGCGCGACGAGTTCCGCTATGTCATCATTCGGCAGCACGACCATGCAGTAATCCACCTTAATGACACGGCAACGGCTGGCAGTTCATATTTTTAGACGATTTCTTCATCGAAGTTGGAATCGCCGTCCACCGGAGCCAACAGCGATAATGATACAAATAATTATTGGACAAGTAGTTGCATCAAACAATGAACCCAAAACTTCGTTGTTTCAGCAGTCGGCTACCTACAAGGGAGCCAAACGGACGGGTTTTCACCTCCGTTGTAGCTTCAACCACACAGAAACCGTGCCAGTTCACCTCCGTTGTAGCTTCAACGGAGCCGATTCCTTGAGTTTTCGGCGTGCTCGTAGCTTCAAGGACGCCCAACGGACGGGGTTTCACCTTCCTCGTAGCTTCAAGCACGCTGAACGGTCGCCGGTTTGACGTTCTCGTAGGGATTTTCCAGCCGGGAGAACGGCCCGTCGGCTCCCTCGAATGGTCAAAATTACACGAATGCGTGTGGCTCTGACTACTCCTCCGAGCGCCCGCTGAATCTGGCCAGCATCGCCACAAGCGCGTCCACTTCGGCGCGTCCGGAATGATTGGGGTCGGTTGAGTTGTAATTGTTCAGCATGATGGAAAAGGCGAGTGGCTCGTTGGCCGCCGTGGTGACGTAGCCGGAGAGGGTGCTCACAAAACCCAGCGAGCCAGTCTTGGCGCGGGCGTTCTTTTCCGCTGGCGTGCCTTTCAGGCGCGAACGCAGCGTGCCATCCACACCCGCGATGGGCAGCGCGTCGCGGAAGACTTCAGCGTGGCGGTGTTTCGTCATCTGCTTGAGCAGCGTCACCGTGGCGTTGGGCGTGAGCAGCGCCGTGCGCGAGAGGCCGGAGCCTTCCTGCAAAAAGACTTCGCCGCGTTTGAGGCCGAGTTCGCCGAGGAACTTGTTCAGCTCGGCCAATCCGGATTCCTCGGTGGTTCGGGTTTCGAGTTTCGGGTTTTGAGTCGCGCCGACCTGGAGGAGCAACAACTGCGCGTAAAGGTTTTGCGAAGGCTTCATCATCTTCGCGAGAATCTCCGATAACGGGCGCGATTCGACGGCGGCGATTTCCAGAAGCTTCGTGTAGTCCATCGGCGAGGCTTCGCGCTCCAGCCAGTTCACGGTGCGGACTTTGCCGGTGATGGTTATGCCGCGCTTCGCCAATGCCTCTTTGAAAAGGGTGACAAACCACAGCGCGGGCTGATGCACGGCGACGGCTTCCGCCTGATCGGCCCCGCCGAGCGGCAGACTGCCGTGGATATACACGATGTTCTCGCCGAGGGGACGATACAGGGAAATGCTTCGCTTGCCACCGTTCGTCACGGTGGTCGTGCGGTTGATGAACGTCAGATAATCGGTCGCCGGCTGAACGCGGATTTCACAAGGCTTGCCCGCCTCCGCCGCCGGCTTGAACACCAAATCAACCACGTTGTCCTGGATCGTAAGCGCCGAAACTTCCGCGCCGTAATATTCCTGCAAGTCGTCCCAAGTCCAGCTTTCGCCCAAGGGCGGGCCGCGAAAGAAACTCTCGTCGCCGACCAGATCGCCGCTGATCCGCTTCACACCTGCGGCGGTGAGGGCGTCGAGCAGCGGTGTCAGCGGCTTCGCGTAATCACCGTCGTGGAAGCGCGCGGCGAAGGACGGATCGCCCCGGCCATACACGATCAAATCGCCTTCCAACGTGCCGTCGGCGGTCGGTTTGGCGTTGGCGTAGAGCGATGTCTTGGTGCGGTAATGCGGGCCGAGGCGGTCGAGGGCGAGCGCGCCGGTGTAGAGCTTGGCGTTGGAGGCGGGCTTGAGCAGTTTGTTTGCCTGGGATTCGAAAATGGTTTTGCCGGTGGCGAGCGAAACTACTTTTACCCCGAGTGCCGCCGCATTCAAATACGGTTGGGCCACGCGATTGCTCAGCAGGGTTTGGATATCGGCCAGCGTTTCTCTCGGTTTCGCGCCCGGTTCCTGGGCGGCGAGCTCAAGCTGAAGGACGCCGATGAGCAAAGCCATCAAGCAGGCGCGGCGAATCAAGCGGAGTGATTTCATGGATGGAGCAGGTCGCGTTATGGTGACGTGTATAGCAGATGCTGCGAAAATATAAATGGATTTTGCCAAAAGTCCGGTTCAACGGTATCGATGGGGGGTGTCGAAATTAGACTACCCGGATAAGCATTATTTGAGCGCGGCCCAAGGATGGCTGGAATTAGGCCGGCCGGTGGAGGCGGTGGAGGAATTGGACCAGATTTCACCAGCCAAATTCTTCCACCCCGATGTGTTGGAGGCGCGGTGGAAAATTGCGGTGGAAAACCACGATTGGCACGGCGCGCTGCAAATTGCCCGCGACCTCATGGACGTGGACCCCCGTCGGCCGTCGGGCTGGATCAGCCGGTCGTATTGTCTGCACGAGTTGAAACGAACGAAGCAGGCGTTGGATTGTCTACTGCCGGCGGCGGGAAAGTTTCCCGAGGTTGGTCTCATTCCCTACAACCTCGCGTGCTACGCCTGCCAGCTAGGCCGGTTCGAGCAAGCGCAGGCTTGGCTGGCCAAGGCGATGGCAAAGGGAGCTTCGGCGGAGTTAAAAGCAATGGCGTTGGGGGACGCCGATTTGAAACCGCTTTGGTCGGTGATTGCGAAGTTATAAACGGCGGGATTAACGGCTGGCCGTGGCCGCAGGGGCGGGGGCTTTGGGTTGCGCCCCAAAGACATGATCCAGCGGAATGCCGAATCGTTGGAGCACGCGCCGGGTCGCAGCCTCCAGGTTGCCGGCCTCCAGGACGATCTTTCGGAGGGAATCACCGCGCGCGAACTCGATGATATGAAAGCCATCAACCGGCTTTTTCAAGGCGAGTTGCAGGTCCGGCAGGCGGCTCACTTTTTGTCCGTTCACCCTGTCCACCACGAGGGCGCGACTGTCCTGGTAACCCAGGTTATAGGCGTCCGGAAAAACGGCGGAGAGGATAATGAGGGCGGGACGGTCCTTGGTGGGGGCGTCATTGTTGTAGTACGTCAACCGGAAGGGGGCGCTGCGCTTCCAATCCTGACCCCAGCTGCGCAGGTAGGCGCCTGACAACGGCTGAAAGAGCAGACCGCCGGCAATCAGAAATTCCGGCTCCTGGTCAAAGGATTGGTCGGGTAGGAGTTTGGTGGAATACTCGGCCTTGGGCAGTGGGTAATTCACCTCGACCGCCGCCCCGTCACGCCAGACCTTCATCCGCACTGCATCGCCGGCAAATTTTCGGCGCGTGGAGAGGTTTTCGAGGATTAAATGGCCGTACTCCGGATCTTGATAATAGCCCTGAGTGTCGATGTCGAAGCCATCCACCTTTAAAATGATGTCGCGCGGTTTCAAGAGTGGGGGTTCCCCCGGGGTCGCGGGCGAGTCGATAATCACCACGCCGCGTGGATCGCCGTTCCATTTGAGAAATTTATGCGTGCTGGGATTCTCGGTGGGTTGCCACACGAACGGGAAGTAGGCTAAACCATGGTAACCGCCTTTCTTTCTGGCTTCAAGTATGGGGCGGATGAACGCGGCAGGGATGGCCCGGCAATTGTTCCCGTTCTGGGCACTGAGAAGACCAAAGATCTTCTTTCCGACAATGACAGGTTCGGCGCGGCCCACGCCGCTAATTTCGGAGCTGAGTTCCAATTGCAAATGCGAGACGAAAGATAAACGCCCGTCGTCCACCATGAACTGGGTGAATTCCGCCTTGCGCCGTTCCATGTTGCCGTTGCGCCAGCGCACAATCTCCATTTGCTCCTTGCCCGGGGCTGCCTCAGCCAGTTCGACGGGTTTGAGATCCCCCCAAAATGCCGGGTCCTCGGCGGTGACCAGGGCGAGGTTGGCATGGTAATCAATCCAGGTGACGGAGGCCTTCCACCATTTCCCACGGCCGTCCTTCTGGAGGCGCAGCAGGGTGTGGTCGGCCAGCTCGTCTGCCGTGGTCAGGGCTTCGCGCGGGCCGACGACAATCGCGGTCTTTTGGGCCGTGACGCTTCGTTTGGCCCACGGCTGCTGGTAGTCATATTGCTTGCGGTTGACTTCCAACAGCACAACCGAGCGCTCCCAGCCTTTGAGGGCGGCCGGGCTGGCGGTGGCCGGGGCGGGGTCCGCGCCCAACAAGATCAATACGGCAGTGAATAAAAGGAATTTGTTCATAAACGCCGGTCTTGGGGGATGCCGTAGGTTTTCAGAATTTGCGGATTTGCCTGTTCCACTTCCTTGCGTTCCAGGCACTCGAAAATGCCTTTCGGCAGAAACTCGATGAGGTGCTGGGCGTTCGTGTTGGATTCAAACGCCCGGATGGCGTCCTCAATTTTCTCAATCCGGATGCCATTGATCTTATCCACCAGCGCGCGGTTCGAATTCTTGAAGTTGGCGTTGACTTGATGGGGTAAAATTGCGGCGAGCACCACCGGTTCTGCGCGCATGGATTCGGGGGTCTCATGGCGTCGATAAAAGAGGTCATAAACGATTTCCGCGCCGGTGGAATCCGACCAGTTACGGCCGAAGGTTTTTAAATAGTCCAAACTCAAGGTCGTAAAAACCAGTCCCCCATAAATGTAGTATCGTGGTAGCACGTCATATTGATTTCCCAGGGTCCGCTCTCCTTCATAGGCAAAGACCGGCAGGGAGACTTCCAGCGCCTGGCCGGCCCGCCAGATTTTCAGTGGCACACTCTCCCCGTGCTGGGCACCCTGGAAAGCCGCGCCGATTTGCACGCGGTTGCCTTGATACATGATGGTGCTGTCGCTGCCGATGGGATAGGGGCCCACTTGCAAGAGCACGTCGTCCGGTTGCAACACCTTTTGGGTGGAGGGGATGGGCAGGAGGCTGTCGATTCGCGCTCCCAAGTTGTCGTCGGGCAGTTTTAGCAGGCGCCGGTAGGCTGCGCTTTGCAGCGGCACAGTGCGAATTCCTGCCTGCGGAAACCCATGATAGCCGCCGTCCTGAATATCCTTCAGGAAATGCTCGATCACCGGCGGCGGAATGAAAAACCCGGTATTCTCCAGTCCTTGAATTCCCTGGAAAGCCACGCCGACCACCGTGTCATCCTGGATCACCGGGCCACCGCTATTGCCGGGATTGATGGCTGCATCCGTCTGGACGCCAAGGAACGCGCGATTGCCAATGTGCACATAACTTTGCATCTCGATCCGGGAAACCACGCCGCGCGTATAGGAGATCTGTTCACCGCCCGCAGGGTAACCATACGTGACCACCTGCGTGCGCACTTTGGGCAACCCGCCGATGGCGAGCGGTTCCATGCCCTCGAAGAAGGCGTCATCGTCCACGCCTAAAATTGCCAGGTCGCAGTCGTGGCCGATGAACAGGACTTTGGCCTGGTAGGGTTTGGGGTCTTGATAGCGCCGGACCAGGATTTGTTTGGCCCAACTGACCACATGCGCGTTGGTCATGATCCGTTTGCCCTTGATGACGAAGCCGGAGCCGCCGCTGCGGCGCACGGAATCAAACCGCCAAGGGGCATCCCAGGCCGGTGATTGGCTGAAGTTCATGATTTGAACCACCGACTTCTCCGGTTCGGCCGCCTGGGTGCGCGCGAGGGAAAACGCGACGAGCAATAGTAAAGTGATACGGGTGATGTTTTTGGTCACCTTGCGAAACTGGTGAAGGGGTCAAAAATGGTCAAGCCTTTTGCGCCGCTACTTCAACTGAAGTTTGCGAGATTGTTAACACCCGATTTTACCTTGAATTTGCCACGCCGCCAACGCAAGTCTAAGGCGATGTCCAATTACCTGAGGGATACGCACAGGAGGCGTTTCGGGGCGGTTTCCGGCTTCGTCGTTGTGCTGATCATGGCGGCGGTGGGGGGCGCTTTTTTTGCGAAGGTGGCGGAGAAAAACCCGGGTGCCAGGAATGTCTCCTCCCCCCAAGCCATTCCGTCATCCAGCGCCCGGCACGACGCCTCGGACATGCTCTTCCGGCGCGTGCCGATGAACGTCGCCGCCCGCAGTGTGGTCATCAGTTTGTCCTCCAACCTCCATCTCGCCTTCGACACCGAGTTGCTGCGCACGCACACCGTGTGGCAGGGGGAAGGCCTGAATCTTTGGGGCGCGGTTTATCACGGCGGGAAAGACAAGTTTTACTGCGATTTCGACGGACAAGTCCTGTGGACGATGCCGCCGGTGTTTCCTTGGGCCGTGGGTGTGCGTCCAAAAGCACCCGGGACAGAAGTGCCAGCCGGCGCGCGTTTTCTGGGTCTGGAAACCAAGGGCCGCGAGGTTTCAGTGGTGTATGAGCTGCCGGTGGGCCGGGGTAAACCTGTGCGCGTGCGGGAAACGCCCCGGGTTGCCGCCCTGGACGCCACGGCCATCCTGCGCCGCCTGGAAATCGGACCTTGTTCCGAGGATCTCTATTATCTGGCTAATGCGGAATCGGGGGGCGGAATCAGCGTTGGTCGTAACTGGACGAGTTTGAAGCGACGGGATGATGTGGTGGCGGTGAGCATGGAACCGGCGAACAAAGGCACGATGGAGGGGGCTATGATGCCGATGGAGTTCGAGCAAGGCATCTGGAAAGAGGTCAAGAATGACAGTGAACTCCAAAAAACCCGCGGGCAGAATTCTTTTGCCACGGCCTGGCTGAAAATTCCGGCCCACGCCGAAGACATCACCATCAAATTAGCAACGGGAGTTTACGGCAGTGAGGCTTTAGTGGCTCGGGCGGTGTCACCGTTCGCCGGGGAATGGAGGACGACCCGTCCGCAGCCGCCTTCAAAACCCGAAATCTTCAAGGGTGAAAAAGCCGGTCTAGCTTCCGGCGGCGACGATTATTTCCGCATCGAACACTTTCCGTTGCCGAAAGAAATCGAGTTGCAGGTCACCGGCATGGATTTTCTGCCGAACGGCGACCTGGCGGTGTGCACCTGGCTGGGTGAGGTCTATATCGTACAACAGCCGCAGGGAGAGGTGCCGGCAGCCACGTATCGTCGCTTTGCCCGTGGCTTGTGCGAACCCGGCGGGCTCAAGGTGATCAATGGACAAATTTACGTCGTGCAAAAACCGGAGCTAACCCGCCTCGTGGACACGGATGGCAATGGGGAATGCGACCGGTATGAGTGCATCAATCAAGGCTGGGGTTTCACCGGCAACTACCACGATTTCTCCTTCGGCCCGGTGGTGGATGCGCAGGGCAATTTCCATGTTTATCGCACGGGCAATC
>JAYTXL010000262.1:0-6126 GCA_043742955.1 Verrucomicrobiota bacterium | reverse complement strand
CTCAACACAAAGAAATCGCCACCATAAAAAAGCGGCGTCGGGACATCGGAAGTCAATCCCTCCTTCGGCTCACCGGTCCAGGCGAGGGCAGAATCGGAGAGCGTGCCGGTGCCGCCGGCCTTCAGGGCGAAGATCGGCGCGTTCTTAGGCGCGCTGGCGAGGATGATGCCATCGCCGGCTGCGGGTGAGGGTACGAGCCGCCAATGGCCGATCTTGCTCGGATTCCACGTGCCCCAGCGCCACAGTTCCTTGCCGGTGGCTGGATCGTGGCCCGTGATGCAATCGCCACCGAGGATCACCAGTTCCTTCCGGCCGTTATGCTCGAAGGGCAGCGGCGTGCTGAAGGCTTCGCGCGATTCCGCCGCGGCCTCGCAGGGGCGGACATGCCGCCAGAGTGTCTTGCCCGAGGCCGGGTCCAGCGCGAGCAGGTACGATTCGCCGCCGGGCTTGCCTTTGCCGTGGACAGGTTCGTCACGTTGCAGCACCTGCAAATAAAGTTTGCCGGCGTGGAGCAGGGGACTGCTCGAGAAAGTCCATTGATAAGCGAAATCGCCGTAATCCGTCTGGATGTTGCGCGACCAGACTTTTTTACCGGCGAAATCGAACGCGACGAAATCGCCATTGCCATAGAAGAATATGGCGAGTTTGCCATCCGTCACCGGCGAGGGTGAAGCGTAATTGCTGCGGTCGTCGCGCTGATATTGCGCGGAAATGGTATGTTGCCACAGCACGGTGCCGGTCTTGCGATCGAGGCACAGCGCGACCAGTGACTTCTCCGTCTTGTTGCCCGACGTGATGAAGACGCGGTCACCCCAGATGATGGGGGCGGCGGCGCTGGGGCCGGGGAGATCGAAGCTCCAGGCGAGATTTTCCGTTTTAGAAAATTGAGTCGGAAGATTCGTTTCCGGAGACGAGCCGTTGAACGCCGGTCCGCGCCATTGCGCCCAGTTTTCGGCGAATGCGGGCAGCGCCAGGGTCAGCAGCGTGGTGGCGCAGACCGGAGCCGTGCGGAAAAAGTTCAGGGCGCGGTTCCGTAAACTTTGAGTTGGGATTTGCATGGTTGATAATCTAACCTAAACCCCATGAATCACGAAAGCCAAATTTACAAAGTGAAGCACGGGCGGATAAAACAATCCGTCGTCGCCTGGTGTTTCAATCCCATGCCGCCCGCCGAATTGGTGGCGCATGCAGCGGGCATGGGATTGCCTTCCGTGGAGTTTATTGACCAGGAGCATTGGCCGTTACTGAAGCAGCACGGGATGATTTGTGCCATCACGAGCAGTCATGGGTTTGCCAAAGGGTTTGCCCAACCTGAGGAGCACGCCGAATGTTTGCAGGTGTTGCGGGAGCAAATTGACGCGACTGCGGCCGCCGGGTTCCCGAGCGTGATCACGTTCTCCGGTTTCCGGCGCGGACTAACTGATGCGGTGGGGATGAGGAACATGGTCGCCGGCTTGAAGAAAATCGCGGGCCATGCGGAGAAAAGGAAAGTGACGCTCTGCCTGAAATGCTGAACACCCGCGTCGACGTCGAGATGAAAGGGCACCCGGATTATTTTTGCGACGACATCGAGCTGACGGTGGAGATTTGCAAACGGGTCAGTTCCGAGCGCGTCAAGGTGTTGTTTGACATTTACCATGTGCAAATCATGCACGGCGATGTGATCACGCGCCTGAAGCAGCACCAGGATTGGACCGCGCATTATCACACGGCCGGCGTGCCGGGGCGCAATGAGATCGACGAGACCCAGGAGCTCTACTACCCGCCGATCATGCGGGCGATTCTGGAGACGGGTTACCAAGGCTATGTTGGGCAGGAATTCATCCCGCTGCGGGACCCGGTGCGGTCGCTGAACGAGGCGGTGAAACTTTGCGACGTGTGATCGGCGGCACGCATTGGCTTCCGATGCCCAGTGGACTTTGAACCGTAACCAACGGTCATCGGACCGAAGCCTGCATTGAGTTGCGATTAACGCCTCCTTGCCGGCACTGGCAATTTGCCGGGGCGGTGGCTTAGGCGAGTGGATTCTCCACTTTCAAACCAAACCGCTTGGCGGGCTCGAAGTGACGGACGTTGTGGGTGGCCAGGGTGTGCCCTTTGGCCAGGCAGGTGGCGGCAATCAGCGAGTCCTCGCAGGTCATGGTTCGGGTGATGCCCTTCAAATCCCGCAACAGGGTTTTCCACTGCACCAGCACCTCGAGATCCAGATTCTCGACGCTCTCCAGGAATCGGCTCTCGGTGTCTTCGATCCGTTGCGCCAATTCCTTGCGGTGCGATTCTGGGGCGTTGGCCAAGCCGAAACGCATCTCTGCCAGCGTGACGACGCTGAAAAAGCTTTCCTCCTCGTGCTCGGTCAACCAATGCGCCAGCTTGGATGGGAGGGTGGTTTTGTTGAAGCCCGAGACAATATCCGTGTCGAGCAGATAGCTCATTTGCTGGGCAGAGTGTGACGTTCCACGGGCGGAAAGGATGCGCTTTGCCGGCGTAAATGGGCGAGCAATCCCTTGGCGCCGTGCCGGGCCTTGGGCCGTGGGGTCAGCAACAGGCTGCCCTTGCCGTCGTCTAGGACACGTGCATCACAGGGCCCCCCAGATTCCAGGCCGAACATTTTTCGCCACTGGACCGGCAGGACCGCTTGCCCCTTCCGTGTCACGGTGACGGTGGTCAGGTCGTTCATGTGGTAATGGTCGCTTACCTTGATCCCTTGGTCAAGATTGCAATGTGACGGACAGCTTTGCTTGATCGTTGAAGCTGAAGCCGACGGTGCGGTTGCCCACCACCCCACATCTCTTTCCATTCCTTCACTGGCTATTTGCCGGGGCTTGTGCTTAACTGCGGACATTCACAACCGTCCGTCGCGCTCCTGTGTGGCGGGTCGGGCAATCAAGAAACACTCGTCGTGCGAATTATGAAAATGTGGAAATCTTCAACTCAAGTGAAGCGGCTTAAACTCGTCCTTCTCAAACCATCATCCTCGCAACTCATTCTGCTGGGGTTCGGATTGGTTGCCCTGGCTGGCGTGCCCGCGGCCGTTGCGGCCGTGGATTTCGCCAAAGACATCCAGCCAATCCTGCAGAAGAGTTGTCTCGAGTGTCACAACCCCGACAAAATCAAAGGCGGCCTGCGTCTCGATTCCCGCGCCCTCGCCATCAAGGGGGGCAAGAGCGGGGTGGTGATCGTCCCCGGTGATGCGGCGAAGAGCGACCTCTATCGGCGCATCACCCTGCCGGCGGACAACGACGATCGCATGCCGAACAAGGGTGACTCGCTTGCCAAGGCACAGACCGATTTGATCCGCGATTGGATCAACGCGGGCGCCGTCTGGCCCGACACCGCCACCGCCAAGACCGAAACGACCGCGGCCACCACCCTTGCGCCCGCGCCGAAAGCGAGCGCCGCCGAGTTGAAGGCGGTTGTGGAGTTGGCGTCGCGCGGAATCAATGCCCGCGAGATCGCCCTGAACATCCGCTGGCGCGAGGCCACCTTCCGGCTCTCCGGCGCGACGAACTTCGATGCGCGCACGTTTGTCCTCCTCAAGGACATTGCCAATCTGCTGGAGTTGGATCTATCGGGCGTCAAGCTTGCGGACGCGGACCTGGTGAACATCGCGGGTTTGGTTCACCTCGACCGGTTGCGCCTCGAGCACACGCCGGTCACCGATGCCGGGCTCGCGCACCTCAAACGCCTTACCAACCTTACCTACCTGAATCTTTTTGACACCGGCATCACGGATTCTGGGCTGGAGCATCTGAAAGGGCTGACGAATTTGAAAAGCCTCTTTCTTTTCCAAACGAAGGTGACCGACAAGGGGGTCGCGGCATTGCAGCAGGCGTTGCCCAAGCTATATATCAACCGCGGTTACGAGGCCTTCACCGCCCCGAGTAAAGAAGCACCAGCGGCCGAGAAAAAGAAGTAGTTCTGAAAGTGCTCCAGGGCCTGCACCCCGCCAAACGCGAGCAAGGCGAAGTAGGCGGCGGTGATTACAAAGAGCCCGCAGCCGACCAGGAAAGCCAGGCCGTCCCGTTCCAACGAGCTGGCGGCGAGCAGCAACACGGTGGCGGCCGGGAGTGAGTTGCTGAAGGGGAGCGGCAGCGGGGCGATCAGGAACAAGCCCGACAAGGCGAGCAGCACGCCCGACCCGCGGCGGAAGACTGCGTGGTCATTCAGCACGAACAGTCGGGGTCGCAAAAACAATTCAAGCCACTTCACCACGCGGCGGGCGGCTTGGAGCAATTGGGACAGAAAGCGCGGCGGCAGTTCACGGATGAGGAGCCGTCGTGGCAGCCAGGGATTTTGGCCGAGGGCCTGGCGCGTTCCGATGAGGGCAACCACCAGCCCGAAAGGGATGGAAAACCCGGGCAGCGGAATCGGGGTGAGGAAAGGCAACGCGATGAAAATCAGCAGCAGATTAAACCCACGTCCCTGGGTCGCGTCCAGGATTTCGCCCAATTGAACCGGGCGTTCGGCAAACCGCGTGGCCAACTCGCCCAACTCTTGCGAGAACGTGACCCGGCGCGTCGTCGTTGAAGGATTGGCTGGTTCAGTGGAGTTCATTACGTGGGAGGCAAGGCAGCGGTTCCACGCGGGCGAAGGACTTTGATCGCCTCCAAAACCGCGAGCGGCACCAGCGAAACAGCCAGCAGCAGCAAACAGTCGGCACTGGAAACCACCGAGGTCTTGAAGAAGTGACTCAGCGTTTCGTTGTGTTGGCTCCCGATCTGAAAGCCAACGGAGATAGCCACCACCGCCACCAGTTTGGCGTTGCCAAGGAGCTGCATCTGCCAGAGTGGTTTGGTTTCACTGCGGAATGAAAACGATTTCAGCAACTCTGAAAACACGAGCGCACCGAATGCGTGCGTCCGGGCCACCTCGATCGATCCACTTTGTAGGCCGTAAAGAAACGCGGCGAATGAAACCCCTGCGGTCGCAATTCCGGCCATCAGCAGGCGACTTAGGAATCCTCGTTCGGTGAGTCGCTCGTCTCGGCCGCGCGGCGGACGCTGCATCACGCCGGTGTCAATCGGATCGGTGGCCAGACACAGCGCGGGCAGACCGTCGGTGACCAGGTTGATCCAGAGCAGGTGAATGGGCAGGAGCGGCATCGGCAGGCCGATGATCACGCAAAGGGTCATGAGCAGCAGTTCCCCCGTGTTGCCGGCCAGCAGGTATTGCAGCGTCTTCCGGATATTGTCGTAAATTCCCCGGCCTTCCTCCACCGCGGCGACGATGGAGGCGAAATTATCGTCGGTGATGATCATATCCGACGCCTGCTTCGTCACTTCTGTGCCGCTGCGGCCCATCGCGATGCCGATGTCGGCGCCTTTAATGGCGGGGGCATCGTTCACGCCGTCGCCCGTCATTGCCACCACCGCGCCATTCGCCCGCCAGGCGCGGATGATGCGGAGTTTGTGCTCGGCGGTGACGCGGGCGAAAACGGCGGTTTTGGGCGCGCGCTGACGCAGTTCGTCGTCGGACAGTTGGTCCAGTTCAACGCCGGCCATGGCCACGTCGTCGGCGTCGGCAATGCCCAGTTGCCGCGCGATCGCCGTCGCCGTGTGCGGATGGTCGCCGGTGATCATTACCACGCGGATGCCCGCAGCGCGACATTTAGCAACGGCGTCTTTGGCCTCCTGGCGCGGCGGATCATACATGCCCGCGAGGCCGACGAATACGAGGTCGCGCTCGACTTCTTCAGCGGTGAGGAGGGCGGGCGCACTTTCCTCCAAATCGCGCCAAGCCGAGCCGAGCACGCGCAGAGACTGCTTCGCCATCGCAGCGTTTTGCGCCACGATGCTCTGGCGGTCCTCGTCGGTCAGAGGGCGGACGCTGTTGTTGCGGGGATGGCAGTGACCTGGCCACCACGCCGGACTTTCGCGCGCGGCGCGGTCATCTTCTTGAGCGCGGCGATGGATTTTTCCGCACTGAACTCCTGATAGAAGCCGATGACGGCGTTGAGCACGACGATGGCCAGGATCGCGATGGCGTCCACGACTTCTCCCAGCACACCGGACAGGACCCCCGCCGCGATGAGGATCCAGATGATAAGGCTCTTGAACTGGCCGAGAAAAATCTGAAGCGGGCTGATGCGCTTGCCTTCCTTCAATTCGTTCGGGCCGTTGGCAGCAA
>JAYTXL010000261.1:0-1896 GCA_043742955.1 Verrucomicrobiota bacterium | reverse complement strand
ATCACGCCGGGGGCAGATTCGTGTTGGGGGGGGTCACTTTCACACTGGTTTTGTTTGCCTCCTTAGCCTGGTTATGGGCAAGAAGAGGCCCGGGTGATGTGCTTAGGAGGCTGACTGCGCCGAGGCGAGGCAGAAATTCAATGGGGACAGCATTTGAAACTTGAAACTTGGTTGTCGTTGCGTTGCCGGTAAGCGACCCCTTGCGGCATGGTGAGGCCCATTCGGGTCGAATTCGCGCGGGAGGCGGTGTATCATGTGTTGTCGAGTGGGAGTGAGCGGGGTGTGATCCTTCGTAGCGATCAGGATCGGCGGCGGTTCCTGGAGACATGGGGGGAGATGGCCGAGCAGTTCGGGGGTTCGAGCATTTGAACCCGGTCCGATCCGGGAAGAAGAACGGGCCGATTCCGGCCGAGTGCAGTTCGTGGTGTTAGCCCGGTATGAGTGGAGTCGTCACCAGAAAAAAAGGGGTCAGGGTGGAATGGCACTTAATTTAGGAGCTAGCAAAACGCCTGATTATTCGCGGTTTTCTCGATACTTGTTCCGGTGCTCTACTTCGCGATAGATTTTGCGGTGCCGATTTAGTTGTGCAAAAGGCTTCGGGCGCCGCTTCACAGCCCGTGGTTCACGACGTCCCGGCCGTTCAGGCACCAAATCTTCCGCCAAGGTTTCCAATAATGTCTCATATAACCGTCGCCGCCGCCGCCGCGTCCCGGCAACTGCCAGCGCCGCCGAGAATGGCCGCACTGCATCTACGGTCCCCTTAAAACTAATCCGCGACAAATCCGCCGCGTGCTCCCGCGCCGCGTCAGCCATGATCCAGCGCATCAAATTGTGGGCAATGAGGTAGCCATAAATCTCCTTCTCGATCATCGCTGGAGTCTTGGCGCGCAGGGCTTCCATACCCATCGTCGTTTTGATGTCTCGGAGGCAGAGTTCCAGCTTCCAACGCCGCAAGTATAGTTCCTCGATCATGCGCCGCGGATATTTCTCCGTGTCCAGCAGCGTGGTCATCAAGGTAATTAAACTGGGACGAAAGCCTTTCTGGTCAATCCGGAGGGTAATGAGCCGTACCGTCACTTCCGGCGCCAAACGCTGCCACAGCCGCTGGCTCAGCGATTTGGGTCGCTTCACCGGTTTGGTGAAAACCCGCAGACGTTCTCCGGCTCCGAGGCGCTTTCCCCGCCGGCGGTCCGGGGCGCGGCGTTGGTGAAGGCGCGTGAGGACATCGACTCCGCGCGAAGTCAGCTCCGCCAGCGTGGTGTAGTCACTAAAACCACGATCCGCCAACAGGATCGCGCCGGACTTGATGCTATGCCAAAGGCGGCGGAAGAGCCGCAATTCATGGACGTGCTTATTGCCGATCATCACTTGGCGGATGGCGCCGCTCGCCAGGCTGAAGAGCACCACGAATTTAATTAGTGGAAAGCCACAACCCTTGGCCTGGGAGGCCGACTGGGGAAAACGGCGCTGATTGTCGGCGGTATCGGCGGCGCTGACCGTTGAACCATCTACCACCACCACCTCCCGCTCCAGCCCCGGATAGGTATGGGCGCCGGCGCGCTGATCGGCGGCGCGAGCGGAATCGCCCAGCGCGGCCTGGAGCACGGTTAGAGGTAGGCGGGCCTTGGCGGTAAAATAGGCGCCGTCGGAGGAGGATATTTTGCCTTGGTCTTGGAGTCCAAGCAGGGCCTGCAATTGACGCACGACCCCACGACCCGAGGTCTTGGGCTGGAGCAACTGCCAGAGGAAGCACCAAAAGGTCCGCTTCAACGTATAGATGCGATCGCGGCTGTTAGGTCCGGAGTCGGCCGTATCGAGCTTGACGTTGGGCAGCGCCGGCCCGGCGAGGGCCTCCAAACCCGAGAGGGTGTGGGCGGCGGTGCGCTGGTGGGCGCG
>JAYTXL010000260.1:0-1775 GCA_043742955.1 Verrucomicrobiota bacterium | reverse complement strand
GCTGCGAGTGTATGGCGGTTTTACCGAACTTGAAGAAAAGCATCCTTTTCGTTGACGATGAGGCGAGCCTCCTTGAGCTGTACCCGCTTGCCTTTGAAGGAGAAAAGGAACGCTGGGACATCCAAGTCGCACCGGGAGGAACCCAGGCGCTTTCCATCATGGAGCAGGGGACGGTGGATGTCCTCGTGTCCGACATGCGGATGCCCGGCATGGACGGTGCCCGGCTCCTGCAGGAGGTCGTGAGACTGCATCCGCGAACGTCACGGCTGATCATTTCGGGCTTCGCCGATGCGGAGCAGATCGCGCAGTGCCTCGGTGCCACACACCAATTCATGGCAAAGCCATGCAACCTTTCGACCCTCCGCGGGACCATTGAAAGGGTGTGCGGCCTCGATTCGTTGCTCATGGACGGGAAGCTGAAGACGCTCGTCTCACAGCTTCGCACGCTGCCGAGCCTTCCTTCACTCTACTTCCGCATCAACCAGGCCGTGTCGTCGCCAGACACCGCGCTGGAGGAGGTCGGCAAGATCATTTCCAGTGATCCCGGCATGACGGCAAAGATCCTGCAACTGGGCAACTCCGCCTTTTTCGGGATCGCCCGCCAGATCGCGAATCCTGCCGAGGCGGTCCAATACCTCGGCATCGAGCGGGTGCGCGCGCTGGTGCTGTCGCTCCACGTCTTCTCGTGTTTCGAAAAGGCCCCGCTGAAGGGGTTCTCCATCGATCAGGCCTTGAGCCATTGCATGTCCACGGGTGTCGTCGCGAAACTGATTGCGCGCATGCAGAAGGTCGATCGCGCGGTGGCGGATGAAGCATGCACCGCCGGGATGCTGCACGACATCGGTAAGGTCATGCTCGCAGCGAGCCTGCCCGACCAGTATGAGCAGGCGGTGAAGCTCGCCGCCGAGCGAAAGATTTCCATCAGCGACGCCGAATGTGAGATTTTCGGAGCCAACCACTCGCAGGTGGGCGCGTACCTTCTCGGGCTGTGGGGACTCCCGGTCACGATCGTCGAGGCGGTTGCCTTTCATCACCAGCCGCAGCAAAGCGCGTCCAAGACGTTCAGTCCGCTCACGGCGGTCCACATCGCCAACGCCATGGTGAGGCAGGTCCAAGGCCGGAACGTGGCACCCGCTGACCTGCCGATCGATGCCGGCTATCTCGCCAAACTCGGCATCGAAAACCGAATCAACGCCTGGCGTGAGGCAACCGAAGCGACGCTGACCGGCGCGCAGTAGGCCGGCGATTTTGCGACGTCGTGCCGGCATGGCGCGGCGCGCGTTTTCAGTCGGGGACTGCACGGAACGCGCGGAATGCCCGCAGTCAGCAGAAACGCCGGGCGTTTGCCGCGTGCCTTTGGAATCATGCCGCGGATTGTCATGCAGGCGTCGTGCACTCCAGTCGGCCGCCTTTGAAGCCTCAGAGAATTGGTAGCGCGTACGGGATTCGAACCCGTGTACCAGCCTTGAGAGGGCTGTGTCCTAGGCCTCTAGACGAACGCGCCGTTGCAAAAGAGGGCCGCGATACTAGCGCGCCTCCCACTCTTCGCAATGGGAATCTCTGCGGACAGCGTGCGACCGACGCCGCGCGTGCGGTGCGGTTTCACAAATCCTGCCGGCCTTACCGCTTCGCTTTCGGCGAGTCCTTGCCGTCGGTGAGCCATTCGAGATTGAAGCGCGCCAGGGTCAGGCGTCCGCCCGCGAAGGCGGCCAGGCCCGAGTTGTTTCCGCTGCGGCCATAGAAGCACAGGATGGTGCCGTCGTGTGTCACTGCGA
>JAYTXL010000259.1:0-2930 GCA_043742955.1 Verrucomicrobiota bacterium | reverse complement strand
GGCAGATGCGTGCTCGCCCCGTGTAATCGCGGCCACCACTCCGCAGGTATCGTGGTCATCCGAGCGGCATGTCCACGACCGCGAGCGTGCGACCGGATTCCACGTATTTCACGGAATTCAATCCGAGCACACTGCGGAGTTTTTCGGCGGGTAGGACCATGGGGCCGGCCTTGGGAGCCGATCCGGGGGCGGGCTGCGGAAACGCAGTCGAGCGGGCGGTGTGGAAGGTCACGTTTCCTTCCACTTTCTGCATGGCTTGATGAATGTGGCCATTCAGGACCGTGACCGATCCAAAGCGTTTCATGAAGCCGAGCGCCTGCGCGGCATCATCCGTGCCCCAACCCCATTGCGGATAGACCGCCCAAAGCGGGATGTGCGCGAACACGACAATCGGCATGCTGCTCGAAAGTGGGGCCACATCCTTTTCGATCCACGCAAGTTGCTCGGCGCCGAGAATGCCGAGACCCCCCTCTTTGATGTTGGCGACATTCACGAGGCCGATGAAGTGGACGCCCTTGCTGTCGAAACTGTACCAGCCAGCACCTTGGGACTTCTTGCCAAATCGGGCGCGATACTGCGCACCGTTGTCGTTCAGGATGTCGTGTTCACCGGGGACACAAAAGACGTCCTTGGTGCGACATTCTTTCAACAGCTCCGCCATCGTATCAAATTCCGATGTCTCGGAAAGATGGGTGAGGTCACCCGTGTGCAGCAGAAAATCAGGCTGCTTCGGCAGGGCGTTGATCAGGGCCATTGACGCGCGGCAAGTGCCTGCGACATCCATGTTGGCGGGCTTGTTGAAGCCGATGTGGCTGTCGCTGATCTGAATGAACGTGAAATCCGCGCCGCTGACGGTGGTGGTTTCCGCGCCGAGGGCCGAGGAACTGAGAATGCCGCCGGAGATGGACCAAAGGACGCCGGTGCCGGCCCAGGCCATGCACTCGAGGAAACCGCGGCGATCGATGCCGTCGGGCGACTTCTCGGGGGTGGAATCGGGAGTTTTCATGCGCTTTAGCTCGATGGGAAGGGGTTGGGATGATTTGCTTGCCGTGAACTAAACGCCGTGCGCCCCCGGTTTATTCCCGGCTTGATCGGGAATAAATCCACGCTGAAGCGCGTTGTACCGGGTGAGATCCCATGTCATCGCCACTCGTCCAATTCGAACAATTGATGCTGCCGCATCTCGACAGCGCCTATCAGCTGGCGCGCTGGCTCGTGCGGAATGAGCACGATGCGCAGGACCAAGTGCAGGAGGCGTATCTGCGAGCTTTTCGGTTCTTTCCCCACTTTCGAGGCGCCGATGGCCGCGCCTGGCTGCTCACGATCGTGCGAAATGTTTGCTATTCGTGGCTGCGACGGAATCGCCCCGCGGATCTAACCGAGCCGTTCGACGAGGAGGCCCATTCGGGTGCGCTCGATTCCGCGGTTGATGAACACGCGCGCCGGGCCGACGCCGAATTGCTTGCGCGCGCGCTCGAGCAGATGCCAGTGTTGTTTCGTGAAGTGATCGTGCTGCGCGAACTCGAGGGACTTTCTTACAAGGAAATCGCGATCGTGGCGGAGGTGCCGATTGGCACAATCATGTCGCGCCTGGCCCGCGCGCGACGCCAGCTGCAGGCGGAGGTGGCCAAACAGCTCAAGATTTTTTCCGACCATGAACTGTGACGAATCCCGACCTCTGCTCGAGGCGTACCTGGATGGCGAACTCGACCTCGTGCACTCGGTGGCGATCGAGCAGCACGTCGAATCCTGTCCCGCTTGCCGCCGCGCGCGCAAGCAACACGAGGCCTTGCGCGCCATCGTTCGCGGAGCGCTGCCGCGCGCGCACGCGCCGGCGGAATTCGCCGTGCGGCTTCGTGGAGCCCTGCGCCAGGAATCCGGTGAAGTCGAGCCGGCCAAACGGGTGCTTTCCTATGATTGGCGCTGGCTTGCGACGGCCGCGGCAGTGCTTGTTTCTCTGGCCATCCTGTTTCCACTGCTTCCCCACGGTCGTCAGGATCCAATTATAGCTGAGGCGGTGGCCAATCATGTCCGATCCTTGCTGCCCGGTCATTTGACGGATGTTGCCTCGACCGACCGGCACACCGTCAAACCGTGGGTGGCTCAACGCGTCGATTATTCGCCCCCGGTCCAGGATTTGAGCGCGGTGGGCTTTTCGCTCTTGGGCGCGCGACTCGATTACCTCGGTCAGCGCAACGTGGCTGCGCTCGTGTATACCTGTCGCGAGCACCGGATTAACGTGTTTGTCTCACCTTCACCATCTGACGAATCCGAGCGGTGGACGAGCCGCGATGGATTTCATGTCGCGATGTGGTCGCACCGCGGGATGAGATTTGTGGTGGTTTCCGATCTTGCGGTGCCCGAGATGGAAAGCTTCACGCGCCAACTGCGTGAACCGACAAATTAATGGGTCACCGTCGGATGGTGATCGGTGTGCCAACCTTGGCGGCGTCGAAGAAGCGCCGGGCCTTGGCGTTGGGCAACCGGATACAACCATGCGACGCCGGGTAGCGGGGCACCTGGCCCGCATGGAGTCCGACGGCCCCAACGATTCGCAGGAAATACGGCATCGGCGCGCCTTCAAACGTCGTGCCGGGCGGACGCGGCTGCTTGCGGACATCCACGCCCGGAATGATCACGTTCCCGTTCGCCACATACTCGCCATAAAGCGTCGACTGGTGATTCAAATCCTTCTGAATGATCCGGAATTTACCCGTCGGGGTGGCGTAACCTTCGCGTCCGGTCGAGGCCGGGGATTCCAGAACAAGTGTCCCCCCTTTGTAGAGGTAGGCGCGTTGCGTGGTCAAATCGATGACGATGGATGCCGGCCCGGTGGCGCGAGATCCAAACCCGGGAAATTCCGAGATGGCGCAACCATTGAGTAAGAAGACCGACGCAACCAGAAGCCAACGCAAAGACAACATGCTTCA
>JAYTXL010000258.1:0-19910 GCA_043742955.1 Verrucomicrobiota bacterium | reverse complement strand
GGGGGATCACCGCGTGCGAACGGCTCACTTTTTCTGGGTGACGTAGCTGATCAGGTCGCGGATCTGTTGCTCCCTGAACGTATCCAACAGCCCCTCGGGCATTAGCGAGAGCGCCGAAGCCTGGAGCGATTGGATTTG
Source organism: Verrucomicrobiota bacterium (assembly GCA_043742955.1). Taxonomy (GTDB): domain Bacteria; phylum Verrucomicrobiota; class Verrucomicrobiia; order Limisphaerales; family JAYTXL01; genus JAYTXL01. The sequence continues at coordinate 19,772 of JAYTXL010000258.1, read as the reverse complement.
CTCGCGGGCGATGACCAGTTTGTTTCCCGTCGTGTCCATCATGGTCACGGATTTCGGTTGGTTCTCCAGGAGAAAACCCGTGAGGGATTGTTCGTCCTTGGTGGTGAGGTTGAAGGTGGTAAATTCTTCGCGGACGCCCAGGCTCGGATCAATGATCGCTGGCAGCAGGAAATCAAGGTTGTCGCGCTCGTAGCCGGTCAGTTCCGGGCCGATCTTGCCGCCCTCACCGAACAGCGTGTGGCAGGCGGCGCAGCTTTGCTGGAACAACGCCCGGCCCGCCTGCGGATCGCCCTTGCCGGTGGCGAGCAGCTTGCGCACGGATGCGATCTGCTGGTCTTTTTCTGCGGAGCTTTGCTTGAGATTGCCCCAGTGTTGCTTGATCAACTCGTCGCAGCGCGCATCATGATGGCTCTGGATGGCGAGCAGATTCGCCACCGGCACTTGCTCCCTAGCAATCGCGCCCTTCGCCACCGCCTCCAGCAAAAGGCGCGACCAGTTCGCACGGCTGCACAGGACGCTGCGCGAAAGATCACGCAACGGACCGCTCAGGCCGGGATACAGCTCCAGCACGGTTTGCGCAATTCGCTCATCGCCAAACCGCTGGAGACTGTTCAACACGTCGAGCCGGAAAGCATCGCTCTTTTCCTTCCGTAACAGATCCAGCAAAACCGGCACGGCAGCGACAACCCGTCGTTCCGCCAGCAACGTCACCAGCTTCTTGCGCTGTGCCTCGGGCGTGTTTGCACCCTGGAGCATTTCGAGCGCGGCGCTGGCGGCCGCGTCGTGGCCCAGCCGCGCGGCGAAGCTGATGAGGGTGGGATTTTTCGGCCGGCTGTCCCAAATCTCCGCCACGCGCTTTTGCATCGCGGCGGGCACGGACTTCACGGCGTCGCCCTGCAACCCTTCCTCCATGCCCCGCACCAACTCGTCCACGTCGCGCGGAGACGAGGCCATTCCGAGCAATTCGGCGGCGGTGTTCAGGTTGGCCTCGCTTCGCTCCGCCGTATAGCGCTGGCCCAGCCGTGAGATGATGACTTTGCTCACGATCGGCGTCTGCCACAAAAAGGACTCGCGGAACAGGGCGAGCACCTGATCGCGGTCCGGTCCGCACTTGCTCTCAATAGCCCACCAGAGGAGCAAGGGGATGTGCGTATCCTGCTCGTCTTCGGCGTGGACCAATAGTTCGCGAACGATGGGAAGCGCGTCCTTCGCCGGGATCCGTTTGCAGGAGCTGGCGAGCTGACTGCGGACTTGTGCATCGGGTTCGGTGCGCGCCAGATCGGTAAGTTTTTTCTGGAGCAACGGCGAGATTTTCTTCGAATCACCGATGAGTCGCACCGTCCAATAGCGGACAAACAAATTCGGATGGCTCAACGTCTGGAGCGCAAATTCATCGGTGAATCCGCCGCTGGCGTTCACCGCCCAAAAGGCTTCGAGCGCCACCTGGCCCGTTTCTTGTTCCACCAGTTTGCGCAACCCGGGAACGGCCTTCGCGTCGTGGCGATCGTGGAAGATGCGGAGCACGGCCTGGCGAAACCATTTATTCGGGTGCGAAAAGTATTTGATGAGCTCGTCGGTATTCAGTTTGGCGAGGTCGAACGATTTTACCGGCTTCGCACCCACGGCCGAGAGCCGGTAGATGCGTCCGCGTTCCTTGTCCCACGTGTCGTTCGGATTAAGATGGCTGAGCCGGCTGTCATACCAATCGGCCAGATAAACCGCGCCGTCGGGGCCGGCCTTGGTGTCCACGGGACGGAACCAGCGATCATCGGTAAGCACGATGGCCTCGGTGTCCTCCGTGCGCCACGTCGAGGTGTCGCGGATCATCTTCGAGGCCTGCACCCGGTTGACGAGGGCCATGCCGGCGATGATCTGGCCTTCGTAAGCCGGAATCGCGCCGCCTTCGTAAATGATCATGGTCTGGGGGAAACGCGGCTTGAAACCCTTGTTCGGCATATGTTCAAACCAACCAAAGGAGTACGGATTCATCAGCGGTCCGTGCTTGCCCCAACCCTTGATGTAGGCACCCCCTTGCGCGTAATGCAGGCCGCGCGTCTCGCCGTAGTTGCTGCCCGAATACGTGCGGCCATGCGCGTCGAATTCCAGGCTGTACGTGTTGCCGCCGCCCTCGGCAAAAACTTCAAATGCCTTGGTCACCGGATGATAGCGCCAGATCGCCTGTCCGAGAAATTTGATACCCTTGATGTCCGCTGTGCAGGTGCTGCCATGCGCGCCGTAAAGCCAGCCGTCCGGGCCCCACAGAAGGCTGTTCGCACCGCTGTGCGTGTCTTCAAGACCAAAGCCGCTGAGCGCCACCTCGGGCGGACCGTCCGGGATGTCGTCGCGGTTTTTATCGGGGTAAAAGAGCAGGTAGGGTGGATTCAAAATCCACACGCCACCACGGCCGGAGATGACGCTACGGGCGATGTTGAGGTCGGAGACAAAATCCTTCACCTTGTCAAAAACACCGTCGCCGCGCGTGCTTTCGAGAATGGTGATGCGGTCGGCGCCCTTGAAATGATTCGGCGGCGGCAGCGGGACTTTGTCAAAAACGGCGCGCAAATACTGGTCGTACTTTACGACCTTCAATCCGGCGGGAAACGGATATTGGAGGTACTGCACCACCCAGAGCCGGCCCCGCTCATCGAAGTTCATGTTAAGCGGCTGGCGGATCACCGGTTCGGCGCTGACCACCTCCAGTTGGAGACCGGCGCCGATTTTAAAATGTTTGATCGTCTCCGCGGGGGTCAGCGGCGGAGAGACGTCGGTCAGCGCGCCACCGCTCTTGAACGTCTTGAGGTAGCGTTCGACGTCTGGTGAAAAGCGCGGCGGCGGATCCGCAGCGGCCAGCGTGAGACCGGTGGCCATCAATGCGATGGATACGGAGTGATAAGCGGGCCGGGAAAAACGCTTCATAGAATTCACTGGTGATTTCCGGAGAACATAATCCGGCCCTGCGCGAGCGCACAAGCTTGACTTTGCAACCGGAGCCCCAGCGGATACCGGCATCCGCAGGCTTCAATGATACTCCTGCACCGTGCGGACTTCGTAGCCGCTCCGCTTGAGCGCGGCGATGCCCAGGGCGGCGGCCTTCGCGCCGCTGATGGTTGTCATAATCGGCGTGCCGGTGTAAACAGCGGTGGTTCGAATCTTCACCTCGTCGGCCCGCGGCGAGGCTCCAGCGGGCGTGTTGATCACCAGGTGGATTTCCCGGTTCTTGAGCAGGTCGAGGGCGTTCGGACGGCCCTCGGCCAATTTGAAAATGCGCCGCACCCTCAGGCCCGCCTGCTCCAGCACGGCGGCGGTCCCGTTCGTGGCGGTCAATTCAAAACCAAGGTCGGCAAAAAGCTTCCCGACGGCCGCCGCTTCGCCCTTGTGCAGATCGCTGACGCTGATGAACACGCGGCCCTGCATCGGCAGCGGGGCGTTGGCGGCCATCTGCGATTTGGCGTAGGCGATGCCGAGGTCGGCATCCAGGCCCATCACCTCGCCGGTCGAACGCATCTCGGGCGAAAGCAAAATATCCTGGCCCACAAATTTGTTGAATGGAAAAACCGACTCCTTCACCGCCCAATATTTTGGCCAGATCTCCTCGGTGAACCCAAGCTGCTTCAGGGTTTTTCCCGCCATGACTTTGGCCGCCAGCTTCGCGAGCGGGAAGCCAATGGCCTTGCTCACAAAGGGCACCGTGCGCGAGGCGCGCGGGTTCACCTCCAGCACATACACGAGGTCGCCTTTCACAGCGTATTGCACGTTCATCAACCCGATGACTTTTAATTCGCGCGCCATCTGGTGGGTGTAATCGCGAATGGTGGCCTTGACCTTTTCCGAAAGCGTGTGCGGCGGGAGCACCATCGCGGCGTCGCCGGAATGCACCCCGGCAAACTCAATGTGCTCGAGCATGCCCCCGATGACAATCGTCCCCTCCGCCGGATTCTTGAACTGGCCCACGTCCGTGATGCAATCCACGTCCACCTCGGTCGCGTCCTCGAGAAATTTATCCACCAGCACCGGCCGCTCGGGCGAAGCCTCCACGGCAAACTTCATGTAATGCGAAAGCTCGGCATCAGAATAAACTATTTGCATCGCCCGCCCCCCCAGCACGAAGCTGGGCCGCACGAGCACGGGATAGCCAACTTTCTTGGAGGCTTCGAGCGCCTCGGCCTCGTTCGTCGCCAGACCGTTGGGCGGCTGTGGAATTTCCAGCTTGCGCAGCATCGCGGCGAAAAGCTTGCGATCCTCGGCCACCTCAATGCTCTGCGGCGAGGTGCCAATGATATTTACCCCGTTCTTCTGCAGCGCGAGGGCGAGATTCAAGGGCGTCTGCCCGCCGAATTGCGCGATGGCCCCCCAGCATTGCTCCCGTTCGTAGATGTGTAACACGTCTTCCAGTGTGAGCGGCTCGAAAAACAGTTTGTCGCTCGTGTCATAATCCGTGGAAACGGTCTCCGGGTTGGAATTCACCATCAACGTCTCGAAACCATCCTCCTTCAGGGCGAAGGCGGCATGAACACAGCAATAGTCGAATTCGATTCCCTGACCGATGCGGTTCGGACCGCCGCCCAGAATCATCACCTTCTTCGTGGCGGACGGCGTCACCTCGTCATCGCCCCGGTCGTAAGTGGAATAATAGTACGGGGTGTAGGCTTCAAATTCCGCAGCGCACGTGTCCACCAGGCGGTAACTGGGCACCAACCCGATACGTTTGCGTTCGGCGCGGATGGCGTCCTCCGTCGTGCCGGTCAGGTGGGCGATCTGCCGGTCGGAAAAACCGAGCGATTTGGCTTTGGTCAGGAGTTCAGTGTTCATCAAGTCACGGAAAATTCAAATCGCGCAAAGTAAGCCTCAAAGTGTCGCGAGTGGCAAGGGGCGAGTCGTAAAAATTCAATCCGCGTGCCCACTGTTAAGGCCTGCCCCTCCGGTGGCACGGTCCGACCAAGGATTTATGAACGCCCCCCACCCTGCACCCAAGCAGCCCGGCCGCAAAAACTGGGCTTTCCCCGCCGCCGCGCTTCGTGTTTAGTCAGCCTCAATTTATGAGCAAAACTGCATTGTTGTTCGCCGGCCAGGGCGCCCAGGCCGTCGGCATGGGTAAGGATTGGGCGGAGCAATTTCCGACCGCCCGGGCGCTTTTTGACCGCGCCAATACCGCTCTCGGCTACGATCTCGCCGACATTTGCTTTCACGGACCGGAGGCGGACTTGACCAGGACGGAAAATGCCCAGCCCGGAATTTTCCTCATCAGCTGGGTCGCTTTCCGATTGCTCCAGGAACGCGTGCCAGCCCTGGCCTTCGACGCCACTGCCGGTCTATCCCTCGGCGAATTCACCGCCCTCACGGCGGCGGGCGTGCTGTCTTTCGAGGACGGCCTCCAGATTGTGCGCCAGCGGGGGCGATTCATGCAGGAAGCTTGTGAAATGACCCGCGGCGGCATGGCGGCGATCATTGGTCTGGACGAGGCGCCGACCCGTGCGCTCTGCACCGAGACCGGTGTGGAACTGGCGAATTTGAATTGCCCGGGCCAGCTCGTGATTTCCGGTGCGGCCGAAAATATCATCCGGGCCTGCGACCTGGCCAGGGTCCGGGGAGCGAAGCGCGCCCTGCCGCTCAGCGTGGCGGGCGCCTATCACTCGCGCCTCATGGCCAGCGCCCAGCCCAGGCTGCAAGCGGCCCTCGCCCTTCCTGACCTCCACCCGCCGGTCGTGCCGGTCATCGCAAATGTCACCGCGCAACCACACGGCGGCGTGGCGGACATTCGACGGCGGCTTGTCGAACAGGTCACCTCCTCCGTTTGCTGGGAAGCGTCGATGCGCCACTTGCTGGCCCAAGGCTTCACGCGCTTCATCGAACTCGGTCCGGGCACCGCCCTGAGCGGTTTCATGAAGCGCATCGACAAGGGCGCACAAATTTTGAGCGTGGCGGACGCGGCGAGCCTGGAAGCCACCGCAAAAGCTCTTTAGCCTCCGATGGAATACCGAACTAAAGCAGACGTGGATTCCACGAATATGCACGGGCTCATTTTTAATTCGCGTCCCGCCGTGGAATTCGTAGCTCAGCATTCACAACCAGTCTTTGGCTGAAAAATCTTTTCATTCTTCAAACTCTGCCCAAAGCTTGATAAAAGTATGAGCCAACTTGCCAATCAAATTGCCGTCGTCACCGGCGCCGGCCGCGGCATCGGTCGCGCCATTGCCTTGAAATTTGCCGCGGCGGGCGCGGATGTTGTCTGTGTCTCGCGCACGGCCGAAAACTCCGAGAAGGTGGCGCTCGAAATCCGGGCGCTGGGCCGCCGGGCTTGGGCTCATGCCGTCGACGTTTCGGACTCCGTCGCCGTGGCCGCCGCCGGTGAACAGATCCTCGCCGGGTGTGGCCGGGTGGATATTCTCGTGAACAACGCCGGGATCACTCGCGACGGCCTCCTGATGCGGATGAGCGAGGAGGATTGGGACACGGTGTTGAACACGAATTTGAAGGGCGCCTTTTTGTTCACGAAGGCCTTTGCGCGCAGCTTCATCAAGCAGCGCTCGGGCCGCATCCTCAACGTCGCCTCGGTCATCGGCCTGATCGGCAACGCGGGCCAGTGCAACTATGCGGCGAGCAAGGCAGCCCTGATTGGCTTCACCAAATCGATCGCCCGTGAACTGGCGTCCCGCGGCATCACCGTCAACGCGCTGGCACCGGGTTTCATCGAAACGGACATGACCGCGGTTCTTAAACCGGAAACGAAGGCCGAGCTGCTCAAACAAATCCCCCTGAACTGTCTCGGCCAGCCCGAGGACGTCGCTCAAGCCGCCTTGTTTCTGGCCAGCCCGGCGGCGCGCTACATCACCGGACAGGTTCTCACGGTGGATGGCGGCATGGTGATGTAAATCAGTGCTGGACAGGCATTGAATGCCTCGCTAGACAGTGCACGGTGAATGCGAAATCAAACCCGCGTCGGCGAGGGCCAAACCCTGTGCGGACGAATGGATTTAATTTCTTATTCCGGGCTTGACGCTTTTAAACACGTCGCTTAGACACACTGACAAAATTATTAAGATATCATGGCTGCTGAAAAAACAATCGAACAAAAAGTTAAGGACATCATCGTCGAGCAACTCGGCGTGAACGCGGATCAGGTCACTCCGGACGCCAAATTCATTGAGGATTTGGGGGCGGATTCCCTGGACACGGTCGAACTCGTGATGGCTTTGGAAGAGGAGTTTGGGATCGAAGTCCCCGATGAAGAAGCGGAAAAACTCCAGAGCGTGGGCGATGTAAACAAATACATCGAAGAGAGCAAAAAGTAATCCCGCAGTCAATTTTCGGGGCAGCCAGGCTGTGGTCAGTCGTGCTGCCCCGTTTTCTTTATGGGCACCAATTGGTCGGAACGAAGAGTGGTCATCACCGGGTTGGGGGTTATCTCACCGCTCGGCCACGACATCGACACTCTTTGGCAGAATCTGCTCGCCGGCCAGTGCGGGATCGACCAGATAACCCTCTTTGATGCCTCCGCGTACGATTGCCAGATCGCCGCCGAAGTTAAGGACTTTAATCCTGGCCCCGCCTTTCCCTCCCCCAAAGAAATCCGCCGCACCGACCGTTTCACCCAGTTTGGTGTGTTCGCCGGCTACCAGGCCCTCCGGGATTCCGGCATGGACCTGGATAAATTAAATCGCGACGAAATCGGCGTGTTCATCGGGTCCGGCATCGGCGGCCTCCACACGACCGAGGAGCAGCACAAAATCCTGCTCGCCAAAGGCCCCGGCCGCGTCTCGCCCTTCATGATCCCGATGCTCATCCTGAATATGGCGTCCGGCATGTTTTCCATTTATCACCAGCTGCGCGGCCCCAATGTCGCCACTTGCTCCGCCTGCGCCACCAGCACCCATGCATTGGGGGAAGCCTGGCGCACCATCAAGATGGGCGACGCGCAGGTGATGTTTGCGGGGGGTACCGAGGCCACCATTGTGCCCCTCGGCATTGGCGGATTTTGTGCGATGCGCGCGATGAGCACCCGCAACGCGGAACCCCAACGATCCTCCCGCCCGTTCGACACCGGACGCGATGGCTTTGTCATGGGCGAGGGCGCGGGCGTCCTGGTGCTCGAAGAACTCGAACACGCCCAGGCGCGCGGCGCGAAAATCTATTGCGAAGTGGTGGGCTACGGTAACACCGCCGATGCCAACCACATCACTTCGCCGTCCCCCGGCGGTGAAGGCGCGGCGCGCTGCATGAAGATGGCCCTCCGGGCCGCCGGGTTGAATACCACTGACATTTCCTACATCAATGCGCACGGCACCTCCACTCCGCAAGGTGACATTTGCGAGACGATGGCCATCAAGTCGGTCTTCGGCGACCATGCCCGGAAACTCGCCGTCAGCTCCACCAAGGGGGCAACCGGCCACATGCTCGGCGCGGCCGGAGCGGTGGAAATGGCGGTCTGCTGCAAGGCCATCCAGACCAGCGTGGTTCCGCCGACGATCAACTACGAAAATCCCGATCCGCAGTGTGACCTGGATTATGTTCCCAACACCGCCCGCGAAATGACGGTGAACGCGATCGTCAACAATTCCTTCGGTTTCGGCGGCCACAACGCGACCATCGTGGCGAAGAAATTTGTCGGATAGCAGCGGCATCTCACGGGTCGTTTTCAACGTCGCGCCGAAAACCCAGCGGATGCCGGAACACCGCTGGAAGAGGAACCTGTGCTTTCATGAACTTCCTTTCCTTGATCGAAGCCAAGCGCGACGGCACGCCGCTGGCCACTGACCAGATTCAGGAAATCATCGCCCGCTGTACCGCCGGGACAATCCCCGATTATCAGCTGGCCGCCTTCCTCATGGCGGTCTATTTCTGCGGCTTGAACCCGGCCGAAACCCGCGCGCTGACACTGGCGATGCGCGATTCCGGCGACGTGCTGACCTTCCCCGACGATCCGCGACCGCTCGTGGACAAACATTCCACCGGCGGCGTCGGCGACAAAGTTTCGCTCCCGCTGACGCCGCTGCTCGCCTGCCTGGGTTTTCGCGTGCCGATGATATCCGGGCGCGGCCTTGGCATCACGGGCGGCACGCTCGACAAGCTCGAGTCCATTCCGGGATTCATCACCGCCCTCACCGCTGGCCAGATGGTTTCCCAGGTGCAAACCATCGGCTGTTGCCTGGCCGGTCAGACGGCCCAGATGGTTCCCGCCGACCGGCGGCTCTATGCCCTGCGCGACGTGACGGGCACCGTGCCCAGCATCCCCCTCATTACCTCGTCCATTCTTTCCAAGAAACTGGCCGAAGGGTTGCACGCGTTGGTCATGGACGTGAAGTTTGGCAGGGCCGCCTTCATGCAAACGCAGGCGCAGGCGCGCGCACTGGCCCACGCCATCGTCACGCTCGCCAATGAATGCGGCGTGAAAACCCGCGCGTTGCTCACCGACATGAGCACGCCCCTCGGCAGCAGCGTCGGCAACTGGCTCGAAGTGAAGGAGTCGGTCGCCTGCCTCGAAGGCCGTGGCCCGGCGGATCTGCAACACCTCGTCCTCGAATGCGCCGCTTCGCTGCTCGTCCAGACCGGCCAAATCCCGGATCCGGAAAAAGCCCGAGCGCACGCCGCCGCCTGCCTCGCCTCCGGAGAACCCCGCCAGAAGTGGACGGAGCTCCTCACCGCTCAGGGCGCGGATATCGCCGCCTTTGATCGCAAGCTCGCGCGCGATCACACCGCCCCGGTGGTGGTGGCGTTGCCGTCTGATCGTCCCGGTTTCATTACGCGCTGCGATGCCCGGCTCATCGGAGAAATCGTGCGTGATCTCGGCGGCGGCCGGTTGACCAAAGAAACCCGGCTCAACCACGAGGTCGGGATCGACCACCTCGCCAAACCGGGCGACGCCTGCTCGGTCGGCACGGTGCTGGGGCGCGTGCACGCCCACTCCCGGGAGGCGGCGCAAACCGCCGCTGGCCGGTTGAAAAATGCGTTTGAAATCGCCGCGGGTCCGCCGTCCAACCGGCCGCTGATTTGCGAGGTGATTTTTTAGCGGAAGCCCGCCCCCTCCGCCACCCTTCACAGCGCCAGCAGGAGCTTCCTGATCTCGCCCAAACGCGCCTTGGCCTGCGGCTTCATCAGCCGGGGAAACTTTCCGCCCAAGGTCAGATAATCGCCATGGCGGGTGATCATAAGCTTGTCCCCCTTTGTCTCGATCGTCGTAATCCCCCGTTGGCTCGCGAGGATTTTCAACTCGCCGGCCAGCAGCAGCAGATCCACCCCGGCCGGAAACGGACCGAAACGATCACGCAACTCGGCCCGCAACCCGTCCAGACAAGCCTTGTCCGTCGCCTGGGCCAGCTTGCGATAAAACTCAATGCGCTGCTGGGGCTCGCTGATGTAGCCATGCGGAATATACGCGGCGGCCCGGCCGAGGTCCACCGCTGGCGCTCCCGAGCCGGAGGGGGATCCTTCGTCCGGCTTCCGGCTGACATAGGTGGCCACTTCGCGCGGCACACTCACACCCGCCGGCTCCGGTTGTGAATTTTGAATTTTGAATTTTGAACGCGCCGGGGCGGTCTCCTCCCCCGGATTCAGCGCGAGAAAATCCAGCCGGAACGCCACTTCGACGCGCGGCTTCACTTTTTCCCCCTTGAGCGCCGCGACGCTCTGCTTGAGCAGCTGGCAGTAAAGTTCAAAACCCACCGCCGTGATGTGGCCGCTCTGCTGCGCGCCCAGCAGGTTTCCCGCGCCCCGGATTTCAAGATCCCGCATGGCGATTTTAAAACCGCTGCCGAGGGTCGAATATTGCTTGATGGCGCTCATCCGTTTGCGGACATCGGCCAGTAAACTCGCGTGGCGCGGCAACAGCAGGTAGGCATGCGCCTGGTGTTTGTAGCGGCCCACCCGCCCGCGCAGCTGGTAAAGTTCGCTCAAGCCAAAGCGATCGGCGCGATCGATGATGATGGTGTTCGCGTTGGGAATATCGAGGCCGCTCTCAATAATGCTGGTCGAGAGCAGCACGTCCGCCTCGCCGTTCACGAACTTCGTCATCGCCTCCTCCAATTCATCCGGATCCATCTGGCCATGCCCCACCACAACGCGCGCCTTGGGCAACAGGAGGGCGAGCTTCTGCTTCATCGCCCCGATGGTCATCACCCGGTTGTGCAAAAAATAGACCTGGCCGCCGCGGTTCAGCTCGCGCTGGATGGCGTCGCGAATCAGCCGCTCGTCGTATTGGGTGACCATGGTTTCCACCGGCAACCGGTCGTGCGGCGGCGTCTGGATGGTGCTCATGTCGCGGGCGCCGGTCAGCGCGAGATAAAGCGTGCGCGGGATCGGCGTGGCGCTGAGGGTAAGCACATCCACCAGCTGGCGGAGTTGCTTGAACCGCTCCTTGTGCACCACCCCAAAGCGTTGCTCTTCGTCCACCACCACCAGCCCCAGATCCTTGAACGCAATGTCCGCCTGCACGAGCCGGTGGGTGCCAATGACAATGTCCACGGCACCGGTCGCCAGGTCGCCAATCACCGCCAGTTGCTCGCGCCGCGTCCGGAATCGGGAAAGCAGCTCGACCCGCACCGGGTAATCCGCCATGCGCTCGCGGAAGGTGTTGAAGTGTTGCTGGGCGAGAATCGTGGTCGGCACCAGGATCGCCACCTGCTTGCCGCCCATCACCGCCTTGAACGCCGCCCGAATAGCCACTTCGGTCTTGCCGTAGCCCACGTCGCCGCAGACCAGGCGGTCCATCGGCTTGGGCGACTCCAGATCCGCCTTGGCCTCCCGGATGGCCCGCGCCTGGTCGACCGTTTCTTCATAGATAAAGGATCCTTCAAACTCGCGCTGCCACGGCGTGTCAGCCCCAAAGGCATGACCCGCCTGCGCCGCGCGCGCCGCCTGGATCTTGAGCAAATCCGCCGCCAGATCGCGCACGGACTTCTCGGCGTGGGCCTTGGCCTTGGCCCACCGCCCGCCCCCCAGGGCATTGAGCGGCGGACGCGCCTTGCCCGCGCCCACATACTTGCCAATCAAATGCGATTCCGTCAGCGGCACATACAGCCGCGGCGGCGGTTGCCCGGGTTCGTTCGCGGCATATTCAATTACCAGGCATTCCTGCCCGGCCTCATCCGTTTGCCCTCCACCTGATTCGCCGGCGTCCAGCGCACTTTTTCGGGATGTCGAGGCCAGCATTTTTAATCCGCGATAGCGCCCGATGCCGTGCTGCAAATGGACAACATAATCGCCTTCTTCCAATTCCCCGAAGTCAATATCCAGCGCCGACCGGGTGGCGACGGCGTGGGGCGACTTGAGCCGCCGTGGCCGTTGCACCCGGTATCGGCCGAAGATCTCGGCGTCGGTGACGACCGCCAGCTTCGCCTCCGCGCACCAGAACCCGCAGGCGAGCGAGCCAAGGTGGACTAGAGGTCGGGGGTCGGAGGTCTGATGTCCGGGGTGGCCCGCTTCCGCCCCCGGAACCGAAACGTCAGAACCCAGACCCAGCTCCTCCCAAATCTCCTCGAACCGTTGCCGCTCGCCGTCGGTGTTGCAGAAAACATGCACGGCAAAGCCCTGCCGCAGCCAACGGTGAAGCTGCGCAAAAAACTCGCGCCGCAGCGCCTCTGCAATCAGCGGGTCCGGCGTGCGCCCCCCGACCGGTCGCAGGGCGTCCAGCGAGGAGAAGTGTGACGGGAGACGGGAGGGCGTGGGCGGCTCGGAGCCTTCCGGACCAGCTTCACCATCCTCCGCATCGGAAACCAAAAGCGCGGCCAGGCCCCGTTGCAAAATATCGGCGTACAATTCCTCCCACGGGATGAAGAACGAATCACCCTCGGGCACTTGCGCAGCATAAGCATCCGCGTGCTCACTGAGCGATTCCGGATCGCAGAGCAGGAAGATGGTTTCGCGCGGCAAGTAATCGAGGAGCGTCGCCAGTAACGGCGTAGCCAACACTGGTGTAGCCGCAACCTTCAGGTTGCGTCCCGGCCGGCCCGCTTCCTCCCCTTTCGCACCTTCCACACCCCCGCGCAAGCTAAAGCCGGCGGCTACCGCTTCGCCCACATGACGCTTTAAAATGCCCAATTCTCCAGCGGGCGGCAGCGTCACCGCGACGATCTCGTGGCGCGAGATTTGCGTCTGGGGATCGAAATGCCGCAGGGATTCAAGTTCGTCGCCAAAAAATTCCAGGCGCACCGGCCAGGGGCTGATGAGCGGGAAGACATCCAGAATCCCACCGCGCAGGGCGATCTCTCCTTTCCGGGTCACCTGCGCCTCCGGTTCGTAACCCTGGGCCTCCAACCACTCGACCAGGTCGAGCGGGTCGAGGCGATCACCGCGACGCAACGTCCGGGTGCGCGCGGCGATCGCCCCGGGAGGAAAAGTGCGCTGCGTCAGCGCCACCACCGTCGTGACGATAAGGGCCGCGGGCAGCGGGGAATTCGCGGCCGGGGAAGCCAGCGCAACGAGCGTTTCCAAGCGCTCACTAATGACATCGGCGTGGGGCAGTTTGGACTCATGCGGGAGGATTTCCCAGGCAGGAAAGAAAAGCGGTCGCGGGCCGGAAGTCGCGGCCCCAGGGTTTGGCTCAACGACGGAGTGTGCCGGCGGGTCGGGCTTTCGACCTTCAATCTTCCACCCTCGACTTTCCGCAAGCCACGTCTCCATGTCCTGCTGAAAACCCTCCTGGGTCTTCAATCCATCGGTGACGACCACGATGGGCCGCTGCGGAAAAAGCCGCTGCAACAGCACGGCGAGATAAGGCTGCACCGCCGGACAAAAACCGCCCCCCGACCATGCTCCGCCCTTCTCCACGCGCCGACGCAGTTCCTGCACGGCGGAGGTTTGAGCAACTGCGGCGAAGAGATCGCCCTTCGCGGGCGGGGTTTCCACGGACGCCAAGCAGGGTGAAGCTCGCAGCCTCCGGGCCATGCGTCAAGGCGCGTGGCGGTTAGCTTTCGGATGACACCGCGCGCGGGTTCGTGCTTCAATGGGCCCGATGAACAATTCAATCATCGTTGCGCTGGATGTCCCGCGCCTGGACGACGCGCTGAAACTAGCTGGCCAACTCATCCCGGTAATCACCACGTTCAAGGTGGGTAAGGAACTGTTCACCAGCGCCGGGCCCGAAGTGGTGCGGCGCCTGCGCGCCCTGGGCGCATCGGTTTTCCTCGACCTGAAATTTTACGATATTCCCAACACCGTGGCCAAAGCCGTCGCGGCCGCAGTGCAACTGGACGTGCAAATGCTCACGGTCCACACGAGTGGCGGCTCCGCCATGATGCGGGCGGCGGAGCAGGCGGCACAGGAATCCGCACAGCGACTGGACCGACCGGCACCGCTGGTGCTCGGCGTGACGGTATTGACCAGCATGCAGGGTGACGATCTGGCCGAAGTCGGGCTGCCGGCCGACGTGGCGCGACAGGTCGAGCGTTTGGCCCTGCTGGCGTCGCAGGCCGGCCTGCGCGGATTGGTTTGTTCCCCGTTGGAAATAATTCCACTCCACCAACTGCTTCCAGAAATGCAATTGATCACGCCTGGCATCCGTCCCGCCGGCAGTCAGGCGGACGACCAGAAGCGCACGCTCACGCCCGCAGCAGCGCTCACGGCCGGCGCGAATTGGCTGGTTATCGGCCGCCCGATTTATGCCGCCGGAAACCCGCGCGCCGCAGCGGAACAAATCCTGGCGTCGCTGTAACCGCGCTCACGCCGCACCCACTCATTTTCCCGCGCCGCAAGCTGCGCGCAAACCCTTCCTCGCGCTTGGCCCGGGCCAAGATCGGTAGCGGCGCAGAGTCAGGCTGCGCCCCGGTCATGATGGCAAATAAGTTTTCCAACATGTTTTCCGTTGCACGTCAGCTTTGTTTGGACGTAAGGTCGTGTCGTTACAGGTCGTAACTACTCCATCCCACGGATTCCAAGACCTTATGAAAAGCGCAAAGAAACCTTTGAAAAAGGCCGTCAAATCTCCCCGGAAAGCGTCCCCATCCCGGCCACCGTCCGGCAAAAGCTCCGGGCGAAAGGCTCCTGCGAAAGCGCTGCCGAAGCAGAAAGCCTTGGCCATCCCCCCCATTTTGTTGGAAGACGACGCCCCCTCCGTGGCAGTCGCCAGCGGTCCGGGACAGCGCTACGCTCTCGGCCCCACACCGCCCGCGGCGCAGTCGGGCCAAGCGGCCGAAACGGGCGAGCTCCCCGAAGCCTACGGCACCAAATCGTTGCTGCTCACCGCCCGCGACCCGCATTGGCTCTACGCCCACTGGGATCTGACCCGGGCACAGCTCAAAGAGTATAACGCCCTGTCGCTCGATCGCCACCTGGTGCTCCGCGTGCATCTCAACCGGATTTCCGGCCCGCCCTTCACGGAAGTGCACGTGCATCCGGAATCGCGCAACTGGTTTATCCACGTCGGCCGCGCGGACGCCAAGTTCGTGGCTGAACTCGGCTATTACTCGCGCAAGAAACAATGGAACACCATCGCCACCTCCGGTGTCACCCTGACCCCGCCCGACAGTCTTTCCGACGATGTCTCAGTCCGGTTTGCCACCCTGCCCGCGAACATCACCCCCGAACAACTCCAGGCGCTCATTCAGGCCGCCGCCCTGGATAACGTCCCTTTGATGGAAGTGATTCAACAAATTCAGGGAATTTCAGCCAGCCCGCGCCCCGCAGCTGCCCCGGGCACCGGCGCGGCCCGCCCGGCTCGAGCAGTCGGCGCGGAGGCGCATTGGACACCCGCACAGGAACGCGCCCTGGCCGAAGCCATCTCCATGGACGAGGTGCGCCGGGTGTGGATCGGCTCACTCGAAATCACGGAGCTGGTGCGCCGGCAGCTGGTGAAAGAAATATCTTCCCAGACGGCGGCCCAACTCTCCCTGCCCAGCTCGCCGACGGGCGCGGGGTCAAGCCTCAGCAGCCCCTTTGGCGGCGGGGCAGATCGCACCAAGGGATTTTGGTTCAACGTCAATGCCGAGCTCATTATTTACGGGGCGACCGAGCCGGACGCAGAAGTGACCATCGGCGGGCGCGTCATCAAATTGCGGCCCGATGGCAGCTTCAGCTACCGTTTCGCGCTGCCGGACGGACAGTATGAGCTGCCCGCCGTCGCCGTTTCCGCCGACAAGACGGACGGACGCGCGGCCGAGTTGAAGTTCAGCCGCGGCACGGAATATCGCGGCGACGTGGGGGTGCACCCGCAGGATGCTTCGCTCAAGCCACCGTTGGCCGCCAACCTGGCGTGATTTGAACTCAATGGACAAACCCACAAACGTTGAGATTTTGCACCCGGCAATTCTCTTCAAGATCAATCAACTCTACCGGAGCGATATGGGGTCCGAGGCTCTGTATGAGGCAACGCAAGGGTTTTGGAGAATCGGTCCGCGTCGAGAAAAAGCAGAACTTGGTATCGCAGTCTATCAAGGAGTCGTTCGCGATGTGTTTCGCATCATTGCGTGGCATCCGGCTGGCACGTTGAAATATCGCACCAGAGATTCGAGCGAGTTCAAGGGTTCGGGCCGTTGGGAATTCGAGGGGAAAAGAGCTGAGGAGCGGATTAGGCAGCAATACTTGGACAAGTCAGTGCGAGATTACATGGGCCAGGCCCGTGCTCCATTTCGTTATGTTAAATGCTAGGGTGCAACACTTGAATGTGGAATCGGTCCGTCAGCCATGACTCCAGGCTACCTTTCCATCGTCCTCCATGCGCACCTGCCGTTTGTCCGGCATCCGGAGCATGACCGGTTTTTGGAGGAGAACTGGCTCTTCGAGGCGATCACGGAGACCTACATCCCGTTGATTCAAATCATGGATGGCTGGCTGCGCGACAAAATGGAGACGCGCCTCACGCTCACCCTCACGCCCACGCTGTGCGCGATGCTGCTCGACCCGCTGCTCCAGGACCGTTACGTGCGCCACATGGACGGCCTGATGGAACTCGCGGAAAAGGAACTCCACCGCACGCATTGGGACAGCGACTATCGCGAGCTGGCCTGGATGTATCACCACCGGTTCGCCGGAATTCTTGATACCTATTACACGTACGGCCGCAACCTCGTCGGGGCGTTCCGCAAATTCCAAGAGCAGGGCAAACTCGAAATCATCACCTGCGCCGCCACCCACGCACTCCTGCCGCTACTGAATCATACCCCGTCGGTGCGCGCCCAAATCCTCACCGCCCGCGATCATTACCGCAGTTGCTTCGGCTGCGATCCGCGCGGCATCTGGCTGCCGGAATGCGCCTACGTCGAGGGTGTCGAAGCGGTGCTGCAGGAGGCGGGCATCCGCTGGTTCATCACCGACACCCACGGCCTGCTGCATGCCCGTCCGCGCCCGCGCTACGGGGTCTTCGCGCCCGTCTTCACCCCGAACGGCACCGCCGCCTTTGGTCGGGACCTGGATTCCGCGCGCCAGGTCTGGAGCAAGCACGAGGGCTATCCCGGCGACCCGCGCTACCGGGATTTTTATCGCGACATCGGCTACGACCTGGACTTCGATTACGTCAAACCGTATCTGCCCAACCCCGGCCTGCGCGGCTTTACGGGGATCAAATATTTTCAGATCACCGGGGCCACGCCGGACAAGCAAATCTATGATCGCGACGCCGCGCTCGCGGTGGCCGCCGAGCACGCCGGCCATTTTCTGGGGGCACGCGTCGAGCAGATGCAGAAACTGGCCGGGATCATGGAACGTCCGCCGTTGGTGCTTTCGCCATATGACGCCGAATTGTTCGGGCATTGGTGGTATGAAGGGCCGGAGTTCCTCGATTACTTCATCCGCAAGGCCTATTACGATCAGCAGACCTTCAAGCTCACCACCCCGAGCGAATACTTGCGCGCGCAACCGACGCAACAAGTCGCCACGCCGGGTGCCTCCAGCTGGGGCGAGGAGGGTTATTGGAAACTCTGGCTCAACGAAACCAACGAGTGGATATATCCGCACCTCCACATCGCGCAGGAGCGGATGACGGACCTGGCGCGGCGTTTCCCGCACGCCAGCGGCCTCACCGAACGCGCGCTCAATCAGGCCGCGCGCGAACTGCTGCTGGCGCAGGCGAGCGACTGGCCGTTCATCCTCCGCACCGGCACCAGTCCCGACTACGCGCGCAAACGGGTGAAGGACCACCTGCTCCGCTTCATTGCCCTGCACGACCAACTCACCGCCACCGGCCTCGACGAGACGCGCCTCTTGAAAATGGAATGGATGGACAATATTTTCCCCGACGTGAATTACCGGTATTGGGCGTAGCGGGACGGTTGCTTCATGCCTGTCAGCGAGCGCCAGAAAACATTCGCCGGCAGCTCATTTTCTTGCCGGTGCATTTCCCGGCCAACCTGAAAGGTTGCCAGCCATTAGCCGGGGGTTGCCCGCAGCGCTACCCCCGGATCTCAGCGACGAGGAATCGCACCCTGTAAGTGGTGCCAGCGGTGGGTGAAACATTGGCGCAACGCTCGGTGAATGGGGCTCTGGCACCCCTCCAGGGTGCATGGAATCTGCGTTCTGACCGGGGATGTCGCTCGCGGACTCGCTCAATCCCCGGCTAATGGCTGGAAAGCCTTCAGCTTGCCCAATTCTGGATTACCCCTGCAAGAAATGGAGATTCGCCGAAACCTCAATCATCGACTCAATTGCGCACGGATCATCAGAGCATAGCACTCCCGATTCATCAGTCAGACATTTGTTTAACCTCCGTCCTTGACCAAGAATCTCAGCCGCCAATTCACGCTCTTTCGGGTTAGGGCTCCCGGCCAACTACCTCACGGACTGAAGTAAATCGTGATCGAAACGCTGCTGCAATTCTCTGACGAAGTTCCAGCGTGTTTGCTCCTCAGTCTCGTCAAGCGCCAGTCGGATCAACTCATTTGCCGGACGTTGATCTGGTTCTGGATTCGGATTCATGATTCACACATTCGCCGAAACTGCGCCTCGTCGAGAATCTTCACCCCGAGCTTTTGCGCCTTGTCCAGCTTCGAGCCGGCTTCGGTACCGGCGAGGACGTAATCCGTATTTTTGCTCATTGAACTCGTGACGCTGCCGCCGGCATCGCGGATAAGCTTCGAGGCTTCGTCGCGCGACAGCGTGGGCAGCGTGCCAGTCAACACGAAGGTTTTGCCGGCCAGTGGTCGCGCGACCGCAGCCTTCTCCTCATTCGGCGCGGTGCCGACGGGATGAATCCCAAGTTGGGGAAGCCGGTGAAGAACATTCTTTCCGCCGGCCGACGCGAAATAATCCAGCACCGACGCGGCGGCGACCGGGCCGACTTCCGCGAGTCTGGCCTTCGCTCCGCTTTGGTTGAGGCGCGCCTCGATGGCGACAATCGCTTCGGCGAGTTCCGCGTTGCGCGCTTCGCGACGCACCTTGTCCGCCTCGTCCTTCGGCGGATTCTTGCGGGAACGGGGCGAGATGATGGCGCGTTCGGTTTCCTGGTCGCCGAGGGAGCGGATGTCACGGAGCACCGAGGACGCGGCGAGTTCCTCGATCGAACGGTGGACTTGCGCGAGCTGCCATGCCGTTTGTTCGCCGACTTCGGGAATCGCCAGCGCCTGAATCCACCGGTGCAGCGGGGCGGTCTTGGCCCGCTCCAGCGCCTTCAGGACTTTGGTGGCGTTCTTTTCGCCGAAGGTGCGCGGCTCGTCGTCGGTGCCGAGGTTGAGCTTGCCCAGTTTGTCGAGCGTGAGGTCGAACAAGTCGAGCGGATCCTTCACCAAGCCGCGCTCCACCAGTTTCTCGGCCACGATGCCGCCCAGTGATTCGATGTCGAGCGCCTTGCGGGCGGCGAAATATTCCACGCGCCGCATGAGCTGTGCCGGACAGCCAGCAACATTCTCGCAGCGCCA
>JAYTXL010000257.1:0-23776 GCA_043742955.1 Verrucomicrobiota bacterium | reverse complement strand
CGCTGGAGGCGATGGCGCGGGCGCTGTTCCAGAGCTGGTTCGTGGATTTCGACCCCGTCCGCGCCAAACTCGACGCCCGCCCCCCCGCCGGCCTCGACCCCGCCATCGCCGCTCTCTTCCCCGAGCACTTCGAGCACGGCGAAGACGGTTTGCTTCCCGTCGGTTGGCGTCACGCTGCCATCGAAGAAGTCTCCGCCATCAACGCATGGCCGCTAGGCAAGAACGATGACTTGGAGACACTGGAATACGTCGAGATTTCCGAAGTGAGTCGCGGCAACATCGCGAACATCGCCATCTACCCACGAGGCGAAGAACCCAGCCGGGCACGTCGCCGCTTGCGCCACGGCGACACCGTTCTCTCCACCGTCCGCCCCGACCGCGGCTCCTACTTCCTCGCGCTGAATCCTCCGGAGAATCGCGTCGCCTCCACCGGCTTCGCCGTCCTCACGCCGACGAAAGCTCCGTGGTCATTCATCCACGCCGCGATGACCCAGCGAGAAGTCTCCGACCACCTCGGCCAGATGGCCGACGGCGGAGCCTACCCCGCCGTGCGTCCCGAAATCATCGGAGCCATGAAAGTCGCCGTGCCGAACGAGCCAAAAATTCTTGAAGCCTTCCACCGCACCTGCGCGCCGCTCTTTGAACAAGCCGAAGCCAACCGCACCCAATCCCGCACCCTCGCCACCCTGCGCGACATGCTGCTGCCGAAGCTGTTGAGCGGGGAGTTGAGCGTGGCGGCGCTCGAAGCCAAACGGGAGGCCGCCCGATGACGCCGCGTTTTCCAATCCCAACGGGATTGTGTCATGCAGCCCAGGGTTGCCGAGTCCGCGAGGCTACCCTGGGTCACGCGTTGCATTTTTTTCCCCCAACCCCAACGGGGTTGCGTCACCCCGCGCCGCGCCGGCGGATGCAACCCCGTTGGGGTTGGTCTCCTTGTTCACGATTCACCCAGAGTAGCTCGTGCCTCGCAACCCTGGGCTGAGGGATGCAGCCCCGTTGGGGCAGACCGAGGCTGTGCTGTCCGGGCAACCGTCAAGGAATCCTTGTCAATTCAAACCGAGGAACCCAAACCATGAGCAAAGACCCAGAGTCACCGCCGCCCGGCGGACAGTTCCTCGTTTATCAGGCGGAAGACGGGAAGCTGAAGATTGATGTGCGGTTGGAAGGCGAGACGGTCTGGCTGACGCAACAGCACATGGCGGAGCTTTTCCAGACCTCGAAGCAGAATGTCGGTCAGCACCTGAAAAAGATTTTTGAGGAAGGTGAACTGGGAGAAATTTCAGTGGTAAAGAATTTCTTTACCACTGCCGCCGATGGGAAGCGTTACGCGACCAATTTCTACAATCTGGATGCCATCATCTCGGTCGGCTACCGGGTGAAAAGCGCGGTGGCCACGCGCTTCCGCATCTGGGCCACGCAGCGGTTGAAGGAATACATCGTGAAGGGTTTCACGATGGACGATGAGCGGCTGAAGAACCCCGACCAACCCTTCGATTATTTCGAGGAGCTGATGCGCCGGATTCAGGACATCCGCACCTCGGAGCGGCGGTTCTACCAGAAGATCACGGACATCTACGCGACGAGCATTGATTATGACCCGACGCAGGAGGTGAGCCTCGTGTTTTTCAAGACGGTGCAGAACAAGGTGCATTGGGCGGTCACCGGGCAGACGGCGGCGGAGATCGTTCATGGGCGGGTGGACGCGACCAAACCAAACCTCGGCCTGACGAACTGGCGCGGCGCGGTGATTCGCAAACAGGATGTCGCCATCGCCCAGAACTACCTCAGCGAGCCGGAACTGGCGGCGCTGAACAACTTGGTGGAGCAATACCTCATCTTTGCCCAAGGCCAAG
Source organism: Verrucomicrobiota bacterium (assembly GCA_043742955.1). Taxonomy (GTDB): domain Bacteria; phylum Verrucomicrobiota; class Verrucomicrobiia; order Limisphaerales; family JAYTXL01; genus JAYTXL01. Next base: position 21,923 of record JAYTXL010000257.1, on the reverse strand, counting down.
CGATGCGCCGCGTGCCGATGCACATGGCGGACTGGATCGAGAAGCTGAACGGGTTTCTGACTTTGAACGACCGGGACATTCTCACCCATGCCGGGCGCATTTCGCACGAGATGGCGCAGACGAAAGCCGAGCTGGAATACGACAAATTCAAATCTCTTGCTGCGGGTGACGCGCGCTCCGTGGATGCGGATTTTGATGAGGTCACGAAGAACTTGAAGAAGCTGCCGAAGCCGAAGAAACCGAAACCACCGAAGCCATGAGCCTCAACGAATCCCCCGTCGAAGAAGCCGCCCTCGAATGGTTCGGGGAGCTGGGCTAGGACCGGATAGGGATCACGGCTGCTTAGAGGCCAAAAAACCTGTCAACATTTTGTTGGTGGCAGATAATGTGGGCAGATGCGGTCTGAAGGTGTCGTGGTGCGTTTCGGTTGTATTTATCGTAGGTGACCCAAAGGATCACCGCGGAGGACCCCGAGGCATTAACCCCAATTCCGAAATGGAATGGGGAGCACACGCGCCCCAGGTGCTGTTTTCCGCGCCCTCGCGGAAAACTCCGGACGACCGAAAAGTGAGCGACTTCAGTAAAGACCGGATCCGCCAGCGGTTGGCCGCGAGGGCGCGTCCAGCCACACCCGGGGGCGGTTGCGCTCCCCAACTCCGGAGTTCGGGGATTAACTCTGCGAACGTCTGCGAAATCCTCAGTGCCCTCCGTGCTAAACCGAGTAAGTGCCACTATTGACACAGAATGGTTTGCCGGCCAGTAAACCGGGCACCCGATAACAATGATCCTGATCGCTGGGTTGTTTTCGTAAAGTGGGCAGAAGTAATGATAATCGCCCTGATTTGAAGCGGCGGAAGGGAAAAAATTGTCGAAACGAATCCAAATTGATCCGGCTGTTTGTCGGGCTCTTTGTCGTGCGAACTATTGCATTTGATCCAACGTCTGCAAGAGCCAGCCAGCGTCGGCGACGCTGAACGGCCACTCGAACCCGGGCAACCCGGCGGACTTGGGGAATTTGAGGCGCCGGACCGCTTGGAGGTAGTTTTGCACGGGCTTTGCCTCGCCGGCCAGCAAAGCGGCATAGGCGGCGCCCGCTTCGATCCAACCGCCGTTAATTTGTTCGGGGTTTGCCAGCCAGTCTGGCTTCGCCTGACCATTCCAATGTGCGTTGACCGCCGACATCACCGCCCGGGTTTTCGGATCCCGGGGGGCGACGACGCCGAACAGGTGTGGCCAAAACTGCGCCTGGGTGTCGGGATACCATTTATCAAGGCTGGCGGGGGGGCATTGGTTGTCCTCAAACTTGGCGACGACGTATAATTTTCTTTGCGGGTCATAGAGTTCATTGGCGATTCCCTGCTGAACCCGCTCGGCGGCCTGCCGGTAAAAGGTGGCCCGCGCCGGGTCATTAAAAACGGTGCGTTCCAGCTGGGCAAGATCCACGAGACCGGCGAAAACCTCGCTATTGTCCTCCAGGTATTTCACATGGTAGTCGCTCTTCGCCCAGCACAGGCCGTCCGTTTGCTGGAGCTTGAGCAGCACGCCTGCCAGGGTCTCGACGAGTTGTTTTCGCTCCGGCGTGTTCCACCGAGCGGGGGTTACCCCGGCTTGGTGCGCGGCCCAGAGTACGGAGAAAAAAGTGGCCGCCGCACTATCCGTCGCATCGTTGTGATGACAGAGGAGGGGGTCGCCCGGTTTGACGCAGGTGGTCTCGCCGCTGCCATCCAGTTTGTAAAAGTGCTCTTCCGGGACACCCGCCGGCGCGCTGTTCGTTTCCAGATGCGCGCCATACCAGGTGATCCACCGGTCGGCAATCGTAGCGCTTTCCGGGGCTCGAACCCGGAGCAATCCGAGGACGGCCAGATTTGAAAAATACGGACTGACGCGCCCGTACGCGGTGCCATCCGGGCCTACGGCGGCCACGCCGGGGTTTATCTTGATCCCGCCAAAGCTGGGCTGTCCAGGGTTGGAGTATTGTTGATCGGCCAGCCAGCGCGCGAGCAGGGCGGACTCACCTCGGCGCGGTGATTCCGCGCTTTGTGCATTGCTTGTCAGCGTGAGCCAAATCAGAAGGGCGGCGAAAATGAATTTCATAACCGCGCTGGAATGTCGACCCGTTCTGGCCGGAAATTTATTTTGGCACTCGCTCTAATCGCGCACTGTGGTCAGTCCCAGGCGCACCAGCCGGTCGATCAATTGCGGATAGGTCAAATTGGCCTGGAGCGCCGACTGGGCGAAGTCCTCGTCGGCAGCCAGCATGGGATTGGGATTGGCCTCGATAAAATAGACCTCGTTGGCCGCGGTCACCCGCAGGTCCAACCGCGCATAGCCATCGATGGTGAGCAGGTGATAAATACGTTTGCAGGTCGTCTCGATCAGGCGAACCAGGGCGGGATCCAGGCCTTCGGCAAACTGGTTTTCCAAACCCCACCGCTTGCGATAGTCCTCATCCCACTTGGCCTTGTACGTGGCGATCTTCGGTTCATCGGGCGGAACCTCCCGGAAGATGAGCTCCCGAATCGGCAGCACTTGCAGGCGATGGTTGCCCAGAATGCTGACGTAGAGCTCGCGGCCGGCGATGTATTCCTCGGCGATGACATCGCTGTCAAACTTGTCGTGAAGAAACTGCACCCGCTCCTTGAACTGGTCGTCGCTTTCCACAAAAGATCCCTGCGAAATACCGAGCGAGGACTCCTCCTTCAAGGGCTTCACCAGGATGGGGAACTTGAGCCGCTTGGGGCGCACCAGCCGTTTCCCCCGCGCGATGACGGTGAACTGGGGCACATGGATGCGGTGATAACTGAGGATCTTTTTGGAAATGCCCTTGTGTTTGCACAGGGTCAGGCCGGTCGAGCCGCAACCGGTGAACGGCACGCCGTGCATCTCGAGGAACGACACGATGTTCTGGTCGAAGGCGCGGTTGTTCTTGAATTGGTCGGCCAGGTTGAAGATCAGGTCAGGGGCGAAGCTTTGGAGCTTTTGGCCCAGCACGTCGAGGTCATCGAAGAGCGCCAGGTGTTCCACGGTGTGGCCCAAATCGGCGAGCGCCCCGAGCACGTTGGCCTCGGTCTTCCAGTCGTCAGTTTTCAGCTCGGCGCTCAGATCCTGATTCAGGGTCGTCGGCGCAATGGCGTCGAACAGGGCGAGGATTTTTAATCTTTTGCGGGCCATTATTTCCGGCGTTTAAATTTCCCGGTGAACAGATGATTCATAATAAGCGTGGTGAGATAGGCGGATACCTGGAGGTTTTGTTTTGGCTCGTGCGGTTTCAGGTGCAATCCCAACTGGTCGCAGCGCGTAATCAAACGCGTGAGCAACTGATTGACGCAATACTTCTTTTCGTTGGTCCACTGGCAGACGGCCTCCTCGAGGTGCCGGCGATGGTGGCGCAGATAGCCGGAGGCCGTGAGGCGGCCCTCCACGTCGGCGCCCGCATCGAAGAGCTGGCGCAGGTCGTTGTCGTAAAAATCAGGAAACGAATCCTCATACACCTTCCGTTTTTTGGCGTAATGGGTCTTGAGCTTGACGTTGAGGCAATCGTAATCGGCCACGCGATACCCGGGCAGCGTGAGCGGCGGTTTGCCGACGAGCGATTGCATTAGTTCCTCCACGTACTCCAGTTTGTGCAGGGCTTTCCACCCGTGATAGCGCTTCCGCCAATCGAGCCCGGGGGTGAGCCAAACGGCGAAGGTCTCGGCAAAATCCTCATCCGGATGGCTCTGCGCATACCAGTCATCGAGATGCACCACATAGCTGCGGCTGTAGGGCCGGGGGCGATAGAACGACGGCGTTTCCTCGGCGGAAGATCGGCCGAAGGTGCGTTGCCATTTTTGTTTCCGGTAAAATTGATACGCATAAGCGTAGGCGTGCGCGGCCTCATGACGGATCAGCTGCATGAACCACTCGGGGCGATCGCCTTCAACCTCCAGAATGATTTTTCGTTCGAGCTGCCGCAGCCGGTCGTGCGCCAGGAAGAACGGCACAAAAATCGCCGGAATTCCGACCGGCACAAACCATTCATCCCCGATGTGGCACGGCGGCAGGAACGCGAGACCCTTCTGGGACAGCTCGGCATGGAGCTGCTGCACCAGGGGTTGGATCGGGGTGGCTTCAAGCTGCAAACCAAGCGTGGAAATTCTCCGCTCCAATAGCTCGTCATCACTGAGATTGACCCAGTCGGGGAATTCCATCCGTCCAGCCTAGCACCCCGGGTCCGCGTTCCACAAGCCCGGCCCGCAGGGTCGGCGACCGCGGGCTATCGGCGCACTTCCTCCGTCCGCAGGTCGTCGAGGAAGGGCAGGGCGCGGCGGTAGTCCTCCAGCGCGGTGAGATCCAGCTCGGCGCTGATAAAACCCTCGCGGCTATCGGCGTCGGCCAGAATTTCTCCATGGTAGTTTACGATCAGGCTGCGCCCGGGATGGTTCAATTTGGGATCGCTTCCGATGCGGTTGACGCCGATGACGTAAGCCTGATTTTCGATGGCCCGGGCCTGCAATAGTTTCATCCAATGACCAATCCGCACCTCCGGCCAGCTGGCGATCACGGTGTAAAGATGCGGACGCCGCCATGCCGCCATGCGAAATATTTCCGGGAAACGGAGATCGTAACAAATGAAAGGTGCGACAAGCCAATCATGGCAGGGAAACGTGACCACCTGCGTGCCGGCGGCGTAGGCGGCGGACTCGCCGCCCAGCGTAAAGGGATGCAATTTCGAGTAGCGCACGAGCTCCCTGCCTTCCGGGGAGAAGGTCACGGATTGATTCCGGCTGCGGCCATCCTGACCCCGGCTAACCACGCCCGCCTGCAAAAAGACGCGGTGACGAATCGCCAATCCGGCCAGCCGGCGTTCGGATTCACCGCCCGCTGGTTCGGCGATGGCGGGGAGGTTCATGGAGAATCCACTCAGGCACATTTCCGGAAGCACGACCAGCGCGCCGGGCGACAGGCTGCCCTGCGCCAGCAGCGCCTCGGCCTTTTCCAGATTGGCGCTTTTGTTTTCCCAGGCAACATCGAATTGGCAGCCGAAGACTTTCATGGGGCAACGCTGCCAAAAATAACCCGTCTGCAAAAGAGGAATTTCAGCGGGCTTGACACCCGGCCCACTTGGATTTAACTCGCCGCCATGAACTCGGATGCCGACTCGCCCGCTTGGTCAACCGGGCCTCAAAAAAACGTTTCCTTGGCGGGCCGCAAGGTGGTTGTCACCGGTGCCGCCGGGGATCTGGGGGCGGCGATTGCCGCGGAATTCATCTGCCAGGGGGCCGCGGTCCTGCTGGTTGACATCCGGCCGGAAGTCGAGTCCCGGGCGGCAAAAATAGACGCTAACGCCCAAAGTTTGATTTGTGATCTCGCCCAAAACGACTGCGGTGAGCGCGTGCTGGCTGCCGCCGTCGCCCGTTTGGGTGGCTGCGATATTCTCATTCACAACGCCGCCTGGAGCCTGCATCGCTTGCTGGAGGATACCCACGTGGAGGATTTGGATCGTCTCATCGCCGTCAATCAGCGTGCGCCTTTCCTGCTAACTCAGGCTTTTGTTCGCGCGCTTGATCAACTTGACTCGCCGCCGCAGGATCCCTGCATCGTCCATATTTCGAGCACCAACGCGGTCAGTGGACATGCGCGGCTCGTCGCGTATGCGGGCACCAAAGGCGCGCTGGAGTCCATGACCCGCGCGCTCGCCGTCGAGCTTGCCCCCCGCGGGATCCGGGTTAACGCCGTGCGGCCCGGGCCGATCGACACCGACCAATTTCGCGAAGCCTCGAAGAGCTACGACCTTGAGGCCTATTGGCGGGACTATCTGATCAAGCGCACAATCCCTCCGGCGGACGTCGCGGAGGTGGTCGCTTTTCTGTGCGGCCCGGCGGCCCGCCACATTACGGGTTCGGTGTGGCCGATCGACGGGGGCGTGGGTGCCCACTGAAAAAAACGGCCCGCCGATCAAGCCCTCGCATGAAACGGAAAATCGGTGTAACCCCGGGCATCCGGCGCGGACCACACTTTCATGTCCGCCGGCGGGTTTAGCTCCCAGCCGTGGGCGAAGCGTTCGACGAGATCGGGATTGCTCAGGTAGGGCCGACCGAAGGCGATCAAGTCTGCCTGGCCCGTGGCGATCGCTGCCTCGGCCGTCGTTTGCGTGTAGCCACAATTGCCCAGGAGCGGTCCGGAAAAAACCGCACGGAACTCGTCGAGGGTCATCGGCTTGCCTTGTTCATGAAAACCGAAGGCCAAGCCGTCGACCACGTGCAGATAGGCCAGTCCGTAGGTGTTCAGTTGCCGGGCGGCATGGGTGAAGGTCTCCCGGAAATCCGGCGCGCCCATGTCGTTGAAATTCCCGTTGGGTGAAAGGCGCACGCCCACCCTGGCGGTGGGCCACACCCGGAGGATGGCTTCGACGATTTCCCTCAAGAAGCGGCACCGGTTATCGAGATTGCCGCCGTATTGGTCTGTTCGCTGATTGGTCTTCGATTGCAGAAACTGGTCAATCAGGTAGCCGTTGGCGGAATGAATTTCCACACCGTCAAACCCCGCCGCCTTGGCCCGTTCCGCCGCCCGCCGGTAATCGTCCACCACTGCGGCAACCTCCGCCGTCGTCAAAGGCCGCGGCGTTTCGTACGGCTGCTTGCCTTGCGGGGTGTGCAAATAGTCGCCGTTGATTTTGATGGCGGAAGCAGACACTGCGGGCTGGCCGCCATGGAAGCTGCTGTGGGAGGCGCGGCCACAATGCCACAGTTGCAGGAACATCGGCGTGCCGCGGGCATGGAGCGCACTGACAAGCCGGCTCCAACCGGCCTGCTGGGAGTCGTTGTAGATCCCCGGTGAATCGACCCAGCCAATGCCTTGTTCGGAAATAACCGTCGCTTCGGCGATGATCAGCCCGGCTGAAGCGCGCTGCGTATAGTAATCCGTCATCAGGTCATTCGGCACGCGTTCGCGGCCAGCCCGGGCGCGCGTCAACGGGGCCATGACAACGCGATTGCGTAGAGCCAAGCCGCGCAGGTCAAAAGTCGAAAGCAAATGGATCGAGGGCGTTTTAGCTTGGGTAGTAATCATGGGTGTCAAAATGTTAGGGAGCGTGGTTTCCACCGGACGACCGCATCCGGCGGTACCCCTGATCGTAAACTAGTGGACCTCGAAAAATTCGCAAGCAACTACTCCCGCTGAAGCGGGGCCGAAAATCCGCTCCTCGCTCCGCGGAGACGGGAGCGTCGCACACTCACTACTTGCGGAGGGGCCGGGCGGCGGGTCGATTCTTCCATTTCTCGCGAAAATCCTGCTTCATTTCCTCGAAGAGTTTCTGCTGCTCGGCGGTCAGCTCCGTCGCGATCTGTTCGTTCATGCGCATCACGACGGAAAAAATCTCCAGCCGGGCGTTGCCACCAATGCCCTTGATCTCTTGCGCGGCCTGATCCATTTCCGGCTGTATTTTATGGATTTGTTCCGGGGTTAATTTGAGTTTCTTACGGTAGGCCTGCAGGGTGGCGGCAGCCCAGCCCTCGGAATTCAAGTTGCGGCCGAGCGACTTTTTGACGACCCGCAAGGTAACCAGGCTGCCGGAGACCGCACCGGCGACGAAGATCGCTGCCAGGCAGGCGGCGATTTTCCAGTGGCGCAAAAAGTTCATGGCTCCAATAACGAATCAAAAGTGGTGTCAGCCATCGCGATCTCCGGGGGCCAGTCCGGGCTCATGAGGTCATAATTGGCCCCAAGGGTCGTGGCCATGATCAGGGCGGCCAAAACCAGGCTGCGCACCGATAACCATTCCCAAACGGCCGAGAGCGCGGGCGTTTCGGCAGCTGACCAGTGCGCCACCACCCGTGTGGCAAAGCCGAAGGGCAGCTCCACCGGAGCCGGTGCGGGGGCCTGCCGCGCCAGGCGAATCAGGTTCGCCCGCGGATTATTTGTTTTGTTCATGACGTTCTGCTTTCTCCATCTGTGCCAGATGGTTTTTCATTTTACGCCGGGCGCGGAAGGCCCGCACTTTGATCAGGGTCGCATTCCAGCCGGTGAGGGCCTGAATCTCCGCGATCGAGCGTTCCTCCAAATCCAACAGTTGCACCACCAGCCGGTCCGCTGGACTGAGGGCGTCCAGCAATTGGCCGACGATTTCGCGCGCCGCCAGAGCCTGCCCGGGGTGCGGTTCGTTTTGCGCGCTGAGCACGGCATCCAAAAGTTGAGCTTCGTTTTCTGAAAGGTCCGCCCAGCGCAACTCCGGCCGGCGCTTTTGCGCGCGCAAACGATCCAGGCAGGTCGAGACCGCCACGCGCGAGACCCAGTGCTCGAACGGGACCACCCCGCGATACTGTTCGAGGTGGGCGAACATCTTCATGAAAATCTCCTGCGCGAGATCGGTCTCGTCCAGTCGCCGCGGGCGATGCGCACGCACGATCTTGATGACCAACGGATACAGGTGCTCCACCAGAGCACGGGCGGCGTCCTCATTCCGTTGCCGGACTTGCGCCAGGCACGCTGCCACATCCAGCCCGCTTTCAGCCATAGTTCAGTTGACCGCGCCATTGCCACACCATCCGGTGACGTTTTGCGGCGCGCTTGGTTACGTCAAATTTATTCGCGCAACCTGGCCGCCCGATGGAATCGACCGTAGCCGCGACCTTCAGGTGGCGCGGGCTGTGAACGGGGCAGGGGCGGGAAGGAGCCTCGCGATGGGGATAATCCCTGCCGGGCGCAGCCTGAAGCGTGCGGCGACGATGAACTATTTGACCACCATGCTGGTGAAGGGGGCGACGTAAGCCTGGAGATAGACGAGCAGGCCGACCAGGCAGGCCAGGGCGATACTGTGAAAGAATACGTAGCGAAGGATGCTGCCTTCGTGGCCATACCAGTTGGTGGCGGTGCTGGCGACCACGATGCTTTGCGCGTCCACCATCTTGCCCATGACCCCACCGGAACTGTTCGCCGCCGCCATCAGCACGGGACTCAGACCCGTTTGCTCGGCGGTGATTTTCTGCAGACTTCCGAAGAGCACGTTGGACGCCGTGTCGGAACCCGTCAATGCCACCCCCAGCCAGCCGAGCAGGGTCCCGAAAAAGGGATAGAGCGCGCCGGTCTTGGCCAGCGCCAGGCCAAGCGTGGCGTCGGTGCCGGAATATTTTGTGACGTAGCCCAGCGCCAGCATGGCGGCAATCGTGATGAGCGAGAAACGTACGCGCACCAGCGTGCGCCCATAGACCCGTGCCATTTCAACAATGGAAAAATTCATCACGCAGCCAGCGAGGAGCGCCGAAGCGAGAATTCCCGTGCCGGTGGCGGAAAGCCAGTTCAGTCGGAACACTGCTTCCTCCGGCTTGGTGGGCTTTTCCGCGGAGGGCTGGGGGACCACGGGATATGTGCGCACCACCACATTATGCAGCCAAGCAGTTTCAAAGGAGGGGGCGGAGAAGTGGTCGGCGGCCTTTTTGAATTGTGGCAGCCCCCAGATGAATACCACGACGCTCAGCAAAAGCCAGGGGAGCCAGGCGTGAAAGATTTCCCGGCGGGTGGCCAGTGGTGCAATTGTGGATTGAGTTTCGTTGCGCGCTGCGATGTCCGTCGGGGTGCCTTTTCCTTCGATCTGGCCCTCTAATATCCAGATTTCCTTTGGCTGCCAGAATTTCAACAAGAGCAGCACCGCCCCGATGGAACAAACCGCCGCGATGACATCCACCAGCCAGGGGCCGTGGTAATTGGAGACCAGAAACTGGGGGATGGCGAAAGCGGCGCCGGCGGTCAGGGCCGCGGGCCAGACGGCGAGCATCCCGCGGAACCCGACCATGGCCCAGACGACCCAGAAGGGCACGAGCAGCGAGAAGAACGGGAGTTGCCGCCCCACCATGGCGGAGAGGAGATATTCGTCGATGCCGGTTACCTTGCTGAGGGCGATGATCGGCGTGCCGAGTCCGCCGAAAGCGACGGGGGCGGTGTTGGCGATGAGCGAGAGGCCGGAGGCTTGCAGGGGTTTAAAGCCGAGTTGAATCAAGATTGCGGCCGTGATGGCGACGGGCGTGCCGAAACCCGCTGCGCCTTCGAAGAAGGCACCAAAAGAGAACGCGATCAAGATCACCTGGATGCGCGGATCGGGGGCGAGACGGGCGAGATTGCCGCGCAGGATCGTAAACCGACCGGCATCCACGGTGAGTTGGTAGAGGAAAATGAGATTCAGGATAATCCAACCGATGGGGAACAATCCGTACGCCGCCCCATAAATCGTCGTGGCGGCGGCCGCGCTGGCGGGCATGTGAAAGACGCCTATCGCGACGCCCAAGGCCACGGCCAGACCAATCAAGGCTGCGAAATGAATGCGGATTTCCAGCACGGCAATCGCGCCGAGCAGCACCACCACCGGCAGGGCGGCAACGAGCGTGGACAGCAGGGCGCTGCCCAACGGATCGTAATTCTGTGCCCAAGGGGTCATGTCGTGGCGACATGAGAAGCGAAGCGGCCATGGCACCGCAATCAAATTTGTGGCGTTGCCCTTACCTGGAAAGCGAAATCCAACGCAGATGAAACGCGGTGAATTGTCGGTCCAGCGGGGGCGCCCAGCGGCTGATGGCAATTTCTAGCGAACGCGTGCTCGACGGCGACGAGTCGCCTGCCGAAAGCGGCGAGCACTCGCCGCACTCCAAGAGCAAGCGAGACTACCGGACGCTGGTCGTCAGCCAATCGAGATAGCGCGAGTTGCCGACGGAGACCGGCAGCACGATGAACTCCGGCGTGTCGTAGGGATGCCGGGCGAGCACCAACTCTTCCAAGGCGGCTAGTTTCGCGCGAGTGGTCTTGAACACGATCAGGATTTCCGCGCTGCACTCCAGCTTGCCCTGCCACCAGTAATGGGACTCGATTTTTGGGAGCAGGTTCGCACACGCAACGAGCCGGGCTGTGAGTGCGGCTTTGGCCAGTCGGCGGGCAGTTTTCAAATCCGGCGCGGTCACCAGAACCACAGCGTATTCGTGGCCAGCTTTCATTCGCGCGTGATCCAGCCACCGCCCACCACCAAGTCCTCCTGATAAAAAACGCAGGCCTGGCCAGGCGTAATCGCGCGTTGCGGGAGGTGCAATTTCACCCGGGCGCCACCGTCAGGTGTCGGCGTAATGGTCGCGGGCGTGCCGGGATGGTTGTAGCGAATTTTAGCCGAGACTTCGAGCGCGGCGGGCGGTTCGTCGAACGGAATCCAGTTACAGCGTTCCACGCGAAATTCATCGCGGTCCAGCAGGGTGTCGTCGCCGACGATGACGCGGTTGTTCGCGGCATCCAGTTCAATCACGTAGAGCGGCTTTGGGCTGGACAGGCCGAGGCCCTTGCGTTGGCCGATGGTGTAGAATTCGATGCCGTCGTGCTCGCCCAGCTTGTGCCCGTGCGGATCCACGATGTCGCCTTTATGGTTGGCGGCGAGCTTTGAGTCGCGGAGGAATTTCCCGTAATCCTTGTCCGGCACGAAGCAGATTTCCATGCTCTCTTCCTTGTCGGCGGTCTTGAGCTGGCATTCGCGGGCGAGTTCGCGGGTGTCCGCCTTGGTCTTGTCGCCGAGCGGAAAGAGGGAGCGGGCGAGTTGATGCTGCTTGAGGGAGAACAGGAAATAGCTTTGATCCTTGCGCGAATCGCGGCCGCGCTTGAGCAGGTGACGGGTGCCGTTGGTATTTTTTTCAATGCGTGCAAAATGTCCCGTGGCGATGAACGCCGCCCCGAGTTGATCGGCGCGGCGGATGAGGGTTCCGAACTTGAGTCGTTCGTTGCACATCACGCACGGGTTGGGAGTGCGACCCGCGCGGTATTCCTCGGCGAAGTAGTTGATGACCACTTTTTGAAATTCCGCCGCCTCGTCGATGAGATAGTAGGGAACGCCGAGCTGGTGGCAGACGGCGCGCGCATCCATGACCGCCTGGGGGCCGCAGCATTTGTCCTCGGCACGGTTCACGCAGTCCTGCGGCCATAGTTTTAATGTCACGCCGACGACATCATAACCCTGTTCCTGCAAGAGTGCCGCTGTGGCCGAGGAATCTACGCCACCGCTCATGCCGACCAGCACCCGGATTCTTTTTATTTCGGACACCTCCAGCCAGGATACGAACCGGTCGCGGAAGTGTAAAGCGTGCGGAGGCAGGGCGAGCCACGGACCGGATCGCTTGGACGCCCGCCCCGCGCGAACCGCAAACTGCTTCTCGACCAGGCGGGAGTGGGCGGACACAAACGGCGTGGCCGAGCCGGGCTGATCTGGACTCCGGTGGCCGACCCGGCGCGGGGGGCGTGAAGGCGTGAGGCCGGCGCGCAAACAAGTTGAATCCAATCGGGCATGACGCTAGAACAGTCCCCAATGCGCTCCATTGCAGTCTGGCTGCCGATTGTTTCGGTCGCTGCCATCTATCTGGGACGGGTGATTGAACTCCGGACCAAACGAGAAACGGTGCCGGGCGCCATTCCGGAAACACGCACGCTGCGTTTATTCGTGCTGGCGGGCGCGCTGATGTTCGCGGGATCGTTGGTGGAATATTATTGGCGCGGCGAGGGCTTGCGGCTCGAAAGCTTCCTGGCGGGCTGGGCCTGTGCGGCGGCCTCGTTCATTATCCGCTGGCGGGCGATCGCCGCGCTGGGAAAATTCTGGAGTTTGCATGTTGAAATTCGAGCGGACCACCAGTTTGTCCGGAGCGGTCCCTTCCGCTGGATGCGCCATCCGACCTATTTCTCCATGATCCTGGAGCTGCTGCTGGTCGGATTGATTCTGAATGTTTACGTTACTCTGCTGGCCGTGAGTTTTCTCTTCGTGCCGACGCTGATGCGGCGCATCCAATTGGAAGAGGCATTGCTCGCGGATAAATTTGGCGAGGCTTACCGGGAGTATCAAAGGACCACGCCGGCGCTGTTCCCGTACCGACTTCCCCATTCGAAATGAGCTTTAATCCCCAACATCGACGGGTCGTAATCACCGGCATGGGTGTGATCGCTCCGAACGGAAGCGACTTGGCGAGTTTTTGGGAGACCATTGTGCAAGGGGTGAGCGCGGCGGGACGGGTGACCCGCTTTGATACGGGCGATGTCCCCACCAAAATCGCGGCAGAAATCAAGGATTTTGATGGTGGCCGCTACCTGGATGTCAAAAAGGCCCGTCGTTTTGACCGGTCGATTCAGTATGGCATCGCCGCCGCCCGCCTCGCCATGGAGCAGGCGGGGATTGATTTCAAGAAGTTTGACCCGGATCGTGCCGGGATTGTGGAGGCGACTTCGGTCAGCGGGATGGAAAGCACGCTTAAAGCGCACATGGCTTTTCTGGCGCGGGGTTACAAAGGGATGAGTCCCTTCACATTTATTAACGCCTATTGCGGTGGCGGGAGTGGTGAAATTGCGCTGGAGCTTGGGATCAAAGGTCACGCGATCACGTATTGCTCCGGCAGCGCCTCGGGAAATGATGCCATCGGATATGGCCTGAAAATGATTCGGGATGACGAGGTTGACATCATGCTGGCGGGCGGGACGGAAGCCCCACTGTTGGAGGCTTTCTGGAGCGGGTTTTGTGTCAACAAAGTCATGACGCGCCGTAATAAGCCGCCGCACCAAGCCATGCGCCCGTTTGACCGCGGCCACGACGGCTTTTTGCTGGGGGAAGGCTCGGCTTTTTTGGTGTTGGAGGAGCTTTCCCATGCGCTTGCACGGGGGGCAACGATCCATGCGGAAGTCCTTGGACATGGACGCAGTTGTGAAGCGTATCATTCGGTTACGCCCCATCCTGAGGGCCTCGGCCTGGTCCGGGCCATGCAAAAGGCCCTGCGGGACGCCCGGCTTCACGCGGCCGAGATCCAATACATCAACGCCCACGGAACCGCCACGGAAGCGAATGATCTCGTGGAAACGAAGGCCATCAAGCAGGTGTTTGGGGCATCGGCTTACCGGGTCGCGATCAGTTCCACGAAACCGGTGACGGGCCATTTGCTGGGCGCCGCGGGGGCGATCGAGACGGTGGTCTGCGCCCTGGCGATCCGGCACAAAATGGTGCCCCCCACCCTTAATCTGGCGGAGCCGGCGGAAGGTTGTGATTTGGATTATGTGCCCGGCCAGGCACGACCCTTTCCAGTGCGGGCGGCCATGAATCTCAACACGGGTTTTGGCGGCAAGAACTCGTGCCTGATTTTGGGGGAATTCAGCCGCGGATGAAATACTTTGATCTCATCACCATTGGCGCGGCCTTTTTCAACCTGGTGTTGACCTTGTTTGTCTTCACGCGGGACTGGCGTTCCACCATCAACCGCGTTTATCTGTTGTGGGGTCTGCCGATCACGATTTGGAACCTCGGCACGTTCTTCATGTTCCGGGTGGACAATCCGGCGGACGCACTTTTTTGGGCCCGGTTTTTGCAGTTCGGCGTGATTTTTCTCCCTTTCAGCCTGCTGCATCTTGGGCTGCTGGTGGCCCACGTGCCCATTGGCAAATGGATCCGCGGCTTATACGCCGTCCAAGCCATTTTTCTCCTCACCAATTTTTCCGACCGGTTTATTTCGGGTGTTCGCTATACCGGGTTTGCCTACTATTCAGTTGCGGGACCGGCGTTTTGGCCGTTCATGATTCTTTATGGGACCACGGCGTGCGCCATCCTGTTGGTGCTCTACCGTCGCCAGAAGCTGGTCAATTATCAGCACCGGACGCGTTCGCGCTACATGATGGCCGCGGCCGGAATTCTGATCGTCTTCGGCGCCAACGATATTTCACCGATCTTCGGGGTCGACTACTACCCCTTCACCACCGTGAGAATTTATCCCTTGGGCAGTTTGGCGGCCATTTTTTACAGCCTGATTGTCTCCTACAGCGTGTTGCAGCATCACCTGCTGGACATCCATATCAAGATCGGCCGCATGGCGGCGCATTTTGTGCGGATCCTGTTTCTGTTCATGGTTGGTTTTTGTCTGCTGCTGGTGCTGGCGCTCGTCGCCCCGAATGAGTTCACTCCGTTCTCATTGATCAGCGCCCTGGGGGTTTTGCTGGTCGGTGCGGGGGTCGCCACAGTTTTTTTTCCGCGTCTCTTTGGCCAGGGCGACGACGTTTTGGAACGGCGGATTCTGGGCGACCGTTTCGAATATCATGACATCATTCAAGGGTTCATCCGCGCCATCCCGTGGTATGCCGACACCGAGCTCCTGCTGAAGGATTTTCACGAGCTGCTGGTGAAGACCATTGCGGTCCAGAGTTACCATATGATTTTGCTGGATGAAACCACCCATGCCGTGTCGCTGTTCCGCTCGCATCCGGAACAGTCCTTGAAGCAACCGCCGGATCTCCGGCGCGACTCCCCGGTCTTCCGCTTTTTTCGAACCCACGACGCGGGCTATCTTGCCTTCAGCCGCAATGACGAGATTGCCGAGGAAACGCCGCAAGGGACGGCGGCGCGCGCCCAGTTGAAATCGTTCGAGGTCGAATTTTGTTTCCCCTTTCTTTCGGACCAGGAGCCGTTCGGGCTGCTGCTGGTGGGGCGCAAGACCAGCGGGGAGCCATACACGCGGCACGATCTGCATCTGCTGACTTCGCTCGTGAAAAGCCTGAGCCTCGTCATCAACCAAATCCGGCTCAAGAACCAGGTCCTGCTCGCCGAGGAGCTGGAGTTGCTGGGCCGCATGTCGCGCGGCATGGCGCATGACTTGAACAATTTGCTGACGCCGGTCTCCACTTTTCTCCAGCTATTCAACGGCAGCACCCCGCCGCCCGGGATGACCGAGGAACTGCTGCCGGTCTCGTTGCGCAACGTGGGGGCCATCCAAGCCTACATCAAGGAATCACTTTTCTTCTCGCAAAACCACACCTTGCACATCCACCCAGCCCGCCTGGATCAGCTGCTGTACCAGGTGTCGGATTTGGCCGAGCCGAAATTGAAGCGCAAACGGGTCGGTGTCACGATCCACATACCCGGAGAGGTGTTGGCGGACGTGGACAAGGTGCTGGTGCAGCGGTTGCTGGGCAATTTGATTTCCAACGCGATTGATGCCTCGCCTTCCGGCGGGACAATTCGGCTTGAATTGGAGCGTCTGGCCACCACGGAGACCACCCGCGACTGGTTGCGGATCCGCGTCATTGATCATGGCGAGGGAATCAACCGGGAAAATCTGGATCGAATTTCCTCCGCCTATTTTACCACCAAGGATTCCGGTGACGAAAATCGCGGATTCGGTTTAGGGCTGGCCATCTGCCGGAAGATCGTCCATCTGCATGGCGGCAATCTAGTGATTGCCAGCGAGGTGAAAAAAGGCACAACTGTGCATGTGGATCTGCCCAGCCGACAAATTAGCCCGGCGCCAAACGGCCTCGGGGGGCCGTCATGAAAACATTGCTTGTACTGGCCAAACAGTCCGGTCTGGCCGAGGCCATCCGGGCCGTGTTGGATCCGGAACTGTACCGGGTGGTTCATCACCAGGAAGCCTGGGCGGCCGAGCCATTGTTCCGGCGGGAAATTTTTGATGCGTGCGTGTTGGATGCGGATTTGACGGATGTCCGCCCCATTCGGGTGCTCGAACAATTGCGCCGCACCCTGCCGCGGTGCCCCCTCTTTGTCTACGCCTCCGCCCGGCAATGGGAATGGGAGGAGGAAGCCTATCTTCTGGGGGTTGAACACGTCCTGTCCAAACCCGTCCGGGCGCAGTTGCTGATTTCGTTGCTGGGCCGCTGCTGGCAAAAGCCAATCCCGGACTACCTGCCGCCGGGCCCCATCCGGCCGGAGGCGGAGGTCAAACCTCCGGCGGCGGTCTGGGGGTCGGCGCGCACGCTGGAGGTGCTGCGCGATTTTTCCAGCATCCTGACCCACAGCCTCCAGACGGAATCGCTGTTGAAACAATTCCTGCTGCTGTTGCGGGAAGTCATCAGCGTGAACCGCGCCGCCATTTTTTTGCGCGATCCGGTCGAAATCATGCGCGGGCCACCCGGTTACCCGCCCCGGCGGCACCTCCGCTCCGCCTGTGCCTTGGGCCTGCCGGCGGCGCTGTTGGAGCACTTTGAACTCTCGCTTGACGCGGGGATCGGGGGGTACGTCCACCGCGAGGGGCGCATTTTGAAGAGCGGCAGTGAAGTGGCGCGGAGCAGCCGGGAAATTCAGAAGGAGTTTGAGCTTCTGGGCGCCCAGGTTGCCGTCCCGATTTTGGATCGGGAATCCCTGGTGGGTGTCGCGGTCTTTGACGGCCGGCTCACCGGTGAATTTTTTTCCAATGAAGAACTGGCCCTGATTTTCCATCTTCTGGAGGGGCTGGGATTGGCCATCAAGAACAGCTGGTTGCACGACGAGTTGTCCTCGAGCCATCAGATGATGGCCGACGTGCTGAATCAACTCGGCAGCGGGTGCGTGGTGGTGGCCCAGGATCTTTCCGTGTTGCACGCCAACAAAACGGCAAAAGCCTGTTTCAAGACTGGGGACCAGGCCGGCACCGGTTTTGAATTCAGCGACCTGCCGCCCGTGCTGGCCAGCCGGGTTTACGAGGCATTGCAAACGGGCGCCGTCCTGGCCCCGTCCAAATACCAGCCGCCCACGGCCCCCGGGACAACCTACCGGGTTCGGACCACTCCGTTCCAGCAGACGAATTCGCAGCCGCCAAATGCAGTGATGCTGCTGATCGAGGACCACACCCAGAATGAACGGGCGCAGCAACTGGAAATCGAGACGACCAGCCTGCGCCTGGTGAAGGCGATGGCGGAACATCTCGCCCATGAGATCGGAAACTCGCTGGTCCCGATCTCCACCTACCAACAGTTGAGGGACGGGGGGTGCAAGGACACCGAACCTTACTCCTCCATCGCCAAAGAGATGGCGGAAGGCATCCGGCGAATTTCGCGGTTGGCAAGTCAGATGCAATTTCTGGCGCGGGACACTTACAAAAGAAAAGAACCGGTGTCCGTGGACCGGTTGATAGAGGAGGCCTTTCAAGATGCCCTGAGGAGCCATCTGGTGAAAACCTCAAAGTTGCATTTGGAGAATGAGGCACCCTTGGCCACGGTGGCTGGCGATTACACGGGGTTGAAACACGCGCTGTTTGAGGTCCTGCTTAATGCCCTTCAATCGGCGCCCCCCGAGGCGCCCGTCGCGGTGCGCACGCTCTGCGAGACGGATCGAAATGGGGTCCGCTGGCTCCGCATTGAGGTCCACGATGGCGGCAATGGTTTCCCGGATGAGACCGCCCGGCGGGCCACCGAGCCGTTCTATTCCAACCGCACGGTCGGCTTGGGTTTAGGGCTCACCGTGACGAGGAAAATCATAGAGACCCATCAGGGTCGACTGGAGATTATACCCCACCAGCCGGGGGAGCCCAGCCTGGTTCGCATCTCGCTGCCGTTGGATGGAGACGCTCCGCCAGAGGGGAATGTGGGCGACCCACCGGGGATCTAGCGTCCTGCGCGCCGGTGCAGAGCCTGCTCCGAGAATGTCCAAGAATGGAGTTGCCATCGCTGGGAGAATTAATTAGTTTTTGGGTGACCCCGCTATTCCGATAATTGTCAGGCTGGGCTTTCAGGATTGTCGTAAAAATGAAATCATCGACTTCGCTCGGCTGTTTGCTAGTGGTCCTTTCACCGCTGCAGATTTTCGGACTGGGCATCCGGCTGGCCGATCAGGATGCGCAGGCGACCGCCCGGGGCAATGCTTTTGCGGCCACGGCGGACAATCCGTCGGCGGTTTACTATAATCCGGCGGGTATCACGCAGCTCGAAGGACATCATTTCAGCCTGGGGGGCTACGGGATCACCTACGAATCGCGTTACACCTCCGCCACGGGCCAGGTGTCCACCAAGAATAAGCCGCAATTTTTGCCGCAGCTTTATTATGTCTTTTCCCCCAAGGAAAATCCGCTGTCCTTCGGTTTGGGCGTTTATGCGCCCTATGGTTTGGGGTTGGAGTGGCCGGAGACTTCCGGCTTTCGGACCATTGCCATTCAGGGGCGGATCACTTACTTGACGATTAATCCGGTCGTCGCCTGGCAACTCCACCCAACGCTCTCCCTCGCCGCCGGACCAACGATCAATTATGCTGAAACCGACCTGCGCCAGGGATTGGCCATTCCTGGTGACCAGTTGCGATTCAAGGGGGATGATTCCGACGTGGGTTTCAACGCGGGTCTGCGTTGGCAGCCGCACGTCCAACATTCGTTCGGGGTCAGTTATCGCAGCGCGAGCACGATGAATTTTAGCGGCAGCTCGCAGGTCAGCGGCACAAGCTTCCTGGGGCTGGATGGCAGTTCGGCTGCCAACGCCCGCTTTCCATTTCCGCAAAATGTTGTGGTCGGCTGGTCTTATCGTCCGACGCCGGCATGGAACCTCGAATTCAACGTGGACTGGACGGATTGGAAGCGGCTCACCGTGGTGACGCTCAATCAGCCGGGACAACCGCTGTCGTCGGTGCCGCTGCCATTCAACTGGCGTTCCAGTTTCTTCTACGAATTTGGAGCCACCCATTTTTTCGGTCAAGGCTGGCAGGCCAGCGCAGGCTACATTTACAGCGAGAATTCCGTGCCCGAACAAAATTTCAGTCCGCTGATTCCGGACTCGGATCGGCACATTTTCAGCGTCGGGATTGGACGCCAACTTAAGCGTGTCCGCTGGGACGCGGGTTATCAATTTGCATATGGACCACCCCGCACGGTCAGCGGCAGCACCCCTTCGCCGTTCAGTGGCCAGTCGGCCAACGGACGATATGAATTCATCAGCCATGCCCTTGCCCTTTCCATCGGATACGGCTTCTAAGCCAATCAGTTTGACCGAACCGAGGACACCCCGGCGCAGCCTGCTGATCGTGGACGACGAGGAGGGGCCGCGGAAATCGCTCCGGGTGGTTTTTAAGGATGAGTATGAGGTGCTGCTGGCGGCCAGCGGCCCGCAGGCCCTCGAGCTGATCCGGGACCGGACGGTGGACGTGGCGGTGCTGGACATCCGCATGTCCGGCATGTCGGGCACCGAACTGCTGCAACGGCTGAAGGAAATTGATCCCGCCATCGAGGTGGTCATGTTGACGGCCTTCGAAACCGTGGAGACCGCCCGCGAGGCGTTGCACTTGGGCGCGCGCGGCTACCTCAACAAACCGTTCGATGTTGCCACCATCCGCGCGGCCGTGGCCAGCGCCATGACGCAGCGCTCACTCTCCGAAGAAATCCAGCTCAACAGCCAAAAGCTGCGGGAGTTGCAGGAGGAGCTTCACCATCAAACGATGCGCGAGGAAATTGCACAAACCAAGGGCGACATTTACGCCAGTGTGATCCATGATATCAGCAATCCCCTGACGGTCATTTCGGGGTTCATTGAGATCATCAACCGCAAGCTGTCCGACGGTGACAAGCAGGAGCCCAAGACCATGCCCCCGATCCTGGACGACCTGGCCAGGATCACGCGGCAAGTCAACAAGTGCATTGAGATTTCGCACCGTTACCTTGGTTTCATTCGCCAGCATTCGGCCGAGACCAGTCGGGTTAGTGCTAATCTGATCCTGGACGAAGTTGGCGAGATGCTGAAATTCCATCCCAATGCCAGATCCAATCAGGTGACGATCTTTCGGCTCCGCGAGGATGTCCAAGTCCCCATAAATGGCATCGATCTGATCCAAATTCTGGTGAATCTATCCGCCAACGCCCTGCAATGCTCCGACCAGCCGCATACGGTCGAGATTTTCGGCGAATGTGTCGCCCAGCCCCTGGATATGGCTTCCTTTTGCGATGACGCTGAAAATCGGTTGATTAACCGTCAGGGATTCAATGCCACGGTGCCGTTGCTCGCCCTCAAGGTGAAGGACAATGGGCCCGGCATACCCCCGGAGATTATCGCCCGGATGTTTGGGTCGTATTTCACCACCAAGTCTGCGGGCCAGGGGACCGGGTTGGGGCTCGCGATCATCCTCCGGTTCGTCAAGGAGGCCAAAGGAGCGGTACACGTGCAAACCAAACTGGGGCAGGGAACCACTTTCACGGTCTATTTGCCGATCGTTTAACTGCGGATGGACACGGATCGACACGGATGGGACGGCACAAGACGGCGCTGCGAAACCAGATCTGCCACTGTAATTTTGTCGTTTCATTGTCCGCCGGGCATGGTACAAGGGACAGCATGATACCCACCGGAACCGTCAGCACGATTCTCAGCCACAAGGGAAACACCATCTGTTCCATTGCGCCGGAGGCCACCGTCTTTGAGGCGATCCAGATGATGGCGGATAAAAACGTCGGCGCTTTGCTGGTGTTTTCAGGTGATAAACTGCTCGGCGTGATTTCCGAGCGGGATTATACGCGCAAGGTCGCGCTCAAGGGCCGGTCTTCGCGCGAAACCAAGGTGGGCGAAATCCTTTCCCACCCGACGATTTCCGCCAGTCCCGGTCACTCGGTGGAGGATTGCATGCGCCTCATGACCAGCAACCGGGTCCGTCACCTGCCCATCCTCGAGGGCGAAAAGGTGCTGGGCGTGGTGTCGATCGGGGACCTGGTCAACTGGACCATTTCAGCGCAGAACGCAGCGATCGAGCAATTGGAAAGCTATATCGCGGGACGGTAAGGGGATAAATCTACGGCAGATTTTTCGAATCGGCAGCGTGTGGGCAATTGAGCCGATGAAACATTCTCCTAAAATTGTCATTTGCCCGCATTCGAGTTTGCCATGATCTTGTGCCTGGGGATATTTGTCGGATGCGATAATGCCCGCAAAGCCATCGTCGAATGGATTTCGAGATGAGCTCCAATTTCGAGAACACTACATTTTCAAAACTCCGCTTCCAATTTACTGAGGTTAAAAGTGTCATTTTGCCGCCAGAGGGAGCAGCGGAAGGAGGGGTGATGATGTATTTCCAGCCAGATACCAAGTGGTTCTACTTGGCGGGTTGAAAGAGGGTTTCCTCCGGAGCTTCGGTTGTTTGGCGCGCGAGGCGGCGCAAGAATGCCCCCGCTTCTTCCAACTGCGGCGCAGTTGCACCCAACCAGGTCCGCAGCCGCTCGTAGCAGGTC
>JAYTXL010000256.1:0-3477 GCA_043742955.1 Verrucomicrobiota bacterium | reverse complement strand
CGGCCTTTCGCATCGACGGTCAGGCAGATCCAGGAGCCTTCATCGGGTTGCGCAGAGCGGAGCAATTCGACTTTGAAGCCCGGGGGGGCGCTCAGCGCGCTGACGGGCGTGGCGGTGTTGACGGCGGTCTGCGCTTGAACTTCGACGGGCTGAACCACCAGCAATAGAGCCAGCCAGCCAATGCGCAGCCACGCAGGAACGCGCGGCTGCGGGGGCGTTTGGGAGGGGGGCTTGCGGAACATTTTCAAGCGTGCAGCACCAAGATAGGAATCCGGGGTGGAAAATCGCAAGGCCAAAACCAGCGGGGCGTATCCGCGCACTACCCCCGAAATGACGAAGGCTTGAACATTGGATGATTGAAATACGCGGAAACGCCCCACGGTTGGCCGCGCTGATTATTTTCCGCCGACCTGATGGATGGTATTCCAGAGCGTCTGATTGACCGGCGTGCCATCGGCCGCGCGCAAATTGAGCTTCACGCGCATCTGCATCACGGGTTGGAGGTCGGGAATTTCCAAAAACACGGTCTTCCGGTCCGCCGAAACCTTGATTGATTTGAGGGTGACCGGGTCATGTTTGATCTGATCGGGTTGCTCGACGGAATATTCCTTTGAGCCGTAGTCCCTGGTCCAGCGATAATTCCATTGCTCCACGCCATAGTTCTGTTCGTCCTGCGCATAGGTGGCATCCAGGGCGTCGGTGAAGGTGATTTCCACGCCGTTGGGTTTCACGTGCAGATTCTTCGGCGCATTCACCGGCTTGCCCGTGTAGCGGACGCGTTGGAAGGCACCTTTCTTGACGCCGTTGGATTGCCAGACGACGAGGCCGCACACATAGAGTTGGCCATCCTTCGGGTTAAAACGGCCGCGCATGATGCCGGACTCGAACTTGAGCGGGAATTTCCACACGCCCCCCTGCACCTGACCTCCGATGTCTTCCATCATCACCTTGAACAACGCGCAGCCACCATAAGACAGATGCAGTAGATCGCCTTTGAACGGCCCCCATTTGTCGCTGGTCACCCACACCTGTCCGCCGCTGGAATTGTCCACGTTGTAATCATGCGGCAGCCAGAGGATCGGCTGATCGTGGTTCCCGGGCAATTTCTGGGAAAGTTCCTTGTATTGCTCGCTGTCGAGCGGAATTTCCTCCATCTTTTTCCCGTTCACATAATGATGGGCCTTCGCGCCCTGGATGACCAAACGGTCGTCATGCGACGTGAACACGTGGCCGTAAAAGCCGCCCGGCTTGACGAGGCTCACCCGGCTGGCGGGCACCCAGTTCCCTTCGTTGTCGCTGACGGTCATTTCATCATGCGGACCGACCGAGGAGCCATTCGGCGCGCGCAAGCCCCGGGCGACGACGTCCAGCGTGCTGCCATCGGCGGAAATGCGCAGCCAGCAGCCGTGGTGCGGGTGCTTGGCCGCCTCCAGGTTGCCGCCTTTGGCGAAGTAAAAGTTTCCTTTGCTGTCCGCGTGCAGATCGAGGCAGAACTCGTGGTAATGCGAGGAAATCGCGACGTCGTTGTTGAAGTTCTCGTAGAAATCCGCCTCGCCATCGCCATTCAAATCCACCAGACGCGTGAGCTGATCGCGGCCGAGCACAAAAACCTGCTCGTTGCGAATCTTCAAGCCGAGCGGCTGAAACAGGCCGGTGGCGAAGCGCTTCCATTTCAAATGGCCGAGGCTGCCATCGATGCCGCTGACCACCCACACGTCGCCGTTGACGTTACAAATGGCGGCGCGCGTGCCGTCCTTGAAGAAATCAAAGCCACTCACCCGCAACCACGAGCCCCACGGGTTGTTCTCCGGCAGCGGCAGTGTGTCCACCGTGTACGGGCCGTCGTTCGTGCCCAGCACCCCCTTGGTTTCCAGCACCGGAGTCCACTGGGCCCTGCCGCCCTTGGTCAGCTTCTTCAAATCCACCGGTGCCAACACCGCCTTCGGGGCGCGCTGATAGGCCTCCAGCTCGGACTTCGGCCCACTCCACACGCCGACGGTAAAGTTCGCCGATTTCGCCAGGGGCGTGATTTTCAGCAACCGCCGGCCCTCGGCCGTGGTGATATGTTCCGACTTAATTTTGCCGGTCCCGGATTCCACCAAGCTCACGGCGAGAGCGCGCTCAGGCTCGTTCACCGGGTCATCGCAGACCAGCAGCGTCAGCGGCGCGGTAAAGTTATCAATCTGGAAAGTGCGCGTGAACGTCTTGCTCACGGGGTCAAAGCCCGGTAGTTCCAGCACGCCGGCGACGCCGACGGTGTAGGAAAGAACCACCTGCCTGCCCTGCACATAAAGTCCGCGCCAATGCGCCCAATCTTTGGGCAGGGGACCGAAGGAAACCAGTTCGCCGCCCTCTTTCACGGGTGGTTTTGGTTCCCGGAAGTTTCCCTGCGGATCCGCCCAGCCGGGCAGGACGGCGGAGGAAAAAACGATGCGCGTGTCCGGCGCGGGCTGGGGCACACCTTCCAATCCTTCACGGCCCACCGGCAATTTCAGGAAGCCACCCGTCCAGCCGATTGCCATGCGGCAGCGTTCGGTGTCAAAACACAGGGTCGCCTCCTGATTCGGGCCCACCTTGAGGGAGACGCCCTTGAGCGCCGGGCGGGTGCGGTCGGCGGGAGCCCCCGGAACCTGCAAGCCGCTCGAAAAAAACGGGCCGACATCCATGACATCCCACGGCGTGCTGGTCGGTTGGGGAGCTTTTTTGGCGGCGGGCGGGGTGGGTTGCTGGGCCGTGAGCGGGGCGGGCCAGGTGAGGAAGCAGACGCTCGCGGACAAGCTGAACAGGAGATGGCGCATAAGAATCAGGGAATTTTGCTGTGACGGTGGCCGAATTTCATGGCGGTTTTGCCGGCCAAACGCAATGGAAAATTCGGGCAACGCTCCGGCCGCCGATATGGACTTGCCGCGTAAGAAGCGCCGCTTACCCCGCAACATCCTGAGCGATCGTGAAATCGAACGCATTCTTCGAGTGCCGGACACCGCCACTCCAATCGGGCTGCGCGACCGGGCCATTCTCGAAACTCTGTATTCCACTGGTCTTCGCCGCATGGAACTGTGCCGACTGAACTTGGAACATCTTGACCCACCCCAAGGTCTGGTGCGCGTCGCACAAGGCAAAGGTGGCAAGGATCGCATTGTGCCCATCGGCCGGCGCGCCTTGCTTTGGCTGCAACAATATCTGGCAGATGCACGTCCTACATTTTCGCCAACGGCAACTGAACCCGCCGTTTTCCTCAACTTGTGTGGCCGTCGACTACGCGAGCAAACGCTGGGAGTGACGTTCCGCCGGATACTCCATCGTTCGGGAATTCCCAAACGCGGCGGTTGCCACCTGTTTCGTCATGCCTTCGCCACCGGTCTCCTGCGCAACGGTTGCGATCTCCGCCACATTCAGGAAATGCGCAGAGCCTGATTGAAAACTCCGAGGGGTGCTGCGGCGAGGAATTTTGGCTGGGGCCAAGGCGGTGAAGGAGGA
>JAYTXL010000255.1:0-31664 GCA_043742955.1 Verrucomicrobiota bacterium | reverse complement strand
GTACAGCCTGGCACTGGGGAAAATTCCTGCCGCGCACCGCCACCGCCGCCGCGTGCTCTACGCCGAAATGCGCGCCACCATCGCCGGCCAGCTCGTGCCGGACCGGCCCGACCGCCGTGAACCACGCTGCCAAAAACGGCGACCAAAAAGCGACCCGTTCATGACCCGCCCCCGGCATTGGATGAAAGATCCACCCAAGCACTCACGCTGCAAAAAAACTCGCCCTTCCTTAACTTAGCGCCATTCGCCTGAAGGCCGCGCTCCGGTCGGGCCGGAAACCGCCCGGATCCAATCTCCGTTTCCTCCGTTTGCTCCTGTTCAAATCGGATTCGGCAAGGGAGCAAACTGAGGAAACGGTGGAATCAGGGGAGCCGCAACCCGGACGACCGGAAGAAATCCCGCACATTCTGATTGTTCTCGGACATGCGTGTGACCCGGGTAACGCCAGTGATGCCACCACCGGCGCCGCCATTGCCGCCGCGACCCGACTGTCCCTGTCGCGCGACCGAGACCACGGGCACGGAAACCTGCCGGTTGGATCCGCTCTGGCCACCGGAACCACCGTTGCTTCTCGAAGGTGCGGCGGCAGCGGGCATGCGAGTGGCTCCTTTCGCCGGCGCGGAAGGATCCTGTGCCAGCGCGGTGTCGGCACAACCTGCCACCAGAAAAATAATCACAAGCGCCGCGCTCACGCGGCGGAGGGAGCGAAACAAGGTTGTTTTCATATATTGCATCCCCGCAAGCCATGCGCTCGCAGACGAAGCCGTGGCCGGTCCAGGATTTGGCACTGGCGACCGGGGGCGTTACTCCGAATTGGGATAGGAGCCGAGCACCTTCACGAAACTGCATTGCTCGCCCAACAGCGTGATCGCTTTGGCCACTTTACGGTCGTTCAGGTGGCCGTCGCAGTCCACAAAAAAGAAATATTCCCAGGCCTTCCGCTTGCTGGGGCGAGACTCGATCTTCGTCATGTTCAGCCGGTAGCGGCGGAACGGCGCGAGAGCGCGGTGCAGCGCGCCCACCTGATCCGCGATGCTGAACATAAGGCTGGTGCGGTCGCGGCCGGTGGCCGGGCTGCACTGCCGGCCCAGGACGAAAAAGCGCGTGGCGTTGGCGGCGTTGTCCTGCACATCCTGTTCCAGCACCGGCAACTGGTATTTTTCGGCGGCCAGCAGGCCCGCGATGGCCGCGCTGGATTTTTCCTTCGCGGCGAGTTCGGCGGAACGGGCGTTGGAGGAGGTTTCAATCAACTCCGCCAGCGGAAAATTCTTGTGCACCCACAAACGGCATTGCGCCAGGGTCTGCGGATGGACGTAGATTTTGCGCACCTGCTCGCGCCGTCCGCGGCTTAGCAGGCAGTGCTGAATGGGCAGGACGATCTGCGCCACGATCTTCAGCTCGCTGTCCACGAACATGTCGAGCGTGTGCGTGACCACCCCCTCGGTGGAATTCTCGGCCGGGACCACGCCGTAATCCGCGCGATTCTTGCTCACCTCGGCAAAGACGTCGGCGATGGTTTTTTGCGCGGCATAGCACAGGCTGGAGCCGAATTTTCGGATCGCCGCCTGGTGCGTGAACGTCGCCTCCGGCCCGAGGAAGGCGATGGTCAGGGTCTTCTCGAGCGAGAGCGCGCTGGACATCACCTCGCGGTAAATGGCGCGCAGCGAGTCATTTGTGATCGGCCCGGGGTTGGCCTGGCACAGGCGCTGCAAAACGGCGCGCTCGCGGTGCGGCGCGTAAATCTCCTCGCCCGCCTTGCGCTTGATCGCGCCGATTTCCAGCACATGCTGCGTGCGCTCGTTCAATAGCTGGACGATATGCGCGTCCAGCTTGTCGATGGCCTTGCGATGTTCAGGAATATTCATCAATGACAATCTGCGCCCGGCGCCCCGCGCGTCGGACTGCTCATGGTTGTGGTTCGGACGGCGCGGCGGGCGGACCGTCCTGGGTCCCGCCACCGATTTCGGCGAGCGTGAGCTGATCCGGCGGCACGGTCGCGAGACCGGGATCGGCGGTGAGCAACTGTTCGGGTTTCTTCACGGGAATCTTGCGTAATTCATCCGCCGCCGGCAAATCCTCCAGGCAGCGCAACCCAAAGTATTCCAGGAACACCGGCGTGGTTCCATAGGTACCCGGCCGGCCCACGACGTCCGCCCGGCCCACTTGCTCCACCAGGCCGCGCTCGACCAGAGTCTGCATCACGCCATCAACCGCCACGCCGCGGATTTGCTCGATTTCCGCCCGGGTCATTGGCTGGCGATAGGCAATGATGGCCAGCGTTTCCAGCGCGGGCTGCGAGAGACGCGAGGGGCGGTTCTTTTCGCCGACCAGCGCCTTGATCCAGGGCGCGTATTCCGGCTGGCTGACGAATTGCCACGCGCCGGCCACACACGCCAGGCGGTAACTGCGTCCGGCGGCCTCATGCTCCTGCGCCAGCTCCTCGAGCGCGGCGAGGAGCACGTCCTCCTTCACCTTCTTGAACGGTCGGGCGACACCGTCCTCACTCTGCTCGGCGGCCGTGGCGAGCAGGTCGCGCAGTTCCTTGGGGCTATGCGGCTTTTGCGCGGAGAACAAAATCGCTTCCAGAATGTATTTCAGTTCCATGCGGGTTAGGAGGGGTTGACCGCGGCTTCGAAACCCGGCGCGAGCTCGGGCACCGACGGCGCGGACGTCGGCGTTTCGGTCGCGCGGCTGATTTCAATTTCGCTGAAGGGTTCCGGCTGCGCAAAGACCAGCTGTTTCAGCCGGATCAACTCGAGCAACGCCAGGAACGTGACGACGACTTCCGTCCGGCTCGTCGCGGCGGCGAACAGCTCGGTAAATTTCACGCGGCTCTTTTCTTTCAAAGCATTGATGAGCGACTCGATTTTTTCGCTGACGGTCCATTTATCCTCAAAAATGTCACGCGTCTCCTGCAGCTGGAATCGTTTAAGGATGCCATTCACCGCGTTGATCAAATCGAACAGGGATACCTGCAATTTTGGCGCGGGCGTTTCAAAATCGGGCTTGCCGGGCAGGCGCGGAAAAATATTTTCCTGCGCCAGCTCCCGCTCCTGGAGCCGTGCGGCGACGTCCTTGAACTTTTTGTATTCGACAAGTTGCCGGATCAGTTCCCAGCGTGGGTCTTCGCCCTCCTCCTCGCCTTCCACGATCACCTGCTGGTCAACCGGCAGCAGCTCCCGGCTCTTGATGTACATGAGCGTCGAGGCCATCACGAGAAATTCGCCGGCGATGTCCAGATCGAGCTGGCGCATCAACTCGACGTACTCGATGAAGGACGTGGCGAGCTTGGTGAGGTTGACTTCATAAATGTCCACCTCCTCCTTCCTTACCAGGTAAAGAAGCAGGTCGAGCGGTCCTTCAAAGACCTCGAACTGGACTTTGTAATCAGCCATGTGCGCACCGCGAGGAACGGCCTCGGCGGATGGGCGTAGCTTAGGACGACCCCTGGGGCTTTGGCAATGATGGATCGAAGGAGCCTGGGTCGGGTGGGATCCCAAACCGTAATTCCGCCGAGCGCGGCTGGGCGCGCAGCGTCAGCCGCAGCAACCTTGAAACTGCGGCGGCCGGTTTTCAACACCGCCGCGCTGCGTTAAACTTGGGAAACCACCCTTGATCTGGCGCTCTTGAAAAACGCGGCTTCAGGTGTAATCTTCCGGAATCCCTGAAGTTACGGGAACCCCATGCCCGACGTGACGCTTTTTTCGCCAGATTTTTGGTCCGAGGAACGAAAACTGGTGGTGATGTTTAGCGCAGTGGTGATTTTAGCCGTGCTGAGTTGGTGGTTGAATTCTCGCAAAGACCGGATCGTGCCAACCCGGTTGGCACTGGAATTTCCCCAACACCTGACCCCAAAAGAGGAGCGATTTCTGAATCGGTATGAGGGCCTGCGTCTTTTGGTTGTCATCACACTTTTCGGAACATTGGTGCTGGTGACCAGTTTGGCCGTGTATAAAAACTCATGGCCTTGGTGGCTGGCGGCAGCGGCCTCACTGTTCACTCTGGTTTTCGGTGCCAAAGCCATGCGCCAAAAAGCGGCGGAGCTTTATTGCAACACCGGGTGGGGCAAATCGCAGAACCTCC
This sequence comes from Verrucomicrobiota bacterium, assembly GCA_043742955.1. Lineage (GTDB taxonomy): Bacteria > Verrucomicrobiota > Verrucomicrobiia > Limisphaerales > JAYTXL01 > JAYTXL01. The sequence continues at coordinate 27,581 of JAYTXL010000255.1, read as the reverse complement.
GACCCGACACACTTCAATGGTCCAAAACGGTGAAATCAGACTGCCCGGCGGATGATCCGCGTTTGCAGAAGGCGAATGAGTACCGTGCCCAGGAGCGAGAAATGCAGTGCATCCTGGCCATCTCCGTCTTCCTGGTCGTCGTCATCGCGATCATTGGGATGCAGTTTTATATGAGATACCGGAAACGCCAGCTTCCGCCCTAAGCCGGAACCATTCAGTTGGGAAGGAAGACAACCGCAGATGGACGCAGATAAACGCAGATGAAAACAGACGACCGAGAAGCCGAAATTGCGTCACCCTTCGGTGAATACTTACGGGCACCACTTTCGGCTATCCCATCTGCGTCCATCTGCGGTTTCGCTTCGGTTTCGTCGGCATCGTTCCGTAAGCTTGAGTCCACGCCATGTGGCGGTTTAACCTGAGGGGCATGAAAATCATCACCGACGAACGCTGCACCGGCTACCATTCTCCTGGTCATCCGGAGCGGCCGCAGCGCATCGGTAAGACCCTCGAGAAACTCCGCGCGCAAAAGGAGCTGCCGCTCGTATGGGCCACGCCGCGGGCATTCGATGACGAACTTATTCTACGCGCGCACACCGGAGCCCACCTGGCCCGCGTGAAAGAACCCGTCGGCGATTTCGACGGCGACACGCCAGCGCACCCGGACATCCTCGACCACGCCCGCCGTTCCGTGGGCGGCGCGTTGGCGGCGATGCAGACCGCCCGCGGCGGCGAGCCGGCGTTCAGCCTGATGCGCCCGCCGGGACATCACGCGTTGCGCGACCGCGCGATGGGCTTTTGCTATTTGAACTCCATCGCCATCGCGGTGTTGGAAGCGCAAGCCACCGGCGCGAAAAAAGTGGCGGTATTTGATTTCGACGTGCATCACGGCAATGGCACCGAGGCGATCCTGTTGGGCCATCCGCACACCGCCTTTTTTTCGATCCACCAACACCCTTGCTATCCGGGCACGGGCACCAAAAATGTGGGCGACAATTGCTTCAATTATCCCGTGGCGCCGAAAACGCCGCGCGCCGAATATCGCCTGATCCTGGCGAAGGCGTTGGCAGACCTGCAGAAATTCAAGCCGGACCTCGTGGCCGTCTCGGCTGGTTTCGACGCCTACGCGCGCGACCCGCTCGCGCAAGAAACGCTCGAAGCCGAGGACTTCCACTGGCTCGGCGAATCGATCCGAAAGCTCGAAGTGCCCGCGTTCAGTCTGCTGGAGGGAGGCTACAGCAGCGATCTGCCGGACTTGATCCTCGCCTATTTGAAAGGCTTGGCGGGAAAATAAATCGGCGGGGCAAAACGGATTGTCTTTCCGCCGGGACCGCTTAGGATGCCACCCGTGAATCGCTTGCGGAAAAACTGGCTGCCGGTCTTGTTGCTCGCGGGTTTCGCGCTGACGCGCTGGCCCGGCCTGATGCCGCTGAATTTCAGCGCCGCGTATGCGCTGGTGTTCTGCGCGGGCGCTTTTCCCCGCCGGCTGCCGTGGTGGCTCGTGCTCGCCGTCATGCTGGCAACCGATATCGGCCTCAATGTTTTTTATTACGACACCTCGATCTTCAGCGACTATCAAGCCGTCAATTACCTCGCGTACGGATTGATCTTCCTGTTGGGCCGCCAGTTTACGAACCGGGCTTCGTGGTTCAAGCTGGTGGGTGGCGGTTTGCTCGGTGCGATCGTGTTTTATGTGGTCACCAACACCGCCGCTTGGTTTGAAAATCCGGAATACGCCAAAACGATTTCCGGCTGGATCCAGTCATTGACGGTCGGCACCCCCCACTGGCCCGCGACGTGGACCTTTTTTCGCAATACACTGCTGAGCGGCGGGCTGTTCACCGGATTGATCGCCGCTGCGCTGAGGTCCCCGGAATCGGCGCCGGCCGAAGCCGAGGAGGAAACGGAAACCGAGGAAGCGGGCGAAGTCGAACCCGAAGAGACCCAGGCGTGAAGCGGAGGTTGAGCTGCACGGTTTGCTCGTCCTTCGCGGCCCACCCCTTATGAAGATCGGGATTATCTCGGATACGCATGGATACTTCGATCCCCAGATCCGACAGTTGTTTGCGGGGGTGGATCACATACTGCATGGCGGCGACATCGGCCAACCGCAGGTCATCGCTGAGCTGGCGCAGATCGCGCCCGTCACGGCCGTGCTGGGAAACAACGATCTTGGTCTGAATTACGCGCTCACTGAGGTCGTCCGACTCGCCAGCTGGAAATTCCTGATTCATCACATCGTCGATGCTCTGGCACCGGATGAAGTCTTCCAGCTCCAGCTCAACCGGGAAAATCCCGACGTGGTGGTGTTCGGACATACGCATAAACGGCTGCACCAATGGATCGGCCCGACCCTCTACCTCAATCCGGGCTATGCCGGCAAACCGCGCTTCAATCTGCCGCGCAGCGTCGCCATCCTCCATGGCGCCGGGACAGTGCTGACTGTTAAATTCCGAACTCTGTGAGGGTGAACAACATCCTTCGGCCACCAATGGACAGGGCCGGGCTGAACGCCGCGCCGCCGAAAACTTTTACTCTCCGTGGCGGCGGCGGCTGGGGTAAAACCATGAACCCGGGCACCCATGTTTTGCGCTCGACCTGGCCGTCTTTTGCCTTATCATCCCCACAGGCTCGAAATTGAAATGACGACTCCCATCAAAGTGCTACTCGCTGGCGGCTTGCTGATCATCGGGGTCTTTCTGGTTCAAGGGTTGGTCTCCACTTTCCTGTACCAGTTGTTGTTTGTATGCGGAATGGGCATCGGGGGGGTGATCGTTTACCAATTGGTGGCGATCATCAAAGAGGATTCTTTTGAATACCACATGGCCGACTTGTTGCCCGCCAAGTCCGCCGCGCCGGTGAACCGACCACAGGTCATCAAATTGCTGCCGCGCGAGGAGGCGATCATCCTGGAATGGGCGGCGGAATACTTAAGCACCGGCAACTCCCAGGCCGCCAGCAACAAGTTGGAAAAGATTTCCCCCGTGTTTCGCACGCACCCCGACGTGCTGGAGATGCAGTGCAAGATTTTCCAGCAGGAAAAGCGCTGGCGGGCCGCCTTGGACATCGCCCGTAAATACAGCCAAACCGCCCCCGACAAGGTGAACGGCTGGATCGCGCAGGCCGTTTGCCTGCACGAAATGGAGCTTACCGAGACAGCGCTGGACACCTTGATCCCGCTGGCCACCATGTTCCCCAACGAACACCTCGTGGCCTATGATATCGCGCGGTATAGCTGTCGCTTGGGCCGATTGCAAGAGGCTCACTTGTGGCTGGGACGCGCCTTCACCATCGGCGGCAAGGCCAAGATTCTGAAAAAAGTTTTGGCGGATCCGGACTTTGAGTCGCTGCGACATTACCTGGGGCGGGGGGCCTTGGTGGGCAAGATTATTTCCGGTGGCCAGACCGGGGTTGACCGTGAGGCATTGGATTTTGCCATTGCCCATGGTATTCCTCACGGCGGCTGGTGTCCCCACGCCCGGCTCGGCGAAGACGGGACCATTCACACACGGTATAATTTGACCGAAACCCCCAGCTCAGGTTACCAGCAACGGACGGAATGGAACGTCCGTGATTCTGACGCCACCGTCATTTTTTCGTCCGCCGAGAACCTTTCCGGCGGAACTTTGCGCACCGTCGAATGCTCCCGGAACCATCGGAAACCATGCCTGCAACTATATCGTGGCAGCGACGTCCAGCAAAACGCCGCGAAGTTGCTGGCCTTCATTCACACGAATAATGTCAAAGTGCTGAACGTGGCCGGACCCAGTGCCTCGAAGGATCCGCGCATTGCCGAGTCGGTTCACGCCACGCTGCAGGCCGCTTACTTCAACGGGCTGAAAAGCCTGCTTTGACCCAGCCGCTTCGGGCAGGAGACACCTCATCCATGGGTGGACGCCGCAACTTGACTTCATCGACGCGCAGGGCGGCCAGGGCGGCAAAACCTACCATGCGGAGTTCGGAGAACTGGGCTAACGCCGTCGCCCGCCTCACCGCTCGTGGTTCCTACTTCAGCGCGCCTTCGACCATCTTCTTGAAATCCGCCTCCGCCGATTTCGCCAGTGCCTTGGGACCAGTCAGCTTGATGAAGACACTGCCTTCTCCGCCCTCCACAATCGCGCCCAAGAGGGCGTGGTTGGTCAGCGGCGTCTTGGCCCCGCCCGGCGGGCCGCTCAAATAGGTGCCCTCGGTTTGCACATAGGTCACCTTGGTCTTGCCGATGGTCACTTCATCCGACTTCGGTTTGCTGGCCTCTTGGAATTGACCCAGCCAGCGATCCACATTCGCTTTCGTGCCACCCCCGCCGCCGGCACCAAAATAAAAGAAGACCACTTCCGCGTTCTCCTTGGTCTTGGGATCTGTTACTTTGAGCTGCGCCTTGCGCATGGCCGAGGTGGTTTCCACCCAACCCCAGGAACCGGGCCGCTTAAAGGTAAACTCGCTGACCTTGAAAGTGGCCGGGCCATCCTCGGCCGAGGCCGAAGCGAGCCACAGGACACAAACCAACAAACCGGCAAGGGATCTGGCAATCAAACGCATGGGCCGTTCGTACCGTAGCCAGAGTGGAATGTCAAACCCCCACACCGGATGGCAGTGCGGCCGCTCGCTGGTTCGTAGGTGCGGGCGAAACCGCGCACCGGCACATCCATAAACTCGCCCGACCAAATGGACGGCCGCTTAACTGAGTACTTCCCGCAGCTTCTCCAGCAGGGTTGCGATTTTGAACGGCTTCTGGATGAAGCCAGCAAGGCCTTGGCCAGTGAAACGGTTGAGCGCGTCCTGCTCGCTGAAGCCACTCATCAGCAACACACGCGCATCCGCCCGAATTTTTCGAATTTCCCGGAAGGCCTCCGCGCCGTCCAGACGAGGCATCGTCAAATCCATCAGCACCACGACGAACTCGCCGGGCTGCTCGCGAAATCTGGCAACACCCTCGGCACCGTCGGCGGTGAAAACCACCTCAAAACCCGCTGCTTTCAATACCAGCTCCACAACGGCCCGTACCGCCGGCTCGTCGTCCACCACCAACACCGTGCCGGTTCCCTGCCAAACCGGTGCGGCACCCGCAACTGTTCCCGCCGCCTCCGCCAAGCCGGCCACCCGCAGCAGCAACATCTTGAAGGTGGTGCCGCGGCCCGGCTCGCTGGAAACCTTCAAGGCCCCGCCGTGGCTATGCACGATGCCCAGCACAGCGGCCAACCCCAGACCGCGCCCCGTGAACTTGGTGGTAAAGAAGGGGTCAAATATTCTTGCCTGAATTTCCCCGCTCATACCACAGCCGTTGTCGGTGACTTCCAGACAAACATATTCCCCGGGAGGCAGATCCGGCGCCATATAAGCGTCCCGCAGAAAGTCAGGATCAACGCGCTGGCACTCGGTGCGCAGGGTGATGACCCCCGGCTGCTCGCCAATGGCTTCGGACGCGTTGATGACCAGATTCATGATGACTTGGTGCATCTGTGCGGAATCGGCCGTGACCGCGGGAAGATCCGGACTGAGCTGGAGGTGAAGCGCGGCCTTCTTGTTGATGGAAATCTTCAGCAACTCCGTGGTTTCCTCCACCAGAGCATTGAGGTTCAATCGTCGGACTTGGAACCGGCCCTTGCCGGAGTAGGCGAGCATTTGTTTGCAGAGATCAGCCGCGCGCAGGGAGGCCGTCTCTATTTGTTCCAGGAACGGGTGCACCGACGACTGCTCGGGCAAATCCATCCGGGCCAGTCCGGCATTGCCCAGGATGCCCGTGAGCAAATTGTTGAAATCATGCGCGATCCCGCCCGCCAGCACGCCCAGACTTTCCAGCTTCTGGGTTTCGAGCAGCTTTCGATCCATGTTGCGCCGCTCGGCTTCCAGGTGCTTGCGCTGCGTGATGTCGGTCGCGGTGCCGGTGGTGCCCCGCACGCCGCCATGCTCATCGCGTATCACCATTGCGTTGAAGCTGAGGAAGACCGCGGTTCCGTCCTGGTGACGATGCTCGGTTTCGTAGTGGAAAAAGTTTTCACCGGACTTGATGCGGGCAAAAACCGCCAGATCTTTCTGCGCCTGCTCCGGCGTTTCCAGCTCCGTAAAATAATGGCCGAGCAACTCCGCTGGTTCATACCCGTAAATCCGTTTGGCGGCGGTGTTGATGAATGTCCACCGCCCCTCGGCATCCACGGACCAGATCAAGTCCTGCGACGTTTCGACCAGATCCCGGAATTTTTTCTCGCTCACCCGCAACGCCTCCGCAGCGCGCTGGCGCTCGGTGACATCCCGAAAACTCCAGACGCGCCCCGCCGCCCTGCCCTCAATGATTTGCGGCTGGGAGTAGCGTTCGAAGATTCGCCCGTCCTGGAGTTCCAGCACATCAAAGCTGTTGATCTCCCCCCCTGCGTGCACTTCCCGCATCTTCGCGAGGAACGCCTCCGGCGCTTTCAATCCTTGGAGGACATACGCGATCGCCTGCTCACCGTCGCCGGCCGCGAGAATGGGCTGCGGGATTCCCCACATTTGGCGGAACTGGGTATTGTAACTTTCGATTTTTCCGGCCGGCCCCACCACCAGGATTCCGTCCCCGGTCGATTCCAAGGTGGCCCGTAAAACGTCGGTGGATTTGCCGATCGCCCGGATCGCCTTCTTGCGCTCCCGGCTCTCCTCCTCGAGGCGGGCATTGGTTTCGCGCAGATCCGCCGTCTGCTTCTGCACCAGGATGGAAATCGTTTCCGCCCGCCGCACCGCCGCCAGCAGATGCGCCGCGAGCAGTAAAGTAAACGAGCTACCGCTGATCAGCGCACCATAGGGATTCCAGGTGTTTTGGGCCACCAGCCAGGCGGGCTCCGGCCGGAATATGAATGCCCACTGCCGGCCACCAACGGAAATTGGAAATTCGCGGTGCGGGCCTTTCCGTACTGCGGCTTCATCCAACGGCCGGCGCATCGTCCCGGGTTCGCCCCGCGCCGAATGGTGGTGCATCACCTGGTCGGTCGCCGGCGCGGAACGGTCCAGCAGCCACAGATCCATACCCGCCGTCCGGGCCTGTCCCAAGGCGTCCTCGACCAGCGGATGAATGCGCAGCACCCCGAGCACAAATCCAGCCAGCAGTTGCCGCCGCAATTCCACGGTGGCGGGGGCGGGGTTTCCGCGGTAGACCGGAATGGCCACCAGCATCAGGTCGCTCTCCGCCGGTTGTTCCCCCAACCCGGTCCGGCCGCTGATGCTGATTTCACCGCTATCGCGCGCCTTTTCCAACAGGGTTCGGTGACTGGGAACACTCGCCCGATCGGAACCGAGCACCGCCTCATTTCCTTTGATCGGCTCGATGAAGACGGTCGGAAAATACTCCGGTCGGACCGCCGCGCGAACCCGCCCCCCTCCGGCTGCCCCCTCGGTGAATTCAAACCGGGGAAATCCGTCGGCGCGGACTTCCGCCTCCACGGCGGCGCGTTGCCCGGAGGTTACCCTGGGAATCCATTGCAGGCTGTGAATTTCAGGATGGGATACCAGATAATCACCAGCCATGCCGTGAAACTCCTCGCGATTCACGGGCTCGGCGTAGATTTGGAAATTCCGCAGCGCCAGCAGCATCTCCTCATAGGTGTCAATCTTCCCCTGCAACAGTGCCGTATGCTGCTCCACCCGTCGATCGAACTCGGTGTAAGCCCGTTGCACCTCCAGCTGGCGGATCGTGAAGAAAGCGGCGACCGAAATGGACCCGCCACACGCCACGGCTAACAACACCGGCAGGGATCTCCTCGAAAACCCGGCCAACAGAAGTTGGCTAAATTCACCCGTGGGATTCATGGAGCGCACCCTATCGTCCACCCGCGGGTTCCGCAACCAGTTCCGCCGGGCTTAAAGCAGGCCGGCGGCTCACCAGGTCTCCACCGGGCCCTTGGGCACGGGAATCGCCGCGCGCTGCGTCACCCCCGGCTCCTGCATGAACGATGCCACCATCGGCGCCGGCTGATACTGTGATTTCAATTCACCGCGCTCGTCGAGGAACTGCTGCCGCCAGCGCAGATAATCACCCAGGATTTCGTGAAACTCCGCGCGGCCGGTCAGCCGCACGACGCGCTTGTTAAACTCATTGGCCGGGCCAAACCGCTTTGAATACCAGGGCGCCACCTTGCGAAACATCCGGCAGCCGTGTTCCTCACCAAAGACCTCGACCATCAAGTCCAGATGCCGGCACATCACCCGCACCCGCTCCGCGATGCCGGGCTCGGGCAGGGATTCTCCCGTGCCCAAAAAGTGCCGTGTGTGGGAAAATATCCAGGGGTTGTAAAACGCGCCGCGCCCAATGCTCACGCCCGCACAACCGGTTTCCTCGAACATTCTTTGGGCCGCCTGCGGCGTCGTCACGTCGCCGTTGCCAATCACGGGAATGCCTTTCACCGACTGCACCACGGCCCGAATGCCCGCCAGGTTGACCCGGCCCGCAAATCCCTGTTCGCGCGTCCGCCCATGCACAAAAACAGCCGCCACCCCCACCTCTTCCAACACCCGGGCAAGATCCGGCGCCGTCAGGTTCTGATCGTCCCAACCCAGCCGCATCTTCGCAGTGATCGGAATTTTAACCGCGTTGACCATGCCCTTCACGAGCGCGGCAGTCTTGTCCAGCTCGGTCATCATCGCCGAGCCACCCCCCACCTTGCAGACCTTGCGAACCGGACAGCCCATGTTGATGTCCACCGAGGAAATGCCGATGCTTTCCAGATATTGGGCCGCGTCGCGCATTTCCTCCGGCACCGAGCCGAAGAGCTGCACCGCCAGCGGCCGGTCCGCCGGGGAGGTCTCGATGAGCTTGAAGGCCTTCGGATTTTTTTCGAGCAACGACCGCGCATTGACCAGGTCCGTGGTCGCCAGGTCCAAGCCGCCGACTTCGCGCAGGGTCAGCCGGAACGGCAGGTTCGTGTAGCCCGCCAGCGGCGAGAGAAACAAGTTGGACTTCAGTTCCAGGGATCCGATGCGCATGGTCGTGCCGCCTGCCCGCAAAGATCAGGCGTAAAAATATCCCAGCTCGCGGAGTGAACTGTAATCCTTCAGCCGCTCCGCGGTGCGCCGTCCCAGGATGACATGGTCGAGCACGTCAATCTTCAGCAGCTGCCCGGCCCGGATCAAATCGCGCGTCACCTTGATGTCCTGCTCGCTCGGCGTCGGGTCGCCGCTGGGATGATTGTGCACGAGCACGATGGCGGCGGCATTGGCCGCGATGGCCAGCTTGAACACCTCGCGCGGGTGCACCAGAATGGTGTCGAGCGTGCCCTGGGTGATCCGCTCCACCCGGATCAATTTCCGCCGCGTGTTGAGCAGCAGCACTTGAAACTGCTCGACCTCATACACCCGGTTTTCCTCGCGCAGCAGATCCGCGATCCGTTCCGGATTGTCCAGCACCGGTGATTCGGCGCGCAGCTCCAGCGCCATGCGCCGGGCCAGGGTGAAGGCCGCCTTGAGCGCGATGGCCTTGTCCCGGCCCACGCCCTTGATCTGGCGGAGATCATTCAGCGAGGCCCGCGACAAGCCGTCGAGGCTGACAAACTTTTGGACCAATTGCTCGCCCACCTGAATGGCGGAGACCCCTTTCAAACCGGTGCGCAACAGAATGGCGATCAGCTCTGCGGTGCGCAGCGCGTCGGCCCCCAGCGCCACCAGCCGTTCGCGCGGCCGTTCGCTGTCCGGCAAGTCCTTGATGCGAATGCTGGCGGTCATGTTCCCTTTTGCAATTCTCCCACAATGTAGGCAGCGAACTCCGCATGCAAATGCGGCGGGATGCGCGCCTTGAGCCGCACGGTCGGCCCCTCGTAATCGCGTTCCACCACCTGCGCCACCGCGTGCAGCCGCGCGATCACCGCTGCCGCTTCATGCGGCACGGCCAGCTCCACGAACTCGCGGATCGGCCGCAACTGATTGCCCAGCGCGGCCAGCAACGCCGGAAAGCCCTCGCCCGTCCGCGCCGAAACCGCCACCGCGCCGGGGAACCGCTCCAGAAAACTGCGCCCGTGGCCCTCGGCTTCACAGCGATCAATTTTGTTGAACACCATGAGCGTCGGCTTGGCGTCCGCGTGCAGCTCCCCCAGCACCGTGTTCACCGCCAGAATTTGTTCCTCCGCGTTGGGATGACTGGCATCGACGACATGCACGAGCAAATCCGCCTGCACGACTTCCTCGAGCGTCGCCTTGAAGGCCTCGACCAGGCGATGCGGCAGTTTGCGGATGAAACCGACCGTGTCCGACAACAGCACGTTTTGATTGCCTGGCAGGCGCAGGCGGCGCGTGGTGGGATCCAGCGTGGCGAACAGCTTGTCCTCCGCCAGCACCGACGCGCCGGTGACGGCGTTGAAGAGCGTGGACTTTCCGGCGTTGGTGTAGCCGACAATCGAGGCCAGGGGCCAGAGATTGCGCTGCCGCCCGTGCCGTTGCGTGGCGCGCTGCCGCTGCACCACTTCGAGCTCGGCGTTGATTTTGCTGATCCGCTCCTGTACGCGGCGGCGATCGGTTTCCAGCTGCGTTTCGCCGTCGCCGCGCATGCCGATGCCGCCCTTCTGCCGCGACAAATGGCTCCAGAAACGCGTCAGGCGTGGCAGCAGATGCTGAAGCTGCGCCAGTTCGATCTGCAATTTGCCTTCGCGGGTGCGGGCGCGCTGCGCAAAAATGTCGAGGATCAGCGACGTGCGATCAAGGACTTTGCACTCGAACACTTTTTCGAGGTTGCGCCCCTGCGCAGGTGAAAGTTCATCGTCGAAAATCACCGTGTCCACGTTCTCTTCCTTGCAGTGCCGGGAGAACTCCACGGCCTTGCCGCTGCCAATGAACGTAGCGGCGAAGGGGGATTCCATCTTCTGGGTGCCGTCGCCGATGATCTCGCCGCCCGCCGTCGTGGCGAGCTGCGCCAGTTCATCGAGCGAATCCCGCACGTCCCACGCAGTACGCGCCTTGAGCTCGGCTCCGATGAGGAAGACGCGCTCAGTTTTTCGTCCGGCGTTGGAAACCAGTGCTTTCAAATGTCAGTGCGGACGACCATAGCAGGTTTCGAGAGGGAGGAAAGAGATTGCTGGTTGCTGCGCGCATCCCAATTCCTAGCAGGGGTAATCCAGGTTGGCGCAAGCTGAAAGCTTGCCAGCCATTAGCCGGGGATTGAGCGAGTCCGCGAGTGACATCCCCGGTCAGTACGCAACTCTCCTGCACCCTGCATGGGTGCCAGAGACCAAACCAAGCGCCGCTTCAAAATTTCACACACCGCGGTGGCACCGCTTTCAGGGTGCAATCCTCGGCCCATTGATCCGGGGGTGTCGCTGTGCTAACCCCCGGCTAATGACTGGCAACCTTGCAGGTTGCACTGGCTGAGCTGCGCCCCCGATCACTTCGCGGATTCGGCTATTTTCTTTTCATACGCAGCCACTTCCTCCGGCGTGGCGGAGGTGGGCCAGACCATGTCCTGGCCTTCCCACCAATTTGAGGATTTGGCTTTGTCCGCTGGCAGGCCGGTATCGCCTCCATCATCTTTGCCATCCTCGCCCACGGAGTAGAGCAGAAATCCGCCATCTGGTTTGGTCCGATAACGAAGCGGTTGGCCATCCATCGGATCGCGCGGGACGGCGGGCAGAAATTCCGGCACCAGCGCGGCGAGGTCGGATGCGGGCTGGTGGTGGCGAAGTTCGTAACGTTTTAAAGCGAGTGCGGTGATGGCCAGTTGGCGCCCGGTTTGGAAACGTAACGCCCGCAAGACCAGCGTGCCATTGAGCGAACCGTCCCGCCCGGAAAACACGAACCGCGACCGGTCATACCAATTTAGTTTCCCGCGCGACGAAGCTGAGTCGCTTATTCCGCTGAGCAAGTCGTCCGATATCTCGGTTGCCTTGCAATACGTCAAGGCTTCTTTCCAGGATTTGGCCCGGCCAACCCGCCCGATTTCGATGACCCTCTGCCAATGGCTTAAATCGCGCAGTTCGTCCTGCTGGGACCACGCGACGCACCAGAGCGGAAGATGCACGTATTCCATCCAGGCATTCGCCTCGGGGCAAAGATCCTCGAAAACGGTTCCATCTATGGCCTCGGCTACTTCCCTCCACTGATTCAATTGGGTGTTCCTGGCCGCGCTGGAATTTCGCATTTGGTGATAGAAGTCGAGCGTCAAGGCGCGCTCCATCTCCAGAGCACGCGCCATATCGAGCGGAAAATCCATGGGTTGCCACGCCGACTGCACCGCCGCGAGTTGGGCCTCAGTGCAATCGGGCGACTGCAATAATTCCCACGTTCGGCGCACGGCCATCTCGACGAAGGCTGCTCGCACCAACTGCGAAATGATTAAAATTTCATCTTTTTCCAGTTCGATCAGCCGGAGTAGATCCCGCAAATGAGCGACGGCTTCTTCCGAGTGGCCCTTCTGCAAAGCACCCGATACGGCCAGCGACAGGCATTGCGCCAATTTCTTCGCAGGAGCGAGAGGCAAGGTTCCCATTTCGACGAATCCCTTCTGATAATTGAAGCCCGAATCAAACCCCGGTCGCCGCAGCGCCGCATTCGCCGGTTTGAGCAAAGCGCGGATTTTCTCCAGGTGTGGTTCCATCGCAACCCAGGAATTCGTCGTGCCTTTGTAACCCGGCCATTGCTGCAATCGCCACGACACCATTGCGCGTCCTGGAGCGACCAGCCGCATTGAAGGCGGAGTGGAACGCAGCGGCTCGGATAGTTCTTCGAGTCGATTCGTAAGCGCCATGAGGGCGAGAAAGGCGTTCTGATCGGCGGGCGGACGCGGCGGAATTAACTCGGTGTAAACCAGCTTTTCACCTTTGGCTCGCAATCCATTCAAACGCGCGGCCAAAGCTCGTGAGCCACGGAAGTGTTCGACGCCGATAAAGAGGACGAAGACCAAAAGCAATGCGCCGAGCCAGATAGCGATCTTGCGAAGCCGTTTTTTGCGCACCCTATGACGCTACTCGCCGGCACGCTCAGCAGCAAGCCGGAACGCCGTCGCGCACTCTTCGACGACGCCAGACAGATCATCTGCGGATTTCACCTCGAACCAGTGAAGACGCATCTGCCGGCGGAACCAGGTTAACTGGCGCTTGGCGAATTGGCGGGTGCGCGCCTTGACCAGCTCGATGGTTTCTTTGAGCGGGCGTTCGCCGCCCAGATGTTCCACCACCTGCCGGTAACCAATGGCTTGCATGGCCGTGCGGTTTTCCGCGAGGCCGCGTTGCAAGAGCCGCTCGGTTTCCGCCACCAGGCCGCGACGGAACATCTCGTCCACGCGCGCGCCCATGCGCTGATGCAAATCTTCGCTGGGGCGGTGCAGGCCGAAAAGACAGTTGAGAGTTGAAGGTTGAGGGTTGAGAGCCTCGTGGGACCAAAACGCGCGCTGGGCCGAGAAAGGCTGGCCGGTGAGGCGGATAACCTCGATGGCACGGACGACTCGGCGAGGATTTTGCCGGTCAATTTTTTGGAACGTCGCCGGGTCGCGCTGCTCCAATTCGCGCAGCAATTCGGGCAACGGTGCCGCTTCAAGTTCCGCCCGAAGCGCGGCATCGGACGGCGGCGCTTCGCCCAGGCCTTGAAGATACGCCTTGAAGTAAAGTCCGGTGCCGCCGCAAAAAATCGGGACCCGGCCGCGGGACTGGATTTCCGCCACCGCCACCGTGGCGAGGCGCACGAAGGCCGCCGCGTCGAAGCTTTCAGTCAGGTCCACGACATCGATCAGATGATGGCGCACGCGCTGGCGTTCTGCGGCTGAGGGCTTGGCGGTGCCGAGGTCAAGCCCGCGATAGACCTGCATGGAGTCGACGGAAATAATCTCACCATCCAAACGCTCCGCCAGCAGCAGGGCGACGGCGGATTTGCCCACGGCGGTTGGGCCGGCGAGAAAAAGTGGTGGGCGCGGGCTCAAAGTTTAATCGGCGGCCGCAGCGGTGAAGCCACAACTAATCGCTGCCCATGAACCTTGTAGCGCGGGCGTCCTGCCGGCGAGTGGGCCGAGCGTCTCGCGAGGCGTTTCTCCGGGCGGCGGGACGCCGCCCGAACTCGCAGCCGAGGACGGCTGCGCTACAAGGTTCCGGAGCCCAACTCGCGGCTGCTTGCGGTCCGCGTAGTTCCTCCCCGCGAGGAACGAGTGGGCAGCCCATTCGTGTGAATTCGTGTCCATTCGTGGTTTCTCACTGCCTGGATCGGATCAAGGCGCGGCCTTCCCGGATTCCATCGGGCTGGCTTTGGGTGAGGCGGGAGGCGCCGGCGCATCCCCGGTTTCCTTTTTCCAAGAGAGGATGAAGAGCAGGCCGACCCCGACACAGATGGCGCTATCCGCCACGTTGAAGGCCGGGAAACCCAGTTCACTGCCGTCCCGGCGGTTGATGTAGAAGTAGAGGAAATCAGTGACATGCCCGACGTTGAGACGGTCCAGCAGATTGCCAATGATGCCGCCGAAAATCAGCCCGAGCGAAAGCTGGCCCATGGGCAGATGGGCGTCGAAGTGGCGGCGGTTAAGGAACAGCACGAGCAGGGCGACGAGGGAAACGATGGCCAGCAGCTCGTTGTTGTTGTGGAACAGGCTCCACGCGGCCCCCGTGTTGCCCCAGTGGACGAGGCGGAAAAAGCCGTCGATGAGGATCTTTTCCCGGAGATAGGGTTGCTCCCCGAGATAATCCCGCACGGCAAATTTGGTGACCTGATCCAGCCCGACGATCGCGAAGCCGACCAGGGCCATGCGCGTGTTGGAATGATGAGCCATGCGTGCGGGCGGTTATCCAGACCCGTGCCCGGGGATCAACTCATGCGCATGGGCATGATGACATACAGGAATGGCCCGTTGATCTTCACGACGCCGGGGCTGAGTTCATCCGACAATTCCAGGAAAACCTCGTCGGTGTCCAACGCTTTCAGCGGATCGAGCAGATACCCAGGATTGAACGCAATCGCCATTTCCGGGCCTTTGTAATTGATGGCGATGCTTTCCTGCGCTTCGCCCACTTCCGGGGTATTGGCCGTGATGGCGAGGTTGTTCTTCGTGAAGGCCAGTTTCACCGAGTTGGATTTTTCGCTGGTCATGAACTCGGCGCGGCGCAAGGCCTGGAGCAATTCTTCGCGCGCCAGGCTGATCCGTTCCTTGGTCTCGGTCGGGATGACCTGGCGATAGTTGGGATAATTGCCCTCGACCAACTTGGAAATCAGGAGAATGGGGATATTTTTCTCGCCGCTCAGGGTGAACGCGACCTGATTCTCGGTGAACTTCATCTCCACTTCCCCTTTGACCTGCAATAACCGGTTCAATTCGTTGATCGCCTTGGTCGGCACGATGAATTCCGCAAGTTTTTCCTGGCCGATATTCAGTTCTTCTTCCGTCAACGCCAGCCGCCGTCCATCCGTGGCCACCATTGTAAATTTATCTTCCTTGAGACTGATGAAAATACCATTGAGCACGTAGCGGGTTTCATCTGTGCTGATGGCGAAAGACGTCCGCCGGAGCATGGCCTTAAACTTCTCCTGCGGCAGACTGATCTTCTTGTTTTCCTTAAACTGGGTTATGGGCGGAAATTCTTCGGCGCTAAGACCTTTTATTTTGTAGAAGGACGCTCCGGCCCGCAGGGAACACGTGTTCTTATCGTCCACTTCCATCTCAATTTCCGGCGTGGGCAATTCCCGAACAATGCCAAACAGGCGCTTCGCCGGCAGCGTCGTTTCCCCGCCCTTGCTGACTTGCGCCTCGACGGCGCACGAAATAGTCACATCCAGATCCGTCGCGGTCAGTTCCAGTTTGCCGTTCTCGGCCCGCAGCAAAACATTCGAAAGGATCGGCAACGTCGTGCGCGTGCTGACAATGTTTTGAACGGCTTGCAGCCCGTTGATCAGCTGTTCTTTGGCAATGGTCAATTTCATGGCGTCTTAATATGTATCCTTTTAAAGAAAATCACTCTTATTATTAAGGGGTGTGAATAAAGCAAACAAACAGGGGTGTCAAGGCAACTGCAAGCATTTAGGTGCCGTCGGGCTTGGTGAATAGAACCCGCCCAAAAAAGTAGAAGTTGGCGAAGTCGGCTTTATTAACAAAGTCCCCGGGGTATTCACAATCAATTGGCAGGAAGCTAGCCCCCCCGGACCTGCTTAATCACCCGCGGTAAAATCTCCACCACCCGATTTACCTCGTCCTCAGTGGAAGCACGACCGAGCGAGAGCCGGACCAGGGCATTGGCCTCCGGCGCACCCACGCCCATCGCCGTCATCACATGCGAGGGTTCCAGCGAGCCCGCCGAACACGCCGAACCGCTCGAGGCACAGATCCCCTCCAGATCCAGCGCGGCGAGCAACGCAATGCTGTCACAGCCTTCCACCGTGAATGCGATGGTGTTCGCCAACCGGGCCGACCGGTCGCCGCGAAAGTGAACCGCGCCCAGGGAATCCACCAGGGAAAGTAATCGATTGGCCAGCCGGGTAAGCGGTTCCCGGGGGAACACCGGGTCTTTGACGAACCGTTCTGTCGCGGCGACCAAACCCATGATGGCCGCCAGATTCTCGGTGCCAGCCCGGCGCTCGTTTTCATGGCCACCGCCAAACAGGATGGGATCGGGTTGCAACGGCGACCGGATGAAAAGCGCGCCCGCGCCCTTGGGCCCGTGAAATTTGTGGGAACAGAGGGAAACCAGGTCGGCATTGAACTGCTGAATCGAGGTAACATTTTCCTTTCCAAACCATTGCACGGCATCGGTATGGAAAATAATCCCGCGGCTCCGGCAGAGCGCCCCCAATTCCGCGACGGGTTGAAGCGTGCCCGTCTCGTTATTTGCGGCCATGATGGAAACGAGGATGGTATCCGGGCGAAGCGCGCGGGCCAGTGAATCCACACTCACCCGACCCTCGGCATTCACCGGCAAGTACGTGACTTCAAATCCTTCCTGGCGCTCCAAATACTGGCAGCAATGCAACACCGCATGATGTTCAATGGCGGAGGTGATGAGATGGCGGCCCTTGGGGCGGAGCAGTCGGGCGACGCCGAAAATGGCCAGGTTGCTGCTTTCGGTGCCGCCGCTGGTAAAGGTCACCTCGCTGGGTTTGCTGCCAAAAACCTGGGCCATCCGATCCCGCGCCTCATCCAGGATCGCCCGCGCCCGGCGTCCGATGTGGTGCACGCTGGAGGGATTGCCCCATACCTCACCGAGATACGGCAGCATGGCGTCGCGAACGGCGGGATCCAGCGGCGTGGTGGCGTTGTAATCAAAGTAAATCGTCCGCACGCACATCCCTTACCGCAGATCGCAGGATTTAACAACCTTCCCGCTTCATTAATGGTTCGACGTGCCGTGGCCTTGATGGCATCCTGCGTGGCCGACGAACTCATTCGCTTATGCCAATTTTCCAATCACAGCCAGCCACGATTTGCCGGGCGCTGTTAACCCTTCTCCCGGTGCTCGCCACGGTCACCCGGGCCGATGACTGGCCACAATGGCTCGGCCCGCAGCGCGACGCCGTCTGGCGGGAAGCAGGCATCCTGGCGGGGTTTCCCGCGCAGGGCCCGGGGTTGCGCTGGCGGGCGGAGATCGGGGCCGGCTATTCCGGACCGGCGGTGGCCCTGGGGCGCGTCTATGTCACGGACCGGATGCTCCCCGCCGACACCAAGAATCCCGCCGATCCCTTTCAACGCGGCAAAATTCCCGGCCGGGAACGGGTGCTCTGTCTGAATGAAGCCAACGGCAAAATTCTCTGGCAGCACGAATACGATTGTCCCTATGACCTGAGCTATCCCGCCGGCCCGCGCACCACGCCGACCGTTCACGCCGGCAAGGTTTACACGCTCGGCGCCGAGGGCCACCTCTTCTGTCTCGATGCGGAAAAGGGCACGGTGCTGTGGTCCAAGGAATTCAAAAAGGATTATGGCGCGAAGACGCCGTTGTGGGGTTTCTCGGCGCATCCGCTGATTGATGGCCAGAAACTGATCTGCCTGGTGGGCGGGGAGGGCAGCACGGCGGTGGCCTTCGACAAGGACAACGGCAAGGAATTGTGGCGCGCGCTCAACGCGCGGGAACCGGGCTATTGTCCGCCGGTGATCATCGAGGCCGGCCGGCATCGCCAGCTCATTATCTGGCATCCCGAAGCGATTAATTCCCTCGATCCGGAAACCGGGAAATCCTACTGGCTGCAGCCGTTTTCGGTGCGGCAGAATCTGACCGTACCGACGCCGCGGAAAATGGGGGATTACCTTTTTGTCACCTGTTTCTACAACGGCCCGATGATGCTCAAGCTCGACCGCGATGTGCCCGCCGCCACGCTGCTCTGGCGCGGCCAGGGCAAAAACGAGAACAACACCGACGGCCTCCACAGCATCATGCCCACGCCGTTTCTGGAGGACGGACATATTTACGGGGTGTGCAGTTACGGTGAGCTTCGCTGTTTGAAGGCCGCCACCGGAGCGCGCGTTTGGGAAACTTACGCCGCCACCGGGGGCAAGAAGGATCGCTGGGCGAATACGTTTATCATAAAAAACGGCGACCGCTTTTTCCTCCCGAACGAAAAGGGCGATCTCATTATTGCGCGGCTCACGCCGCAGGGGTATGAGGAAATCAGCCGGGCGCATTTGATTGAGCCGACGAACAAGGCGATGGCCCGCGAGGTCGTCTGGAGCCATCCGGCGTTTGCGAACCGCAGTATTTATTTGCGCAACGACAAGGAAATCCTCTGCTACTCCCTGGCGGCGGGGAAATAGATGCGCCTGGTGCAAAGTCGACGCGGTGACGAAATAGGTGTCGCGTGCGGCGAGCTGGTGCGTGGGCGCGTGTGGCCAGCGCGTTTTCGGTTCGGGCATGATGCGACGATGCTGCGGGCAGGTTGGGAATAGAAGTTGAAATGCGCTTGAGCCAGTGGCAAAGCGGCGGAGGGCCGCCGCAGTCTAGGATCTGAGCATTACCCACGACTTCGGGGTGAGAAACCAGACGCTGGGCATGGTCCTGGCCGCAACGGGTTCACCTGCTTCGAGCGGCGGCGGACGCCTCTGATTAACATTCCCCAGCCGGCCGTCAATCCGGCGGCCCAACTCGCCCAACGAGCGCCCACGCCGGCCTGCGGACCGCGACTGCCAAACACTTTTTACAACCTTTTGTTGCATATGCAACAAAAGGTTGTAAAAGGTTCGAACGCGGACGTTGGGGTGGGCGGACTCGCCCGGGTGGCCGGCCCGGAACCAGGTTGCGTCTGGGATTTCTTCCGTCGGGACGGGGTGCGGCACTTTGCACCCAATCGCGTCGCAAAAAATCTCGAATAGATGTGGGTAATGCTCAGGTCCAAGACGCTACCGCGCTTGCTCCAACCCCGCTGCCTCGGTGAGCCCTCGGTGTTCCGTCTGCCCTCTTGGGGGGACGGCTGGTTATTGCAGCAAATCGATGAGATTTGCGCGCGCCACCGCGAGATTTTTGTAAGCGGCGATTTCCTCGGGCATGGTGCGCAGGGCGCGAAGCAATCCCCGCGCCGCCTCGGGGTGCTGTTTTACTTCCCGCAGCGAAATGATTTCCAGGCGGATACCGAAGAGCACGCCGCCGGTTTCCGGCAGGGCAACGAGCGCCTGGTGTTCAATCCGCAGCCAGACTTCCTCCACAGTCAGGGGCGGGTTCAGCGGGGGCAGATTGCGTGCGGGGTGCTGGTTAAGTTCGGGTGACCGACTCAAGCCCCAGTTGGAACGCAGCCAAGCGGGGCCGGGCCGCAGCTTCGCGAGGAACTGATGGATGACCTTCCCCAAGGCCGGGTTCAGGGAGGGCACCGGGGCGTGAATGGCTTCCAGGGGCTGGCCGATTTTTTCCGACAAACGCCACGACGAAGGAAAGCAGACGCAAGCCGCCACCAAACGGAACTGCCCGGCGTCATCGGGTTTTAGCAACAAGAAATCCGGCTCCCACACCCGGCCCAAATTCAGGCAACCTTCGATTGGATTGGCGGCCTCGAGCCGGTGGGTCTTGGGCAACGATTGCCAATGCCGGGCGAGGGCGAGGGTTTCGTGCAGCAATGGGGCACCTTCCGGGAGCAGGGCAGCGTAGGCCTGCGGGTCCTGCTCCAGCCAGTGCTGGCGCACTGGCAGAAGGCCGGTGGGCTCATCGGTGGGCGAGAAAAACGCGGCGGCATCCCCGGGCTGGAGGCCGAAATGAAAACGAAAATCTTCATCCGGCAACAGCCCGGCCCACGCGGGTTGATCGGTTTCACCGGTCATTTTTGGAGGATCGGCAGCAGACTGGTGTATTCATCCGTCCAGAGCGGGACATGGATGTTTTTTGTGGCCGGCAGATCCGTGGCGTCGCGGATGGATTTATGGGCGAGGGCCGCCGGATTTTTCGCCAGCAACACCCAGGTGGAGGTATAGAGCCACCAGTCGTCTTCATCTGGGTAGTGGGAAATGACCGCCGTCGGGAGCCCGAAATGTTGCGCCAGCCCGGCCACGACGGGTTCCAGGTTCAGGTAGCGATTGGAGATGTGCACGGCGATGAGGCCGTCCGGTTTCAAGTGACGAAGATAAATCTCGATTGCCTCCCGGGTGAGCAAATGAACCGGGATGGCATCGCTGCTGAAGGCGTCGAGGGCGAGCACGTCGAATTGTTGCGGTGGCTCATTTTCCATGGAGAGGCGGGCGTCGCCGAGGACGATCTCGACGTTGGCCGGGCAGTTTTTCAAATAGGTGAAGCGCGTTTCGGCGAGCTGCTTGACCGCCGGGTTGATGTCGTAAATGCGCACCGTGTCGCGCCGGCGTCCGTAGCTGCTCAGCGTGCCGGTGCCGAGCCCGACGAGCCCGATGCGGCGGGGGCCGTCGGCGGACCGGGTATTGATGGCCAGGCCGACCCCGCTCTCGGCGCCATAATAAGTTGTGGCCCATTGGGCGGCGGGCGGGTCGCCGAATTGCAAGCCGTGGGTGATCCGGCCGTGCTGTAGGAGGAAGTAATGCCACTGGGGATTGTCCTTGTGGTATTCGAACACCGTGAGGGTGCCGTAAAAATTGCGCGTGACCGCGACCGCGAGCTCGCTGCCCTTGGTGGCCTGCGACCAGAGGGCGGCGCCGAGGGCGAACAGGCCGACGAACAAATAGGCGCAGGAAATCTGTCGCCAGAGCTGGACCCGCCGCCAGCGCTGGGTGCCGATCCAGAACGCGACCAGGGTCAGCAAACAGAGCCACATGCCCCAACGCACCGCCGCGAGCGGAGGCATGAGCTTGGGTTTGTTCGCGTAATGGGACTTCAGCCAGCCCAGGGCACAATCCAGATTGTAGAACAGACCCAGGGTCAACACGCCGGCGAGGAGGAGCCATTGCCGTTCGCTCAATGATTCCTTTTCGCGCAGGCAAATGAGGCAGAGGAGGAGCCAGCAGCCCCACAGGCTCCAGTGGTATTCGTAGTAGCCGTTAAAAAGCAGGGGGGCGAGCACGGCGACGCTAAAGCCGCCCAGGGCACCACCGGCGGCGATCATCAGGAAGAAGGACGTGAGGAAGCGCGGGGCTGGCTTCAAGCGGTAGAGCTCGCCGTGGCAAATCATGCAGCCGACGAACAGGGCGGACGAATAGGTGATCAGCTGCCGGACGAGGGAGGCATTGGTCTCCTTGAAGAGCACGGCGCAGGCCTCGCCCAGGACGGGAATCGCGAGGGCCGCAAACACCACGCGGGAATACCAGCGCGGATTGTCAAAGCAGATGATGAACGTCAGCAAATAAATGGCGAGGGGCAGCACCCAGAGAAACGGGATTACCGCCACGTCCTGGCAAAGTTTGTTGGTGGTTGCCAGCAGCAGGGCCGAGGCGCACGCGGGCAGGGCCAGCCAGAACATTTTTCGAACGCGCGAGGGCGGTGGACTCTCGCCCTCGTTCGTTTGCTCGTAGGCCGCCGGAGCGCATTGATACAGCCGCCAAGCACAAAATCCACAGGCCAGCGCGTAAACGACCAGCCCCCAGCCCCACAGGCGGGCCTGCTCTTGCCGGGTGAAGCTGGTTTCGAAGAACGTGGGATAGCTGACCAGGGCCAGCAGGGAACCGACATTGGAAAGGGCGTAAAGGCGGTAGGGAGAAACGCCCGGGTTCTGGCGGCGAAACCATTCCTGCATCAGGGGACCGGTGGCGGAGAGAACCGCATAGGGCAGGCCCAGGCAAACCGTGAGCAGTAGCAGGATCCGCCCGGTCGGATCGGCGTTGGTGACCGGCTTCCAGCTCGCGCCCGGGGTGATGGGCAGCAACGCGAGGGCCGTGAGCAGCAGACCGAGATGGACGACCGCCTGGGTGCGGGGCTTGAGCCAGCGCGAACTATAATGGGCATAGGCGTAGCCACCCAGCAGCGCGACCTGGAAGAAGAGCATGCAGGTGGTCCAGACGCCGGGGCTGCCGCCGAACCACGGGAGCAGGTAGCGCCCCATCAGTGGCTGCACCTGGAACAGGAGAAATGCCCCGGTGAAAATGGTCAGCGCATACGGCAGCATGATTTTGCAGGCCGATCCTCGCGTTTAAGCCGGCCAGCTTTCGCGCAGGAAACGCAGGTAATTTCCGTGCATGATCCCCGCAATGTCAGCCGCACGGTAACCGCGCGCGGCGAGCAGGCCGGGAATCCGTGCCAGATCTGCAATCGTCTCGAGGTCCGCCGGGGTTTGCTCGCGACCATAGCCGCCATCAAGATCCGTGCCGATGCCAGAATGATTGGCGTTGCCAGCCAGCTGGCAGATGTGATCGATATGATCCACAATTTTATCCAGTTTCAGACCCGCCCCTTCCGGCGTGGTTTGCTTGCGTACCCAGCCCGGAATCATCATCCAGGCGTCCAGTGCCGCACCGATAACCGCCCCGCGCCGGATGAGCTCCTTGATTTGATCGTCGGCAAACTGCCGGTTGTGCGGAACCAGCGCACGGCAGTTGGAATGGCTCGCCCAGACGCGTCCATGAAAGTGTTCCATCGCCTCCCAAAAGCTGTCGTCGCACAGGTGCGTGGCGTCGAGGATCACCCCGAGACGTTCCATCTCGGCGAGCAACTCGCGGCCCCGGGCCCCGATGCCGCCGGTGGCATCCGTGCCTTGCGCATAGGTGCCGGGGCCGTAGTGCGCCGGGCCGATGGCGCGCAGGCCTTGCGCATGGGCCCGTTCGAGGTGTTTCAAGGTGAACAAGGAATCCGCGCCTTCGAGGCTCAGGACATATCCGATGGGCGCGTTGGCCGGCGGATTGTTTTCCCACAGCGAGAGATGCTTTTCCAAGCCCCCGCGATCCTTGATCGCGACCATTTCGCCGCGCTCCTCCATCACGCGATACCAGGCGAGCTGGCCCTGGGTTTGCGCCCACGCTTGCTCGGGTGAATGCCAGCCGGGCAGCGGGTTTTTGGCATGAACGTAACGCCCAATCAGCGTTGCCACGCACAGGCCGATGCCTCCGCGGCGCATTTCCGGGAGCGATACCACGCCCTTGCCGCGATCGATCCGGTCGGTCTGGCCTAATTCACGGCGCCGGATTTCGTCCAAAGGCCGCGTGAGATCGCGGTTCCATTCGAGCGCGTTCATCGAAAGGTCGAGATGGGCGTCAAGGATAAGCATGGGGGCAGTCTGGAAAATTTGCGTCCAACACGCCAGCATTAATCGACGGGCCCAGCGGCCCCGCCCTTCTCGTGCGCGTCCCTTCGTGGTTTCCTTCTGGAGGGTTACGGCCTAGACTGCCGGGGTTATGTTGAAGCGCAATTCAGGCCCGCTGCTGCTGGTGTTCCAGCTCGCGCTGCTGGCCGCGGTTATTTATCTTGTTCGCGAAACGGCGCGGGTGGAGCGTTTGTCGCGCCAGCCGCACGTGGTGCTCCGGCCGGTCTCGCTGCCTCCCCAACCGCCCCGGATCGTCACCGTCGTCCGGACCAATGACTTCCGCTGGGCGCAATTGGAGTCGGAGGATTACCGCACCTATATTTCCCGTCTGCGGTCGGTGGGTTGCCCGGAGGAAACCATTTGTGATCTCATCATTGCCGACGTGGACAAGCTGCTGGCCCCGCACCTGCACGCCGTCGTCGCGCCGCGCAAGGAACTTCAATACTGGCAGTCCGAGGAGAAGGAACTGGAGGATCCGCTCGCCGCGCAGGAGACGGCGCGCCAGCAGATGGAGATCGATTTCGAGAAGCGTGACCTCATCAAGGAACTGGTCGGGGTGGATCTGGTGGCGGAGCGCCTGAAGCTGCGGGGCGAATTGGATCAATACGGCCAGCGGCTGTCCTTTCTGCCGGAGGAGCGGCGGATCCAGGTGCGCAAGCTGCTGGAGCGCTACAATCGCGCCGAGATCATGCTCCGTGAAAAGGCCTGGGCCGAAGGCGAATCGTCCACTCCGGAAAGCGAGGCGCAGATCCGCCAGTTGCAACAAAGGCGGGAAGCGGAAATCACCGCGCTGCTCACGCCCGAGGAATTAAAGAAGTATGAGCTGCGGCTGTCGCCGACTGCCTACAAGGCCCGGGACTCGCTGTTCGGCATGCAGGCATCGGAGCAGGAATACCTGGCGATTTTTCAAGTGCAGAAGGGCTTGGAGGAGAAGCTGGCGGAGTTCGACCCGACCCTGCCCGAGGGCCAGCTCGCGGCCGAGGCCGCGCGGCGCGCGGTGGCGGAGCAACTCCGCGAGAAATTGGGGGCGAAGCGCTATCAGGAATATGAACGGGCGCAAGATCCGGATTACCGCGAACTGTGCGCCACTGCCGCGCGCAACCAACTGCCGCGCGCGGCTGCGGAGGAAGTGTTTGAAATCAAACGGCTCGTCGTGGCACGCCGCCAGGAAATCGATGCCGACCCAGACCTGTCCGCCGAACAGAAAGCCACGGTGCAACAGCAGATTGTGCAGGAAACAGAACGCACGGTGCGCGGGGTGCTGGGCGAGCGGGCCTTCAAACAGTTCACCCGCCGCAGCGAGGCCGCGTGGCTGCGTCCGTGAGCAGTTTCGCTTTAGGCTGAATCCTGAAATGGAATGGGGAGCGCACCCGCCTCGGGTGCAGTTTTCCGCGCCCTCGCAGAAAACTCCGGCTGACCGGAAAAGGGCGTGGCTGCAATGAAGACCGGATCCGCAAGCGGCTGGTCGCGAGGGCGCGCCCAGTCACACCCGAGGGCGGGTGTGCTCCCCAGGCTTCGGAATCCAAGTTTAGAGCAACGCATTTAACAGCAGCAGCAGCAGCAACCCGATTACCGCCACAATCGTCTCCATCACCGTCCACGTCTTCAAGGTCTGTGGGACGTTGCTGCCAACATCAACAGCACGGGCAGCAGGATGGTGA
Organism: Verrucomicrobiota bacterium; assembly: GCA_043742955.1. GTDB lineage: Bacteria > Verrucomicrobiota > Verrucomicrobiia > Limisphaerales > JAYTXL01 > JAYTXL01. The sequence goes on along the minus strand of JAYTXL010000255.1, from coordinate 2,400 downwards.
AAAGGGTCAGGGCAAAACCGGGTTTGCAATAAGTGACGAGGATCACCAGCCCCACCACGGCCAGCAGGGTGTAGAGCAATAAACTGGTGCTGTGGCTCATGCCATTTGCCGGGGAACCTCGGTGGATTCGTGGCGTCGCGTAGGCGTCCCGCCGGCGAGTTTGCCGAGCGTCTCGCGAGGCGTTGCGACTGGCGGCGGGACGCCGCCCGAACTCGCCGCCGAGGACGGCTGCGCTACGCGGTTTCGGGGCACCGGCCGGTGAAATAAACGGTTCTCCGCAGGAACGGTTCTCCGGCTCGCAATGGCAAGCATGCGATCAAGCGCCGATCAATTCCCGGATGGGATTGCCGCCATTGGTCACCATGCGCGGACGGCCCAGCGGATCGAGAAATTCACCGCGCGGATCAATGCCGAGCAAGTGAAAAATCGTCGCGACCAAATCAGGCGGACGGATGGGGCGGCTCACGGGATAGGCACCCTGGCGGTCGCTGGCGCCGATGAGCTGCCCGCCGCCGGTGCCCGCGCCGGCCAGCGCGATGGAGAAGCAATGCCCCCAGTGATCGCGGCCGCCGGAGGGGTTGATTTTCGGCGAGCGACCAAATTCGCCCATCACCACGACCAGTGTTTCCTCAAGCAGGCCGCGTTCTTCCAAATCGGTGATGAGCGTGGCAAAGGTGCCGTCGAAGGTCGGGCAGAGCACATCGCGGCACCGGGCGGCATTTTCTTGGTGCGTGTCCCACAATGGATTGCTCATGGTGAGGCTGCCGGGTTCGCGCGGCCAGTTCACCTGCACCAACCGCACGCCCGCCTCGATCATGCGCCGCGCAAGCAAAACGCTTTGCCCAAACTTGTGCCGGCCATACCGGTCGCGGATGGCGGGCGATTCGCGTTCCAGTTCGAACGCCGCCCGCGTCGCCCCGGAGCGGACGACATCGAAAGCCTGTTGCTGCGAGCGATCCACAGCGGCCATCTGGTCGTTGTGGGCGACGCGCAGAAAATGTTCGTCGAGCTGTTTCATCAACCCGACGCGCTCAGTCAGACGAACCTCGGACAATCCCTCGGGGAGGCTCATGCCATCCACTTGAAATTGTGGCGCGGAGGGATCGCACTTAAACATCTGCGGATGCCACGTCGGCCCCATCAATCCACCGCCCTGGCCGGGCCACGGGATGGCCGGGTTGTTGACCATCGGCTCGGGGAGAATGACGGAGGAAAACGGCGAACGCGGGTTGGGTTTCAGTGCCCCAACGACGGCGGTGAGGCTCGGCCAATCCTCCGCACTCGCCTGCGTCTCGGCCTGGCCGGCCGGATGTGGATAGCCGGTCATCATCCAGTAACCACTGGAAGAATGGCTGTTCACGTCGGTGGTCATGGAGCGAATCACGGCGAGGCGGTCGGCGATTTGGGCGGTGCGCGGGAGCAGTTCGCAAAATTGCATGCCGGGAACCTTGGTGCGGATGGCGCGGAATTCGCCGCGAATTTCCAGCGGCGCTTCCGGCTTGGGATCGAACGTCTCGTGTTGCGGCGGCCCGCCACCCAGAAAAAGCAGGAGACAAGACTTGGCGCGGCCAAATGATTCGCTCGGGATGGTTTTTGTCGTCGCGGCCTTGGCGTGGGAACTTAACAGGCTTGGCAACGACAACCCCAGGCAACTCAGTCCACCCAAACGCAGCATTTCGCGGCGGGAAACCCCGTCGCAAAGCCGGATCGTTTGTTGGCCCAGGGAGAACATGCTGCTACGCTAGCTTTCAACACGTTTGCCGTCAACGGCGGGCTGCGACGCCAACCATCAAAATAGTGTCGGGGCGGGAACAAAAGGAGCCTGCAAAAACGTCTGGTGGCCATCCTGGCCTATGAAAAAGTCAGCAGCTATGCCGCCGCACAAATCGTGCTCAACCGTGAGGTTCAACGCCAGGACGCCACCGTCTGCCGCACCACCGGCCTCAGCCCCGATGCCGTTTGGGAGAAAGCCCTGGCTGAAAGGCGCACCGTCACGCGTCCCTGTCCGCCGGCAACCCTACTGGACCTCCATCTGGTTCTCCACCTGCAACGACGCGTCAACGCCGATAACCAGATCGACTTTCTTGGCCAAAGCTGGCACATCGCTCCCACCAAACGAGCCGCGATCACCCTAATCCATCACCCTCTCAGACAGTTCTGGGTGGTCACTCAACCCCCAAGCCCACCCCTCAACAACTGGCCCGAAAGCCTCGGAAAATACTCACTATAAAATCTGTCTCCTTTTGACTTCACTCGAAAGTCTCCTTTTGAACTCCCGCCGACACCAACCATTAAAATAGTGGTTCTTCCGGGATTTCCGGGTGAATTGACACAGGGGAATCAAACGAACCTTTGGCCGCAGGGGGGGCGCGAGCTGAGGGCTCGCAGCCGCCCCCCCTG
>JAYTXL010000254.1:0-21174 GCA_043742955.1 Verrucomicrobiota bacterium | reverse complement strand
CATTGGCGGCACGATGGAGATCGCCGGCCTCAACGAAGACATCAATCCCGTCCGCGTACGCGGCATCATCAAATCCGCGCTGAAATATTTTCCCGCGTTGGCAGAATCGGATTTTGCCGGCGTGCAACCGTGGCGAGGGCTGCGTCCGTGTTCGCCCGACGGCCTGCCGTATGTTGGCCGCACGGGTAAATTCGCCAACCTCACCCTCGCCACCGGCCACGCGATGATGGGGCTGAGTCTCGGACCGGTCACGGGCAAGTTGATGGCGGAAATCCTGGGCGGCGAAAAGCCGTCGCACGAGCTGCACCTGCTGTCGCCCGACAGGTTTGCTTGAAGATCGCCGGTGGAACGGACAACTTTCAGCGCCGAAATTTCCAAACATGAAACGACTTATCGCTCTCGCTGTGCTCATCGGTTCCGTCGGGGATCACGGTCCAACCTCGACGGTCGCCGCCGAGCCGGTTGTCTTTCGCCCCGCCTACGCGCCCGGCCCGGCGGATAATCCGCTCAAGGGGTTCGTGCCGTACGCGGGGCAAGGGCGACAATTTCCTCACTCTCTCGAGTTCGAATATCTGCCACTCGCCGCAGTGATGACCGGCCCCACGAATTTCAACTGGACGCCGATGGAGCGCTTGCTTGACGGCATCGCCTCGCGCGGTTGCCAGGGGGTCTTCCGCATCTACATGGAATACCCGCGCAAGCCCACCGGCGTGCCCGAGTTTCTCGTGCGGGCCGGGATAAGAATGCGCGCGTGGACGAACACGAACACGCAGCCGTTCCCGCCCGCAATGGATCACACGCCCGATTACGAAGATCCGCGCCTGCGCGCCGCGCTCACGACTTTCATCACCGCCCTCGGCGCGCGTTACGACGGCGACCCGCGCATCGGCTTCATCACCGCCGGGCTGCTCGGCAGCTGGGGCGAATGGCACTGCCATCCGCACTCGGAATGGTTCGCGTCCAAGGCGGTGCAGGTTGAGGTCATGGATGCCTACGAAGCGGCGTTCCGCAAGACGCCCGTGCTGCTGCGCTATCCGGCCGGCGATCATGACCGGGACCATGCGCCGAACGCGCGGCGCAATTTCGGATACCACGACGATTCCTTCGCCTGGGCCACGCTCGACACGGGCCGCAAGCAGGACGGTTGGTTTTATCTCGCGTCCTTGCGCCAGGCCGGAGCGGAGGCGCTGGACCGCTGGCGCACTGCGCCGATTGGCGGCGAGATTCGCCCCGAGCTTTGGCCCTGTCTGTGGAAGAGCGAGGGCTGCGCCAAGGGACAGGACTTTGGGCAATGCGTCCGAGCAACGCACGCCACCTGGCTCATGGATTCGAGCACGTCCAAACCATTGACCTCGGAGGAGCAGGCCCGGGCCATTGCGGCGGCGCGCAGCCTTGGCTACGAGTTGCAGGTGACCCAGGCCTCGGCCGCGCTGACCGGCCGGCAGGTGGCCGTGTCCATTACAATCACGAACGGCGGTGTCGCCCCATTCTACGCCGGGTGGCCGTTGCGGCTGGTGGCGATGGATGCGAACGGCGGCGAAGCGATGATCGAAATGCCAATTACATTGAAGTCATTGCTGCCCGGCACGACGGCCAAGGGCTCCGGACAACTCGATGTCACCAAACTGGCTGCCGGCGAGCTTACCCTGCTGCTGGGCGCAGCCAATCCACTGAAGGGCGGACGCCCGCTCCGGTTCGCCAATAAAGATCAGGACCGTGACCGCATCGGCTGGTTGACGCTTGGGAAGATCGCCCTGCCGTGACGCCATGTTTTGGAACCAGTTCAATGCAAACATCTCGCCAACCATGATACCGGGAAAGAATGTGTTCAGTGCGCTCGTGCTGGCTGTGCTGTGCCAGTCCGCCCTGGTCGCCGACGCGAACCGTTTCGTCACCGCTCACCGGATCTCCGTCAATCCCATCATCCGGGCGGGGATGCTGGCGGGCAATGACGGCGCGAACATCAACGGGATCCTCGCTCATACGCGCGCCAGCGAGTCCGGCATTCGAATCTCGGAACTGAAATCAAAGCCCTGAAGCGCACCGAACCGTTGAACCCGAATTTCAAAGGCCACCCATGAAACACGCATTGCCAGCGCTGGCCGTTCTGTTGCTGGCTCCACTCGCCGCGCTCCACGCCGCCGACACTCTTATTTACAAGCAGGCGGGCGAGCGCGAACTGAAGATTTTCGTCGAGAAGCCGACGGACTGGAAGGCTTCGGACAAACGACCGGCCATCGTGTTCTTCTTCGGCGGCGGCTGGGTGGGCGGGACGCCCGAGCAGTTCCGCAAGCAGAGCGAATACCTCGCCACACGCGGCATGGTCGGGGTGCGCGTCGAGTATCGCACCATCCCGAAAGGCGACGCGGGGCCACCGACGGTGTGCTGCGCGGACGCCAAGTCTGCCCTGCGCTATGTGCGCAGCCACTCGGCGGAACTAGGCATCGACCCGCAGCGCATCGCGGCGGCGGGTGGTTCCGCCGGCGGACATCTCGCGGCGTTCACCGCGCTGGTGCCAGGGCTCGACGATCCGGCGGACGATTTGAAAACCACCTGCCGACCACAGGCGCTGGTGCTGTTCAATCCTGTCTTCGACAACGGCCCCGGCCAGTGGGGCCACGCGCGGGTGGCCGACCGTTACCGCGAGTTCTCCCCAGCGCATCACCTCACAAACGCAGCGCCACCGACCATCGTGTTCCTCGGCGACGCGGACAAACTGATCCCAGTCAGCGTGCTGCGCGAGTTCGAGGCCGGCATGAAGAAGGCCGGTGTCCGCTGCGACGCGCATGTGTATCCAAAGGCGGGCCACGGTTTCTTCAATCAAGACCCGCACTTCACCTCGACCTTGATTGAAGCCGATAAATTCCTGGGCTCGCTCGGATGGCTGAAAGGCGAGCCGACATTATCCGAGCCCGCAAGATGAAACGCCCGATTCTCTTCCTTGCCTTCCTCTGCGTTCTTTGCGGCCAATCCTTTGCCGCGAAGAAACCCAACATACTGCTCATCCTCGCCGACGACCTCGGCTACGGCGATGTGCGCTGCTACAACCGTGAATCGAAAGTGCCCACGCCGAATCTCGACCGGCTCGCCCGCGAGGGGATGCGCTTCACCGACGCGCACGGCCCGTCCACCGTCTGCACGCCGACGCGCTACAGTCTGATGACCGGCCAGATGGCCTTTCGCGTGCCGAACGGCGGCACTGTTTTCACCGGCGCGGGTGGTCCTTCGCTCATCGCGCCCGGTCGCCTGACGCTGCCAGCGATGCTGCGCCAGCAAGGCTACGCCACCGCCGCCGTCGGCAAGTGGCATGTGGGCTGGACCTTTCGCGACCAGGCGGGCGCGGCCATTCACGAAGGTGGAATCGAGGGCGTGCGCCGGATTGATTTTTCACGCCGCGTCGAGGGCGGGCCGGTGGATTGCGGCTTCGACCGCTTCTTCGGCACCGCCTGCTGTTCCACCACCGATTGGCTCTATGCCTTCATCCACGGCGACCGCATCCCCGTGCCGCCCACCGGCCCCATCGACAAATCGAAGCTGCCGAAGCACCCCTACGCGAACGATTGCCGCCCAGGCCTCATCGCGCCGGATTTCCCGATGGAAGAAGTGGACCTGGTCTTCCTCAAAAAAAGCCGCGAGTTCCTCGCCGAGCACGTCCGCACGTCGCCGGGAAAACCCTTCTTCCTCTACCACGCCGCGCAGGCCGTACATCTGCCGTCCTTTCCCGGCAAAGAATTTCAAGGCAAGACGCAAGCCGGCCCGCATGGAGATTTCATCGCCGAACTGGACCACATCGTCGGCGTGTTGCTGAAGGACTTGGAAAATCTCGGCCTCGCGGAAAATACACTCGTCATTTTCACCAGCGACAACGGCCCGGAAACCACCGCCGTCGTCCACATGCGCGCAGACTACCAGCACGACGGCGCGCGGCCGTGGCGCGGGGTGAAACGCGACGACTGGGAGGGCGGTCATCGCGTGCCCTTCATCGTCCGCTGGCCCGGTCGCGTGCCGGGCGGCACCACCAGCGGCCAACTCCTCAGCCTGACCGATGTGATGGCCACCCTCGCCGCCATCACCGGCGCGGAACTGCCGCGCGATGCCGCCGAGGACCGCTTCGATTTCCGGCCCGTGCTCGAAGGCAAGGCCACCGGACCCGCTCGTCCGTATCTGCTGACGCAGGCCTTTGGCGGCGCGCGCACGTTGTCCATTCGTCGCGGCCATTGGAAGTATCTCGACCATCGCGGCTCCGGCGGGAACAGCTACGACAAAGGCGAACTGGCACCCTACGCACTCAGCGACACCGCGCCCGAAGCGCCGGGCCAACTCTACGATCTGGAAAGCGATCCCGGCGAGAAGATCAACCTGTCGGTGAAGCGCCCCGAAATCGTTACCGAATTGAAGACGCTGCTGGAAAAATCCAAGTCGTCGGGCCGGAGCCGGCCTTAGACATCACTCATTGAAAAAGTTTCATGCCCACCAATACTTCCACCATCCTCGCGGCATTGCTCTTGAGCCTGACCACGCTGCCAGCGAACGACCAGGCAGACCTTGACGCTCTCCGCAGCAAAGCCGCCCGTGGTGATGCCAAAGCCCAGCGGACACTCGCGTTTCGCTATCGCGACGGAACCGGGGTGGCCAAGGACGATGCGGAAGCCCTGCGCTGGGCGCATCGTGCAGCGGATGGTGGCGATGCCGAAGCGATGGATTTGGTTGGCTTTGCTTATCTGCGAGGTGCCGTAGTGAAGCGCAATCCGGAGATCGCCATCGGCTACTTCAGAGCGGCCGCAGATGAGTCGGCGCAGGCGGCCTTCAACCTGGTCAATGCTACTACGGTGCCCAGGGCACGGCGCAGGACTGCGTGCAGGCGCTTGAATGGTGGGAAAAAGCGGCGAGCCAGGGACATGGCCGCGCGGCCGCGAGTGCGGCGATGGCGTATCACTCCGGTGAAGGCATTCCGCGCGATGCGGTGAAGGCGCGCCGGCTCGCGGAGCGTGCGGCGGAGCTGGGAAACTCGGCGGGCCTCGTTTTCCTCGGCGAAATGCAATTCCAAGCCGGTGAACTCGCGGCCGCGAAGGCGAACTGGACCAAGGCATCAAAACTCAAACCCACCTCCGCTACCGGGCATCCCGCGCAGCCATCCGATAACGCCTCCGCCCAGCAGGGGGCTGACCTTTTGAAACTCATCGACTACCGCCAGCGCAAAGGTGAGCCGGGCAAGTTTGCCTTCGTGCAAATGCCGCACATCCTGCAGGGCTACAACAACTGTGGCAGCACCGCCTGCGCCACTTTCGCCCGCTTTCAAGGCAGCCAAATCGGCGGCTGGGATTTCAAAAAGCTCTGCCCGTCGCCACTCGGCACCGGCACCGACTGGGGGCACCTTTTGGATGCCTCGGCAAAGCTCGACCAGAAATGGAGACTCATCACTTTCACGCCCGATGAAGACGGCTTCGAAAAAGCCACCGCCTTTCTAAAACGCGAACTCGATGCCGGGCGTCCTGTGGTCGTCGATTTCAAATACATCGGCCCGCAATACCCGAACGGCAGCGCCGGCCACACGCTCAGTGTCTGCGGCTACCTTGCGTCGGAGAATCTCTACATTCTCTGCAATCCCGCCGTCGCCACCCCCGGCCTCCAGCTCATCACCGCCGCCGACCTGAAGGACTTCTGGCGCTCCGACCACTACGGTGCGCTATCCAAAAAAGTGCTCTCACGCCCTGCGTTCATCATCCAGCAGCCATGAACTTGATTAACAGCTTACCCCTTCCTCGTCTCTGGATGAGCGGTTGCCTGCTTCTCCTCGTTGCTTTGTTGACGTCCAGTTGCAGCAAGGCCGCTGCTCCCAAAGATCGCGAAAGCGAACTCAGCTAGGTGTATGAGTCGCACGCGATCCCTTTCCAGCCCATTCCATCATGAACACCCAATCTCTCCTTGCCCATATTCTGTTCTCCCTCAGCGGCCTCTTTGCCGCTGAAGCGCCCAAGGCCATGCCAAGACAGGAGGTGGTCGAAGTTCCCGCCATTCGCGCCGGGCTTTGCGTGGGCAACCAGTTTCAGAACCACATGGTGCTCCAGCGTGACATGCCGCTCAAAGTATGGGGCTGGGCCGCGGCGGGAGAGCAGGTCACGGTGTCGTTTGCCGGGCAGCAAGTCAGCACCACGGCGGCGGCGGATCGGTCGTGGCGAGTCGGCCTCAAGCCCATGCCGGCGAACCGTTCGCCTCAGACCATGACCGCCGCCGGCAAGTCCGAGACGCTGACCCTGGACGACATCCTGATGGGCGATGTCTGGGTGCTCGGTGGGCAGAGCAACCTGGAGTTCCCCATCACCAAAGTGGATGACGGGGAACTGGAAGTGGTCTCGGCCAATTTTCCGCAGATCCGATTGCTCACCATGCCGCAAGGCAAAGGTTTCGACTCCGTGGCCAGCTTTGAGCGCCTTCACGAGTGGAGTGACTTCTTCAACCAGCACTTCCGGAAGGGCGATTGGGATGTGTGCTCGCCCGCATCGGTGAAGGAGTTCTCGGCGATTGGTTATACCTTTGGTCGCCGCCTCTTCATGGCCAGTCAGGTGCCCATCGGATTGATTGACGCATCCATCGGTGGCACCACGGTGGAGACTTGGACACCTGAGGATGTGCTGCGGAAAATCGACGGCAACCTAAGAACCATACCATGATCGCGCGCACCGCAACCATCATTCTCAACCTCATCGTCCTTGCCCGTTTCAGCGCCCAGACCTTCGCCACGGAATAACCCGCGCTCCCCACCGCGCACACCAAGCGCGACATCGAAGGCTGGAACGTGCGCGTGGATGACCGGCTCCTCTCCGGCGATGGTGCGGCGATTGGCATCCGCGCTCTGAAGTTGCTCACGGCGAGGCTCGTGGCCATCACGATCGTCGTGCCCGAGCCGGCGTTGTCGAAGTTGCGCGCGGTGACCATCGAACTCGATCTCGACTACGGCGAACGGATGGCGATGCAGTATCACCCCGACGCCGGATGGTTGCCTGCGGTGAAACCCGTCTGGCCTTGATCGATCAAGAGTTTCGCGGTTTCAAGGTTGCTAAATGCCTGCCAAAGGTGAATAAAGAACCGGCACGTCCATCCAACCTTGGTCGGGTTATCGGTTTGAACCAGTATAGCCAATCGTATGTTAAACATCTTGGGCCAGAAGTCGCGTTTTTGCGATGGCCTCTCGCGTCGAAATTTCTTAAAGATCGGCGGCCTGGGTTTGGGCGGCCTGAGCCTGCCGCAACTCTTGCGCGCGGAAGCGCAAGCGGGCATTCGCAAGTCGCACAAGGCGGTCATCATGATCTTTTTACCGGGTGGTCCGTCCCACCAGGACATGTTCGACCTGAAGATGGACGCTCCGGCCGAAATTCGCGGGCCCTTCAAGCCCATCCGCACCAACGTCCCGGGCATCCAGATCACGGAACATCTGCCTCGCCTCGCTGGGATGATGGACAAACTGGCGATCATCCGTTCCGTGGTCGGCGCCACCGGCGACCATTACGCTTTCCAATGCCAGACCGGTCATTCCCACTTGAATCAGCCCCCGGGCGGCTGGCCGTGCCTCGGCTCCGTGCTGGCGAAGGTGGCGGGACCGGTTGATCCTGCCATGCCCCCGTTCGTCGGACTCGCTCCCAAGATGGGGGCCATGACCTGGGCGGACAATGGTACGCCCGGTTTCCTGGGCGTCTCCCACGCGCCGTTCCAGCCGAATAAAGGCGCAGGCAAAGAGGACATGGTGCTCAACGGCGTTACCCTGGACCGCCTTGATGACCGGCGTTCGCTGCTTAAGAATTTCGATATTTTCCGGCGTGACGTGGACGCCAGTGGTTTGATGGAAGGTTTGGACACCTTTAATGAACAGGCCTTCGGCGTGCTCACCTCGAGCAAGCTGATCAACGCGCTTGATCTCACCAAGGAAGACCGCCGCGTGATCGAGCGTTACGGCAAAGGTGATCCCCGGAACCGGGATGACGGCGGGCCGAAATTGATGGAACATTTTCTCATCGCCCGCCGCCTCGTGGAAGCGGGCGCGCGGTGCGTGACCCTCGCCTTCAGCCGCTGGGATCATCACGGTGACAATTTCGGCGCTTTGCGTCAGGATCTGCCGATGCTCGATCAGGGCGTGAGCGCTTTGGTGGAGGATTTGCATCAGCGCGGTTTGGACAAGGATGTTTCGGTGGTGGTCTGGGGGGAGTTCGGCCGCACACCGACGATCAACAAAGATGCCGGCCGCGACCATTGGCCCCGGGTTTCCTGTGCCCTGCTGGCCGGGGGCGGCATGAAGACCGGGCAGGCCATCGGTTCCACGGATCGTCTGGGTGGCGAGGCGATGGATCGACCGACTCAATTTGGCGAGGTTTTCGCCACCCTGTACGACAATCTCGGTTTGGATGTAAACAAAGCGCTGGTGCACGACCTGAGCGGCCGTCCGCAATACCTTACCGATGGCCTTCAACCAATGAAGGAACTCATCAGTTGAAGGTAGCTGTTCCGCGCCCGGCCGCCCCATCCCCGGGGCTGATCCCCATTAGCCAGCTTCCCGTCATTTACATTCCCGGTTCCAGCTGGTAGAAACGGCGCGTGCCGAATCAAACCGCCAGCCTGTGGAAATCCCTGCGCGCCCCGCACCGCCTCATCCTCATCGCTGGGCCGTGCGTGATTGAGAGCGAAGCCCTGTGCCTCAAGATCGGGGCTTCCCTGCAAAAAACCTGCCGGAATTTGGGCATCACCTACATTTTCAAGGCCAGCTTTGACAAAGCCAACCGCACTTCCGGCGAATCTTTTCGCGGGCCGGGCACCGAAGCCGGCTTGCAAACCCTCGCCCGGGTGCGCGCGAAACTCGGCGTGCCCGTGCTCACCGACGTCCACTCGGAAGCCCAGGCCGAGGCCGCCGGAAGGGTTGTGGATATCCTGCAAATCCCCGCGTTTCTCTGTCGCCAGACTGATTTGATCAACGCGGCGGTGGCCACCGGCAAGATTGTCAATTTGAAGAAGGGGCAATTCCTTTCGCCCCAGGAAATGGGACAGGTGGTGAAGAAGGCGGCGGCGGCGGGCGGCACCCGGTTCCTGCTCACGGAACGCGGCACGACGTTCGGATACAACAATCTGGTTGCAGATATGCGCTCGATTCCGATCCTGCAACGATTCGGTTTCCCGGTGATCTTCGACGCGACGCATTCAGTGCAGCTGCCCGGTGGCGGCGGCGACAAATCGAGTGGCCAGCGCGAATTCGCGCCGGTGCTGGCGCGCTGTGCGCTGGCGGCGGGAGCGGACGGACTGTTCATCGAAACACATCCCGACCCCGATCACGCCCTGAGCGACGGGCCGAATATGATTCCGCTCGCGAAAATGCGGCCACTATTGAAGAGCCTGCTGAAAATTCACGCCGCCGTTCGTTGACCATGAAACGGGCAATTAGATCCATGAGTCGAATCCGTAACGCCGGAGCACGCCTCCCCGAAACGACGCTCGGACTGGCAGCGCGGTGGCAGCAAGTCAAATGGCTTTTGTGCGATGTGGATGGGGTCCTGACCGATGCCGGCGTGTACGTGGGTTCCCAGGCGGAATTCAAACGGTTTGATATTCAGGACGGCCTGGGTCTGGCGCTGCTGCGGCGCGAAGGGATCAAGGTCGGCTGGATTTCCAGTCGGCCTTCGACCGCCACGGCCGCGCGCGCGGCGGAACTAAAAATTGATTTTCTGCATCAGGAGCGGGGCGGCAAACTAGTCGTCACCGAAGCTCTGCTGGCGCAAAACGGATTGCGCTGGGCGGAGGTCTGCTATATGGGCGATGATCTGGTGGACTTGGCCTTGTTGAAACGTGCGGGGGTGGCGGTGGCGGTCGCCAATGCCATCGACGAAGCCAAGGCGCTGGCAGATTACGTGACTCGCGCCCGGGGCGGCCACGGCGCGGTGCGCGAGGTGACGGAGTTGATCTTGAAAGCTCAGGGCAAATGGCCACGATTGGTCGCAGAATATTCAGCCTAAGGTGATCTATATATATATGCGTTTGCGAGTGGTGAAACTATTTCAAGCTGGGCTGCTGCTGGCCGGCTTGACGTCTTGGACCGGCAGCGGGGTCGCGCAGACGGCGGGTGGCGGCAGCGGCAAGGACTTCAAATTGCCGGAATACGACCCGCAAGGACGTTTGAAATCCCAGGTCACTGGCAAAGGTGTGAAGCAATTGCCCAATAGCCAGATGCTCATCACCACCCTGCATCTGGAAACCTATCGCGACGATGGCAAGGTGGAACTGATCGTGGAAGCACCCGAGTGTTTGTACGACTCCAAGCGCCGCATCGCAACCTCCCCCGGCGAAATGAGAGCGCGGCAGGCCGATGGAAAATTCACCATTACCGGCCAGGGATTTGAATGGCAGCAGACGAATTCCGTGCTGATCATCTCCAATCGCGCGCACACGATCATCAACAAGGAGTTACTTAAACCGCAAGCCATCCCTGCCCCGAGTATTCCCGCCGAACCGCGCCAGGACCTGGAGGTGTTTGCGGATCGTTTTGAGTTCAATTCCCGGACGGGGCTGGCCGTTTACCGGGATCACGTGCGGGCGAATGACCCGCAGATGAAACTAGCCAGCGAGGAATTGACTGTGAAAACAGCGCCGACGGGTCGCGGCGTGGAGAGCATTGTGGCTCGCCGGGACGTGGTCATCGAGCAGGCCGACACCCGCGCCACCGGAGACCAAGCCGTGTACACCACCACCGCCACCGAGGATACCATTGAAGTCACCGGCCATGCCGCTTGGCGCAGCCAGGGACACGAAGGCAAAGGCAACATTTTGATCCTAGATCGCAAGCGAAACAAATTCAAGTCCACGGGCGGGGCCTACGTGAAATTATCCCCGACGGCCAGAACGGCGGGTGCCCAGGGCGTCGCGAGCGCGCCAACTTCGACTTCGCCGGGCGGGACGAATCAGCCCATCGAAATCTTCGCCGAACTACTGACCGTGGATTTGCCGGACGCCGGCGGTCCGGTGCGACGCATCGAAGCCGACCAGGACGTGGTGATTCAGCAAGGAGACAGCCGTGCGACCGGCTCGCGCGCCGTTTACACCGCCACGGCCGCGACGGAACTGGTGGAGATCACGGGCCACCCGACGTTTCACACCCCGCGCTTCGAGGGCAAAGGCGAGCTTTTGAAATGGAACCGGCTGAGTGGCGGATTTAATGTACAACGCGATGGCTACCTGAAAATAGCCCGCGATGGGTTGAGTCCTTCGGCCACCAACCGCGTGGTGGAGGTTTTCGCGGACGATTACGATTTCAAACCCGGCGCGGCGGATTTTCGAGGCCACGTCCGGCTCCACGATCCGGCCTGGAACCTCGCCGGGGAAACCGTGTCACTGAAATTGTCCACGCCCGGCAATCAAATCCAATCCATCGTCGCCCGTCGGAATGTCGTGGTGGAACAGATCGAGAACCAGGTCGCCCTCAACCAGCAAACTCCGTGGCGCCTGACTGCGGAAGAGGTCACGGCCAGCCTGGCTCCGACCGGCAATCAAATTGAAAATATTATCGCCCGGCAGAATGTGATGGTGGAACAAATCGAGGGCCGCACGGCAGAAAACCGCAATCCGACCTGGAGGGTAACCTCGGAGGTCGTCACCGTGAAACTGTCGGCGCCCGACAACCGGATCGACCACATCGAGGCGCGGCAAAATGTGGTCGTCAAACAGTCGGAAGCGCGGGGGGTTGGAGATAAAAGCACACCGTGGCAGCTAACCTGCGAGGCGGTCAACCTGCACTTGTCCGCGAGGGGCAAGGAAATTGAAACCATCGTCGCGGAAAAAAGCGTGGTGGTCGACCAGTTGGAGTCGCGCGCCGGCGGCGCCAAAGCCGCGCCCTGGAAACTGCAATGCGACCAAGCGACGGTCCGCTTGTCATCCCAAGATCGTCAAATCACGGCCATTGTCGCCGAGCGCAACGTGATTATTCGTCAGGGCGACACCCGGGCCACGGGTGCCAAGGCGGTCTTCACCGGCACCAACAGCATCGTGGAAATGACCGGCCATCCCTTGCTGCAAATGGCACCGGCGACGGCCAGGGCGCAATCCACCCTGCCCCGGCGGCTGGAGGTCACCGGTGCCGAGGTGCTGCGGTGGGACCGCGCGAACAACAAATTCAGAGCGAAGGGCGACTACAAAGTCGCCGAACAAAAAGGTGATTTGTCCCCGCCCAAGTGAGCTGGAGGAGGCCGACCCAATTTGCCTGACATGAGCGAACCCCAGACAGAGGAATTGAGGCGGGAAACCAATCCCGGCCCGCCAGTGACAGTGGAGGCCTCCGCCAAATTGTTGGAGACCGACAGCCTGGCCAAATCGTACCGCCAGCGGCGGGTGGACCGACGGGTCGTTGATGGCGTGTCCATTTTCGTGAAGGCGGGCGAAATTGTCGGGCTGCTCGGCCCCAATGGCGCCGGCAAGACCACGACGTTCAACATGGTTGTAGGCGTGGTGCGACCGGACCAGGGTGCCGTGAAGTTCCGCGGGCAGGAAATCACGCGGCTGCCGATGCACAAACGGGCCCGGCTGGGGATCGGTTACCTGACTCAGGAACCATCCATTTTTCGAAAATTAACGGTGGAACAAAACATTCTTGCCATCCTGGAAACCTGCGCGATCGGGGCGGAGGAGCGGCAGGTTCGGTTAAAGTATCTCCTCGATGAACTCGACCTGACGCCGGTGGCAAAAAGCATGGCCTACACGTTGAGCGGCGGCGAAAAACGGCGGCTGGAAATCACGCGGGCGCTCGTAACGAGCCCAAAACTGCTCCTGCTCGACGAGCCATTCAGCGGGATTGATCCGATCGCGGTTTATGAAGTGCAAAAGATCGTGCGGCGCTTGCAACAGCGGGGGTTGGGCATTTTGATCACCGATCACAACGTCCGCGAAACATTGAAACTCGTGGACCGTGCCTATTTGATTCATCAAGGCAAGGTGGTCTACGAGGGCAACGGACCCGACATGCTGAACGATCCGAAAGCGCGGGAGATTTATCTGGGACCGGAATTCAACATGTAATGAAGGGTTTATGGAGACTTTCATTTTTCACTTTTTAACTTAGACTCGGCCTCATGGAACGCGACGTCATT
Organism: Verrucomicrobiota bacterium; assembly: GCA_043742955.1. GTDB lineage: Bacteria > Verrucomicrobiota > Verrucomicrobiia > Limisphaerales > JAYTXL01 > JAYTXL01. The sequence continues at coordinate 8,062 of JAYTXL010000254.1, read as the reverse complement.
ACTGTGGAACGGTTTTACACCGATCAGGCGAGCGCGCTGGAGTTGAAATTGGTGGCGGGTGCCAGCGGCTTGAAACGCATCATCCGTGAACCCACCGTGAACCGGCCCGGACTGGCGCTGGCAGGCTTCACCAAATACTTTGCCAGTAAACGGGTGCAGGTTATCGGCAGCGCCGAGTCCACTTTCTTGAAATCACTCCCGCGGGAGGAACGGGAGCAACGCTACGCCGATTTGCTCGCGCATCGCATCCCCTGCATCGTTTTCAGCCGAAACATTCAACCCGACAAATTATTTCTGCGGGCGGCGGAGAGGGCGGACGTGCCGATTTTTCAATGTCCGCTGATCACCATGAAATTCATCAACGTGGCCACGCTCGCGTTGGAAATGATGTTCGCGCCCCACGGCACGGAAATCGGGAGCATGGTGGATATTCTGGGCGTCGGGGTGGTCATCCGCGGCGAAAGCGGAGTCGGCAAGAGCGAGTCGGTGCTGGCGCTGATTGAACGCGGCTACAGCCTGGTGGCCGATGATGTCACCAAGGTCACCCTCATCGATGGCCGGGAAGTCATCGGCACCAGCGCTGAACTGACCCGCAACCACATGGAGGTGCGCGGAATCGGCATCATCAACGTCGCCGCCATGTTCGGCGTGAAGAGCATTCGCGGGGAGAAGCGGATCGACCTCGTCGTGACCTTGAAAGCCTGGGGCGACGTGCCGGATGTGGATCGGCTCGGCATCGACCAGGAGTGCGTAAGTATTTTGGGCGTGGACATACCGCACATCATCATTCCTGTCCGCCCGGGCCGGGACCTAGCGCGCTTGATCGAAGTCGCTGCTTTCCAAACCAAGCTGAAGGCATCGGGCTACAATCCGGCCCAGGAATTGAACGACCGGCTCATCGCCAAAATGTCCAAGAAATCGCCGCTCTAATATTCATTGGCAAACCCGGCTGGTTTGGCAATCATTCCCGCTCGATGAGCGCGGCCAAAAATGATCCAGGCGAAAACATGATGGTCACCAAGGAACTGGTGGTCACCAATAAGCTGGGTATCCATGCCCGGCCCGCCGCCATGTTCGTCAAGATCGCGACGCGCTTCACCTCCGACATTTTTGTGGAAAAAGACGGCGAGCGAGTGAATGGCAAAAGCATCATGGGCCTGATGATGCTCGCCGCCGGCCCCACTTGTAAAATTCTCGTGATCGCCAACGGCGGCGACGCGACGCAGGCGGTCAGGGAACTGGAGGCTCTGCTCAAACGAAAATTCGATGAGGATTGAGAACCATGCTCCTCTTTGCCCGGCCACTTCATCACCCGCCACTTGAGTCTGCGACGCAAACTTTGAACTTTGAACTTTAAAGCCTAATCTCAACCAATGTCTGCCTTGGATTTTGACGTTAAATATATCGCCCAGCTCGCGCGCATTTCCCTCACTCCAACCGAGGAAAAAACACTCAGCGAGCAACTGGCTGGCATCCTCGGTTACATCGACAAGCTGAAGAAAATCGATGTCACCGGCGTGGAGCCGACCGCCCACGCAGTACCGCTGGTGAACGTCACGCGGCCGGATGAGGTCCGCCCTTCCCTTCCGATTGAAGCTGCGCTCCGCAATGCGCCCGCCAAGGCGAACGGCCTCTTCATCGTCCCGAAAATTGTGGAGTAGCCACCACGGATTTGCCCAGATGAACACGCGTCTTGATGGCCGGTTTTTGCTTTTTCCAAGTTCGTGTTTTTTCGTGTCCATTGATGGTTAAACATCCTGCCATGCTGAACCAGCTCACCATTGCCGAACTCACCGACCGACTCGCGAAACGCGAAATTTCCGCCCGCGAAGCCACGCAAGCCTGCCTCGACCAAATTCAACTCGTGGACGGGCAGATCAAAGCCTTCCTCAGCCACGATGCTCCCGACGCACTCGCTCAGGCCGACGCGACGGACGCCGCCATCGCCGCCGGCGCGAATTTCAAACAGCGGCCGCTCCTCGGAGTACCCATCGCCGTCAAAGACGTGCTTTGCGTGAAGAACCAGCCGCTCAACTGCGGTTCCAAAATTCTCGGCAACTACAGCTCACCTTACGATGCGACCGTCATCGAAAAGTTAAAGGCTGCCGGCGCGATCGTTTTTGGCCGGCTCAACATGGACGAATTCGCCATGGGCAGTTCCACGGAAAACTCCGCCTTCTTCACCACGCGCAATCCCTGGGATCCCATGCGCATTCCGGGGGGCTCCTCCGGTGGCTCCGCGGCCGCCGTGGCCGCGGACGAGTGCATCGCAACCCTCGGTTCCGATACGGGCGGCTCAATCCGCCAACCGGCGGCGCTCTGCGGCTGCGTGGGCTTGAAACCAACTTACGGCCGCGTTTCGCGCTACGGGCTCGTCGCCTTTGCGTCGTCGCTCGACCAGATCGGCCCCTTCACCAAGGATGTTCGTGACGCCGCGACACTATTGAAGGTTATCAGCGGGCGCGACGAACGCGATTCCACCAGTGTGCCGGAACCGGTGCCGGATTATGCCGCCACGCTCAATGGCAACATCAAAGGACTCAAACTCGGCCTGCCCAAAGAATACCTCATCGGCGGCCTCGACCCGGAGGTCAAGGCGGCCGTCGATGCCGCCGTGCAGAGGTTGCAAGCGCTGGGCGCGGAAGTCGTCGAGATTTCCCTGCCGCACACGGATTACGCGGTGGCGACCTATTACATCGTGGCCACCGCCGAGGCGAGTGCGAACCTGGCCCGGTTCGACGGCATCCGTTATGGCACGCGGGTCGAGGGTGCCGATCCGCTCGGGCTGTACAGCAACACGCGCGGAGCAGGCTTCGGTGCGGAAGTGAAGCGTCGCATTATCCTCGGCACCTATGTTCTGAGCAGCGGGTATCATGACGCCTATTATCTGCGCGCGCAGAAGGTCCGCACCCTCATCCGGCAGGATTTTCTCAAGGCCTTTGAAACCGTCGACGCCATTGTCTCACCCACCACCCCGACGGCGGCCTTCAAAGTGGGCGAGAAGTCCGACGACCCGTTACAGATGTATCTCTCCGACATCTTCACCATCTCGTGCAACCTCGCCGGCATCCCCGGCCTGAGCCTCCCGTGCGGCTTCACCAGGTCGCCGAAATTGCCCATCGGCTTGCAATTACTCGGCCAGCCATTTGGCGAGGAAACCATTCTAAGAATCGCGCATGCTTACGAACAAGCAACCTCGTGGCATCGGGAGAAACCCCCTTGTCCGCTGGTTGACCGGTCGCAATCCGGGCGGTGACGACCCGCCAGAGGATCCGCTGCGAGAGCCGCGCCCCAAGCGAAGCCGAAAGCCCTTGTATCGGCGGTGTCCGCCAGCCAATCTGTTCCAGAAATGAAACCATTTTCTCGGAAAGTCCTGATTCGATGAGAACCCTGATTCCGCTCAGTCTGTGCCTGGTGCTCGGGGCTGCCGCGCAATCGCAACCGCTCAAGCCGCTCGCACTTCCCGCCGAGTTCGCCGCCGTCCGCGACCTCATCGCGCCCAAGCCCGACGAAGAGCTATGGAAGACAATTCCCTGGAAGACGTCGCTGCTCGAAGCACGACAGGCCGCGACGCAACAGGGCAAGCCACTCTTCGTGTGGTCCATGCACGGCCATCCGTAGCGAAGGAAACCACGTTTTGAACCCGTCCCATTCGCCAGGTAATTCCGGAGCCCCGACCTTCGCCGCCCAGGAGCTCCTGCATTTTGGTGAATATTTGCTCGCCGCCGCGGGTCTGTCGCAAGATCGCGCGCGCGATGTTGCCGAGGTTTTGTTGGAAGGTGACTTGCTGGGGCACACCACGCACGGCTTCACGCTGCTGCCCGCTTACCTAAAGTCACTGGGAGACGGTTTGATGGAGAAGTCCGGGGAACCAATTGTAATCGCCGACCACGGATCGGCCCTGACGTGGGACGGACGCTATTTGCCCGGTCCCTGGCTGGTTCGCCAGGCCATCGACTTCGCCCGTGCGCGGATCGCGCAACATCCGGTGGTCACCGTGGTGATCCGCCGAAGCCACCACATCGGTTGTCTCCAGGCCTATTTGAAACCCGTCACCGATGCGGGATGCCTGATCCTGCTTTCATCCTCCGACCCGGCGGGCCGCACCGTCGCCCCCCACGGCGGCATCGCGCCGCGCTTTACGCCAAACCCGCTGGCTGCCGGCATCCCAACGGACAGCGAGCCCATCCTCATTGACATTAGCACCTCCACGACCGCGAACGGGCTTTGCCAGCGACTGGCGTCGGCCGGAGAACGGTTGCCCGGGCCGTGGCTGATTGACCAAACGGGCCAAACGACAGATGACCCGCGCGTCTTGTTTAATGGCCAGGGCGGTTCGTTGCTCCCGCTGGGCGGGCTGGATCTGGGCCACAAAGGCTTTGCCCTCGCGCTGATGATTGAAGCCATGACCAGCGCCCTCGCCGGACACGGCCGCGCCGATGCGGTGAATCGATGGGGGGCTTCCGTCTTCCTGCAAATTATCAATCCCGAATTCTTTGGTGGCCACGCAGCGTTTCTTCGAGAAACCAGTTTCTTCGCCCAGTCGTGCATGGAAACACCGGTGCGAGCAGGCCAATCCCCGGTACGATTGCCGGGACAAGCAGCGTTGAGGCGCCGCGCCACTCAACTCGCGCACGGAGTCAGCCTTTATCCGACCATCCTGCCGGCGTTACTTCCCTGGGCGGAGACATTGCGGGTCCCCGTGCCTTCGATGCATGGAGGAACAGCAAATCGAACCCTGGATTAATTGATTTTAAGTATCCATCGTGACGGAACTGAAATGGACCACGAGCCGGAAAGGGAGCGTGTTGACCGCCTGCAGCTTTTTTAATTCGGTCAAAGTGCGGCCAACAGCTTCAGGCTTGGTATTGGTCGCCAGCCAGTACGCCAGGAAACCGTCGCCCAAAAAACGATTAAGCTCACCCCCCTCGGCCTCGATAACCCCTTTGCAGCTGGTCCTGATCCTTTAACGCCGTTGGCTGTTTCAAGCGGCGGCCATTCAATACGACGCCGTTGCTGCTGCCCAACTCGACCAGCCAGTGTTCCCCCCGGCCCTGCGTGTGAATCAGGGCGTGATGGCGGGAAACCAGACTTCCAGAAAGGACAAAAGCATTTGCCAATTCACGTCCCAAGGAACAATTCCCCTGAAGGGCGAGTTTATCGCCAGCTTTGGTTTCCAGCCACGCACTCATGGCTTCATTTTATGGAAATCGTTTGGTTTTGCAATGGGGCATCCATGGAAAGCGGAGGGACCCGACTGCGGCGCAGCCCCGGAGCGACAAGGGCAGAGCCGCGATTTCATCGAGCCGGCCAGGCCCGCAGCCGTTGCGGTTTCCGGCTGGTGATTTCGACCCGGGAGATGCCGCCCGCCCACCCCGCTCGAAAAAAGCCCAACCGGCCGATAAAATCCGTTCGAAACGGGATGGTTATTGGGGAATGTCCGGCAGCGGTTGGGTGGCCGGACGAACAAAGTGACTTATCTGCTCCATTAAGGAACGGAAAACTTAACAGAACGAGCGAACTTTGCTTGCCGCGCCCAATCGATTAGGCTAAACATTTTCCGCTCGGTAAAAGGGCCGCATGAACAGGCCCGCTAATTATACAGGCTTTCTGCCATTAGTTGCTGGTTGGGTGACTGTTTTAGAGACGATCATGTGGCTGGGATATTCAATGGATTTTTCTTTACCTCTTTCTGCCGGCGCGGTCGCGGGCGGCTGGGCGCATTGAGTCCTAGTCAAACGAACCACCTGAACTTTCCACATGTCTGATATTTTCCCTAAATGGACAAATAGGCTTCCCGGGTTGGTGATTGCCGGCGCGTTGCTGGTCGGCACCACCGCGACGGCCGGCTTGTGGTATTATTTCACCCCCAAGTACACGCGGGTCGGTTACCAACCGAAACAACCGGTAGCCTTTTCGCACGCGATTCATGCGGATCAACTGGGCTTGGACTGCCGCTATTGCCACAACGGGGTGGAGAAGTCGTGGTATTCCAATATTCCGTCGGCGGGCACCTGCATGAATTGCCATAATCAGGTGCTGAAGGACGATCCCAAACTGGCGCTCGTCCGTGAAAGCGCGGCCACGGGCAAGGCAATCCCGTGGGTGCAAATCCATAAGACGCCTGATTACGTGTATTTCAACCATTCCGTGCATGTGAATCGCGGCGTGAGCTGCGTGAAATGCCACGGTGAAGTCAACAAGATGGATGAAGTCCGCCATGCGAAGCCTTTGAGCATGAGCTTCTGCCTCGAGTGCCATCGCAATCCGGAAGGCCAAATTCGCGATCCGAAAGACGTTTACAACCTCAGCCTGGTGATCCATCCCGAGGTTCAGGAGAAAATGGGCAAGCAATTCGTCCATGACTGGAAGGTCAACTCCTCCCAAAACTGCTCCGCCTGTCACCGATGAAAACGATCCCCCCCGCTTGTCCGGAACCGGAAACCGGTCCAAAATACTGGCGCAGTTTGGAGCACTTGGCCGACACGCCCGAATTTCGCACTTGGGCGGAACGCGAGTTCCCGGCGGGTGCCAGCGAACTGAAGGATGGCGCGACACGCCGTGATTTCGTCAAGATCATGTCCGCCTCGTTCCTCCTGGCGGGTCTGGGCGCGTTAGGCTCCGGTTGCCGCCGCCCGGAAGAAAAAATTTATCCGTTCTCAAAACTCCCAGAAGGCTACACCCACGGCGTTGCGCAGCACTTCGCCACCGCCATGCCGAATCGCGGCAGCGCCATTGCGTTGGTGGTTAAATCTCACGAAGGCCGGCCGACGAAGATCGAAGGCAACGCGCAGCATCCCGACAGCAACGGGGCCACCGACACGTTTGCGCAAGCCTCGATTCTGAACCTGTACGATCCCGACCGGTCCCAGCGTTTCACGAAGGGCGGTAACACCGTCACGCGCAATGCGGCGCTGGATTTCCTGGTGCAATCCGCCAGCCAGTTCGCCCAGAATGGCGGCCAAGGGCTAAGTTTCCTGGTGGAGCGCAGCAGCTCGCCCTCGCGCGCCCGCCTGCAACACATTATCCGCCAGAAGTATCCGCAATCCCGCTGGACCGTTTATGAGTCGGTGGATTTTGACATTCAACGGCAGTCGGCGACCATCGCTTTTGGCCAGCCCGTAAACCCGTATTACAAACTCGATCAGGCGAACGTGATTGTGTCGCTGGACTTTGATTTTGTGGGGGGCGAAGAGGACAGTGCCCGTTTGATTCGCGGTTGGGCCCAGAAACGCAAAATCGCGAAGCCGGAAGATTCGATGAACCGGCTTTATTCGGTCGAATCTTTACTCACCTTGACCGGCGCGAATGCCGATCATCGTTTGCGCGTGGCACCGGGTCAGATCCTGGCCGTCGCGGCGCAGTTGGGGGCGGAAATCGAAACACTTTTGGGTGGTGCAGGCGGGGGCACGCTTGCGGAATTGGGCAGTGCGGTCAAACAGCACGAGAAATGGATCGTGGAATGCGCCAAGGACCTGATTGCCAACCAGGGGAAGTGCCTCGTCGTGGCTGGCCATCGCCAACCCCTCGCCGCCCACGTCATCGCCCATAAAATCAATGCCGCCTTGGGCAATGTGGGAACAACGGTGGTGTTCCATGCGGTTCCCCCGGCCGAAGAAGCAACGATCGCTGAACTGGCGCAAGATTTGAAGGACGGCAAAGTCGAGACGCTGGTGATTCTGGGTGGCAACCCCGCCTACAATGCGCCAGCTGATCTCGATTGGGCCAAGTTGCAAACGCACGCCAAGAGCGTGGTGCGCCTCGGCTATTACGAGGATGAAACGTTTGAGGCAGCGAAACGGGGCAACGACTGGCACCTGCAGCAGACTCACTATCTCGAATCCTGGGGTGACGCCCGCACAAGCGATGGGACAGTCGTTCCCGTGCAGCCGTTGATCGAAGCATTATTTGGCGGCGTGACCGAAATCGAAGTGCTCGCCCGGCTCGCCGGTATGGACGCAATGAAGCCCCACGACATCGTTCGCGACACTTTCAAATCCTTGGCTCCGGCCGGTAGTTTTGAGGAACATTGGAAGCAATTCCTGCACGACGGTTACCTGGC
>JAYTXL010000253.1:0-15661 GCA_043742955.1 Verrucomicrobiota bacterium | reverse complement strand
GGGCCGGTCAATAAATTTATCCCGCCGTTCATCGGTATGTCACCCAAGATGGGGCATATGCCGTGGGCGGACGCCGGTCAGCCAGGTTTTCTGGGAATATCGCACGCGCCGTTCAAGCCGGATGGCGCGGGCAAGGCGGACATGGTGCTCAACGGCGTCACGCTTGACCGTCTGGCCGACCGCAAGACCCTGCTCAGCAGCTTTGACAGTTTCCGCCGCGATGTGGATTCCAGCGGTTTGATGACCGGTTTGGATACCTTTAACGAGCAGGCGTTTGGCATGCTGACCTCGAGCAAGCTGGTCGAGGCCTTGGATGTAACCAAGGAAGACAAGCGCGTGATCGAGCGCTACGGCAAAGGCGACCCGAAGAATCGCGATGATGGCGGTCCGAAATTGATGGAACAATTCCTCGTCGCCCGCCGCCTCGTGGAAGCCGGGGCGCGCTGCGTAACCCTTGCCTTCAGCCGCTGGGATCATCACGGTGACAATTTTGGCGCCTTGCGCCAGGACCTGCCCCTGCTGGACCAGGGGGTGAGCGCGCTGGTGGAGGATTTGCATCAGCGGGGTTTGGACAAGGACGTTTCGGTGGTGGTCTGGGGTGAATTTGGTCGCACGCCGAATATCAACAAAGACGCCGGTCGCGACCATTGGCCGCGCGTTTCCTGCGCCCTGCTGGCGGGTGGCGGCATGAAGACGGGGCAGGTCATCGGCTCCACCGACCGTCTGGGCGGCGAGGCCGTGGATCGGCCGACGCATTTTGGCGAGGTGTTCGCCTCGCTTTACCATAACCTCGGCATCGACGTCGCCAAAACGGTGGTGAACGACCTCAGCGGCCGCCCGACCTTCCTGGTGGATCAAGGCATCGAGCCGATGAAGGAACTCATCGGCTAAACTGCGAATGAGGTTTTTTGAAGAGCGAACGCTCCGGTCGCCGCGCCTCCGGGGGTTCGGCTTGATTGCCAAAATTCAGCTTTCAATTTTTGCCGCATGCTGACCATCGAAGGACAATCCTCCCGCTTCTGCGACGGCGTTTCGCGCCGGAGCTTCTTGCGCATCGGCGCCCTGGGAATGGGCGGGCTCGCGTTGCCACAAATTCTCCGGGCGGAGGCGCAAGCGGGCCTGAAGAAGTCGCACAAGGCGGTGATCATGATCTACCTGCCGGGCGGCCCGCCGCACCAGGACACCTTTGATCTCAAGCTGGATGCGCCCTCCGAAATTCGCGGCGAGTTCAAACCGATTCGCACCAACGTCCCCGGGATTCAGATTTGTGAGCACCTGCCCCTCATGGCTGGCATGATGGACAAGCTGGCTGTGATTCGTTCCATGGTGGATGCGCGGGACGATCATTCAGATTTTCATTGTCTCACGGGCCGTTCGAAGAACAACCAACCCCCGGGTGGCTGGCCGTCCTTCGGCGCGATGATTTCCAAGCTGCAAGGCGCCAACGATCCCGCCCTGCCCCCCTTCATCGGGTTGGAACCGAAGATGCAGCATCGGCCCTACAATGCCGCCACGCCTGGTTTCCTCGGGGTGTCGCACCAATCTTTCAAACCGGCGGGGGAAGGCATGGCCGACATGACCCTCAATGGTATTTCCTTGGAGCGCCTCGCCGACCGGAAAAATTTGTTAAGCTGTTTTGACCGGTTTCGCCGCGATGTGGATTCGAGCGGTCTGATGGAAGGCCTCGATACCTTCAACGAACAGGCGCTGGGGGTGTTGACGTCGAGCAAATTGCTCACCGCGCTGGATTTGTCGAAGGAGAATCCAAAGGTCGTCGAGAGCTACGGCAAGGGTGATCCGAAAACGCACGGGGACGCGGCCCCGATGCTCACCGAACAATTCTTAATGGCCCGGCGGCTGGTCGAGGCCGGGGCGCGCGCGGTGACGGTGGCGTTTGGATTTTGGGATTATCATGGCCAGAACCACAAGCTCTGCAAAGCGGACCTGCCGCTGTTGGACCGGGGCGTCACCGCGCTGGTGAAAGACCTGCATGATCGTGGTCTCGACCAAGACGTGAGCGTCGTGGTGTGGGGAGAATTTGGGCGCTCGCCGATGATTAACAAAGATGCGGGCCGTGACCATTGGCCCCGCGCCTCGTTTGCCCTGCTCGCCGGGGGCGGGATGAAAACAGGCCAGGTGATTGGTGCGACTGACCGGTTGGGTGGCGAACCGGCCGAGCGTCCGGTGCGTTTTGGTGAAGTCTTTGCCACGCTCTATCACAACCTCGGTATCAATGTGCTCGATACGACGGTGGCGGACTTGACCGGCCGACCGCAATATCTGGTGGAGCCGGGCTGCGAGCCGATCAAAGAACTGATCTGACCTATGCTGACCATTTACGGACAATCGAAATCAAGATTCTGCGATGGCGTGTCGCGCCGGGACTTCTTGAAGATCGGCAGTCTCGCGATGGGTGGGCTGGCGTTGCCGCAGATCCTGCAGGCCGAACAGCTCGCTGGCATCCGCAAGTCGCACAAGGCGGTCATTATGATTTACATGGCCGGCGCGCCGCCGCATCAGGACATGTATGATCTGAAGATGGACGCGCCGCTGGAGATGCGCGGCCCCTACAAGCCGAGGTCCACCAATGTTCCCGGCATCCAGATTTCCGAGCACATGCCTTATTGTGCGAAGATCATGGACAAACTCGTTCCGCTCCGTTCGCTCTACGGATCGCCCGACGGGGACCATGACTCGTTCATTTGCTACACCGGTCGATCTCCGAGAAATCAGCCACCCGGCGGACACCCGTCCATGGGGGCAATGCTTTCCAAACTGCAAGGCCAGACCGACCCGGCCATCCCGGCGTTTGTCGGTCTGGCACCCAAGGCCGGCCATCCGCCCTATGGCTCGCCGGGACATCCAGGATATCTGGGCACCGCCCACGTGGCGTTCCGTCCGAATGGCGCGGGCATGGACGACCTCAAGCTCAACGGCATCACGCTCGACCGCCTCGAGGATCGCAAGGCATTGCTTTCCAGCTTTGACAATTTTCGCCGGGACGCAGACACCAGCGGCGTCGTGGAAGGGCTCGACGCCTTCACGCAGCAGGCCTTCAACGTGCTCACTTCCAGCAAGCTGGTGGAGGCCCTCGACATTTCGAAAGAACCGCTGAAAGTGCGCGAGCGCTACGGCAAGGGGTTTACGCAGAATTACGGCGACGGTGCGCCGCGTAACAATGAGCATTTTCTCATCGCCCGCCGGCTCGTGGAGGCGGGTGCGCGCTGCGTCACGCTGAACTTTGGCCGCTGGGATTTTCACTCGGCAAATTTCAGCGAGCTGCTCACGCATCTGCCGTTGTTCGATCAGGGCATCAGCGCGCTGGTGGAAGATTTGCATGCCCGGGGACTCGATCAGGATGTGGCAGTCGTGGCGTGGGGCGAATTTGGCCGCACCCCGCAGGTGAATGCGGATGGCGGGCGGGACCACTGGCCGCGCGTGGGTGGCGGTTTGCTGGCCGGCGGCGGGATGAAGACCGGACAGGTCATCGGCGCGACGGATCGCCTCGGGGGTGAGCCGATTGATCGGCCGGTGCATTTCGGGGAAGTGTTTGCCACGCTGTATCATCAGCTCGGCCTCAATCCGAACACGACCACCCTGCCCGACTTGACGGGCCGGCCGCACTATCTGGTGGATGGCTGGGAGCCGATGAAGGAATTGATTTAAAACCCTCCGGTTCGTGCCGAACGAACCGGACCATGAAAGGCAATTTATGTCCGAGCCAATTGAAACCAAGCCGGCGGAAACGAAAGCTGCCGCATGTGGCGCGAAGAAATCGGCATTTTTATGTGCCGGCATCGGCGGGGTGTTGGGTGCGGTCGTCGGCTTGGCCACGAACGCGCTGGCCACCTATCTACCACTCGGTATTGTGCTGGGATTTGTGGTCAGTGGCGTGATGCGTGGCGGTGGTGGGTGAGCCCCGAAGCCGCAATAGTTGCCGGTCGGCAACTTGAAAACGACAGCAACGGTCATATTTTTATCAAACAATCTATGAAGAATAATCGACTCAACCAAATGGTGCTCGCGGCCGCCTTGATCGGTGCCCTCAGCACTGGCGCAATCGCCAAGGAAACGGCCGACGTCAAACTCCCCGGCAAGCTCACCAGCCTTAAGATTCACTGCCAGACGGATGGTGAATCCAAGACCGACCAGGCCCTGCGCCTGCGCGGCAAGGATGCCAAGCAGCAGTTGCTCGTGACCGCGAAATTCGACGGGGGTGCGTTTCGAGATCTGACGCGGACGGTCAACTACACCACCTCGCCGGCGAACATCGTGAAGATCGACAAGGCCGGCGTGGTCACCTCCGTGGGGGATGGCACGGCAACCATCACGGCGAAAAGCGCGGAGGGTTTGTCCACCACCATGTCCGTCATTGTGGAAGACTCCAAGGTGCTCAACGCGATTAATTTCGCCAACCAGATCGTCCCCATCTTCACCAAGGGAGGGTGCAATGGCGGTGGCTGCCACGGAAAGTCCAGCGGTCAAAATGGTTTCAAACTCTCGTTGCTTGGTTTTGAGCCCACGGAAGATTACGAGCATCTGGTGAAAGAAGCGCGCGGGCGCCGCCTCTTCCCGGCGTCACCGGAGCGCAGCCTGCTCCTGCTCAAGGGAGCCGCGATCGTGCCGCACGGCGGCGGCAAGCGGCTGGACCCGGATTCGGACGATTACCGGTTGCTGGTCCGCTGGCTGTCTCAGGGCATGCCTTATGGCAAAACCAATGATCCCTCGGTCGTCAGCATCGAGGTCTTCCCCAAGGAACGTACGATGACGCTGAACGGCGAGCAGCAGTTGGTAGTGGTGGCGCGCTACAGCGATGGCTCCCTCGAGGATGTCTCCCGCAGCGCGCTTTACGAAGCCAACGACAAGGACATGGCCAAGATCGACACCGGCGGCCGGGTGAAATTATTTGAGCAGCCCGGCGACGTGGGAGTCATGATCCGGTATCAGGCCAAAGTCGCGGTGTTCCGCGCCACCATCCCGCTCGGTGCCCCGGTGGATAATCTGCCGGAACCAAAAAACTTCATCGATGCGCTCGTTTTTAAGAAACTAAAGCAGGTTGGCATGCCCCCTTCTGATCTCACCGACGACGCGACCTTCCTGCGCCGGGTGACAGTGGACGTGGCGGGTCGTTTGCCCAGCCCGGAGGAGGCGAAGAAATTCCTCGCGGACAAGGATCCCGCCAAACGGGACAAATGGATCGATGCCTTGCTGGCCAGCACGGATTATGCCGACTATTTCGCGAACAAATGGAGTGCGTTGTTGCGCAATAAGCGGGTGGCGGCGAGCGATCAGCGCGGCAATTACGCGTTTCATTCCTGGATCCGCGACAGTTTGATGGCCAATAAGCCGTATGACCAATTCGCCCGCGAAGTCGTGGCCGCCTCCGGTGAAATGAGCCAGAACCCCTCCGTCGCCTGGTATCGCCAGGTCACGACGCCGACCGCCCAGCTCGAGGATACCGCCCAACTCTTTCTGGGAATGCGCCTGCAATGCGCCCAGTGCCATCATCACCCGTACGAAAAATGGAGTCAGGCGGATTATTACAGCTTCTCGGCGTTCTTCACGCAGGTCGGCCGCAAGCCGGGCACCCAGCCGGGCGAGGAAGTTATCTTCCATCGGCGCGGCAATGCCACGGCAGTGAACAAGAAGACCAAGCTGAACGTGAAACCTGCGGGTCTGGGTGCGACCCCGGCGGAACTCTCGCCCGATGATGATCCGCGGCAATCCTTGGCCGACTGGATGGGCGCCAAGGACAACCCGTTCTTCGCCAAAGCGCTGGTCAACCGCTATTGGAAGCATTTTTTCGGTCGTGGCCTGGTGGATCCCGAGGACGACATGCGGGAAACCAATCCGCCGACCAACCCCGAGCTGCTGGACGAACTGGCCCGTGATTTCATCTACAGCAATTTTGACCTGAAGAAACTGGTGCGCACGATCGCCAGCTCGCAGGTCTATCAGCTCAGTTCCGTGCCCAACAAATACAACGGGATCGACAAGCACAACTTCTCCCGTTACTACCCGAAACGTTTGACGGCTGAAGTGCTGTTTGACGCCGTCAACCAGACGACCAAGGCGGACAGCAATTTTGACGGCCTCGCCGCCGGGACGCGCGCGGTGCAACTGCCGGACAACAGCTTCAATGCCGGCTCCTATTTCCTCACCGTTTTTGGCCGCCCGGATTCCTCCAGCTCGTGCGAATGTGAACGTTCGCAGGACGCCAGCCTGGCCCAGAGCCTGCACCTGCTGAACGCGAAGGAAATCCAGGACAAGCTCGCCCGCGACGGCGGCCGCGCCGCCCTGCTGGCCGCCGACGCCGTTCAAAGCGACGACCAAAAAATCCAGGAGCTTTACCGGACCTTCTATTCTCGCGAGCCGGACACGAAAGAATTATCGATGGCCAAGACTTATCTCGAAAAGAAAACCGCGGTGAAAGACGGCAAGCCCGCTGCTGCCGACGCCAAGCGGCGCGCGTATGAAGACATCATCTGGGCTTTGTTGAACACCAAGGAATTTCTCTTCAACCACTGATCCTGGATGGCGCCACCGGCCAAAAACCAGCTGGACTTCCCGAGCTTGTGCCGCCTCTTGGCGATCGAATGCTGGGGTGGCTCCAACGGCGGCGAGGGGCGGGTGATTCGGAGAGTTGAAAGATCGCTTGATGACGATCTGCTGAATCGTTCGTCGCGGGCAGCGGTGCCTTCGTTCACAACGGTTTTTGGCATCAGACAAACCAATTCAAGTGCTGGTTTTTTCGGTGCAGTTCCAGTTCGTGGCAATCTCAACCCGGGTTGAATTTTTTGACCGAATCATCGTCTCAAAACACTGTGTTCCCATTGAAGACTCTTAAATATTTCCTCGTTCCGTCCGGCGTATTTGGCTGCGTCGCCGGCTTGGCTATTTCTGCTTCGGCGCAACTGCCCGCCTCCCGTCTTTCCACGCTCTCCCCCCCGGGTGGCAAAGCGGGCACGACCGTGGAACTCACCCTGTCCGGGGTCGAGCTCGAAGTGGCCACGAATCTCCATATTGCTCATCCCGGGATCACGGCTAAACCCAAACTGAACGCCGCCGGTCAGCCGGAGGCGAACCAGTTTTCCGTGCTCATCGCGCCCACGGTGCCGGCGGGACTCTACGAGGCGCGGATCGCTGGTCGCTTCGGTATTTCCAATTCCCGCGCTTTCGTCGTTGGGGACCTGGCTGAAGTCAACGAAAAGGCACCCAACAATACCCTCGCCACGGCCATGGAGATTGCCATCGGCACCGTGGTCAATGGCACGGCCGCGGCCAATGCCGTGGATTATTTCAAATTCACCGCCAAGAAAGGACAGCGAATCTTGGTCGAATGCCAGGCGCGGACGATCGATTCGCGCATGGACGCCGTCGTGGTCGCAAATGACGCCGACGGGAACGAGATCGATCGCAACCGGCGGGGTGGCATTTTGGATTTTACCGCGCCCGCCGATGGCGCTTATTTTCTTAAAGTTCACGACTTCACCTTTCGCGGTGGCGCAGAACATTTTTACCGGCTGACCGTGAAGACCGGGCCTTATCTTGATTTCATCTTTCCACCTTCGGGCGTGGCGGGCACCAAGAGCAAACACACACTTTATGGACGCAATCTGCCGGGCGGAACCCCGGTCAAAGGGCTGCTGATCGAGGGTAAACAAATCGAACAATTGGGGGTCGAGATCGAGTTTCCGGGCGATTCCCTGTCGCGGCAGCGACTGGCAACCGGCACTTTGATCAAACCCGCGGATGCCGTCCTGGATGGCTTTGAGTATCGGCTCCCTTCACCCGCGGGCGTTTCCAACCCCGTGCTGTTGAGCTATGCGACCGGGCCGGTGGTGGTGCAACAATACCCCAACAACAAGCCGGAGCTGGCCCAGAAGATTTCTATCCCGTGCGAATACGTTGGACAATTCTACCCCCCCGGCGAGCCCAGTTGGGTCACCTTTGAAGCCAAAAAGGGCGACGTGTATTGGGTGGAAGTGTTTTCCCAGCGCCTGGGACTGCCGACCGATCCGTTCGCCGTCATTCAGCGCGTCGTGAAGAATGACAAAGGCTTGGAGCAGGGGGTGGACATCCTGGAAATGTATGACACCGACCTGAATATCGGCGGCTCGGATTTTAATACTGCCAGTCGCGATCCTGCGGGCCGATTCGCCGTTCCGGAGGATGGCCACTACCGCATCCAGGTGCGTGACCTGTTTAATCGCGGTGAAACAAATCCGCGCCTGGTCTATCGCCTTTCCATCCATAAGGAGTCCCCCGACTTCCGTCTGGTCGCCATGGCCCCGGCTCCGCCACCGGTCGCCAAGGATACGCGGCCCGCAACCGCCTGGCCGCTGTTCATTCGCCGCGGCGAAACCACCCCGATTCGCGTCATGGTTTTCCGGCGTGATAATTTCGCCGGCGACATTCAACTCGCCGTGGAAGGATTGCCGCCCGGTGTCACCGCGGCCGAAACCAAACTGGAAGCTGGCAAAAATATCGTTTCGCTCCTGCTGGTGGCGGCGGAAAATGCCGCGGCGTGGGTGGGTCCCATCAAGGTGACCGGCAAGGCCAAAGTCGGCGACACGGAACTTACCCACGAGGCCCGCTATGGTGCCGTGATTTGGAACGTGGCTGATTTCAATCTGGAAGCGATCCACTCGCGGATGACGCGCGATCTCACGCTGGCGGTCGGCGTCGAAGCCACGCCGATGACAATTGCGTCCGCTGAAAACAAGGTTTGGGAAACGTCCGTGGCGGGAACCTTGCCCATCCCCATCAAGCTGACGCGGCGCATGGAGTTTGCCACGGCTTTGAAGGTGAAGATCGTCGGCATTGCCGCGCTGGATCCGATGCCTGAATTTGATGTGGATGGCAAGGCGACGAATGCCACGGTGACGCTGGATCTGGTCAAATTCAAAATTCCGGTCGGTACGCACAGCTTCTATCTGCAAACCCAGACCCTCGGAAAATACCGTAATTATTTGGATGAAGCCAAGGCGGCGGATGCGGCTGTGAAGCAGTTGGAAGGACAAATCGCCGATTTGAATGCCTCCCTCAAGCAGGCCACCGATGGCAAGCCGGCCGCGGTTAAAGCGGTCACCGACACGGCGGCCGCCGCCAAGCAAACTGCCGACGCACTGGCGGCCGCGCTAAAAGTGGTCGGTGAGGCCGAATCCTTGGCCAAGGCGGAAGTTGAAAAATCGACCGCCGCGCAAGCCGAGCTTGAAGCGGCGGAGAAAGCCCGGGACAAAGCCACGGCGACGGCCAAAGCTCTGCCCGAGACCACGCCGGCGGACGTAAAGACGGCAGCAGCGAAACTGGCGGTCGAAGCAAATACGAAGGCGCTGGCCGCGGCCGAAAGCAAGACGGCGGCCGAGAAGGCGGCGGCGGAAGCCGCCGCCAAGTCCAAGGTCGCCACGGAAGCAAGAATTGTGACGGAGAAGGCCGTCACCGTGGCCGACGCGAAGGCCAAGTCAGCGGTCGATGCCGCCGCCGCCATCGATAAAATCGTGGCCGAGGCGCCGATAAAAATCAAAGATACCGAGGCGAAAAAAGTGGTCGCGGTGAATGGTGCGAAAGAGGCGAATACCAAGTCGGCTCCGAAAGATGTGACTGTGACGTTTTACTCAGAGCCGATCGTGGTGAAAGTGAGCCCGGCGCCCATCACCCTGACGGCGACTGCCGCCAGTCAAGTGGAGGCGGGGGGGAAAGTGGAATACTCCGTGACGATCACCCGGTTGTTTGGTTTCGTGGATCCCGTGGAGGTGAACTTGGTGGTGCCTGCCGGCGTGAGCGGGTTGACGGCCGCCAAATTGGTGATCCCGAAAGATCAAACCCAGGCGAAGCTGGTGATTGAGACGGCGGCCAACGCCACCCCCGGCGACCACAAGCTCACGCTGCAAGCCGCGCTTAAACTGAACGCGCAGGAGATCAAGGTGGATCAATCCGTCACCTTAAAGGTTTCCGCCAAGGCAAAATAATGCGCTCAATTCGCGGTGTTCAGACTCTGTAATCATGACTCAAATTAACTTTAAATACTTGCTCCTGGCCCTCGGCGTGATCGGGTTCGGCAGCCAAAGCATGGCCGCAGGGACCGAGGAACCAAAACCCGCCGACAAAACGCGGACCGCCATTGCGTTCGTGAAACCCAAGCGTTCGGCGGCGGTGGATTTCGAGAAGGAAATTTTGCCGATGCTAAAGGGGAGTTGCTTGGCGTGCCACAACAAGACCACCACGAAGGCGGAGCTGATCCTGGAGACGCCTCAGGAAATGATCAAAGGTGGTGAATCGGGCCGCGCCTTGATTCCCAAGCGCGGAGCCGACAGCTTGTTGTTGAAGGTGGCGGCCCATCAAAAAAAGCCGTTCATGCCGCCGCGCGACAATAAAGTCGCCGCCGCTGAACTGACGCCCGAGCAACTGGGACTCCTCCAGCTGTGGATCGATCAGGGCGCCAAGGGTACCGTTAGCGTCGCGAAGCCCATCGACTGGCAACCCTTGCCGGAAGGATTGGTTCCGATTTACGCGGTGGCCCTTTCTTCCGACGGCCAGTTCGCCGCCTGCGGTCGCGCCAACCAGATTTTTCTTTATCACCTGCCTTCGGGGCAGTTGATCAGCCGCCTCACGGATCCACAGTTGCTCAAGGCGGCGATTTATGGGAAGCCCGGCGCGGCTCATCGCGACCTGGTGCATTCGCTCGCGTTCAGCCCGGACGGCAATTATCTGGCGTCCGGCGGCTACCGCGAAGTCAAACTCTGGCGCCGGCCGGACAGCGTGCAGAAATTCAATCTCGCCACGGCCGCGCGTAAAGCAGTGCCGGCAGTCGCGGTGAGTCCGGATGGAAAATGGATGGCCACCGGCGGTGATGACAACAGCGTCAAGCTCTGGAATCTCGCCACTGGCAAATCCGCAAAAAATCTCTCCGCCCACAAAGGCGCGATCAGCACGCTGAAATTTTCACCCGACAGCCTGAAGCTGGCCTCCGGCGCGGCGGACAAAACGATTTGTGTCTGGAGTTTGCCCGATGGAAAGCTCTTCGCCCAAGCCGTGTCCACCAACGACGTCAATGCCGTGACCTGGGTTGCCGGTGGCAAACAGCTCGCGGCCGGTGGCGGCGACCAGTTGATTCGCATCTGGCAAGTGCCTGAGTTTCCCAAAGGCGCCCTCTCCACGATCAAGCAGATCAAAGGCCATGAGGCAGCGGTAACGTCCCTGGATACCGTGTGGCCGGCGGGCACGAATTTTATTTCCGGGAGCCTCGACGGCTCGCTGCGGCTGTGGAGCCTGGAAAAGGGTGAAATGATTCGTCAGGTAAAACACGGCGCCCCCGTGGTGGCCGTGGCGGTGCGCGCGGATGGTAAACGATTTGCCTCCGCAGGAACGAATACCGCCAAGTTGTGGGATCCGGCGGACGGCAAGCAGATTGCCGAGTTGAAAGGCGACCGCCGGGCGCGCGAGCTGGTTGCGGAAAAGGAGCGCGGCATCGCTTTCACCGCCGCCGAAGTGACTTACCGGAAGACCGCTTTCCAGGCGACCACCAACGCCCTCGTCGCGATGAACGACCGGATCAAGAAAGCGACCGAGGCCCATGTGCCGACGCAAAAAGCATTTCTGGAAAAACAGACTAATGTGATGACTGCCGCCACGGCCAAGCTGGCCGCGGAGAAAGCGGTCGATGAGTTCGCCGAATTGAAAAAGGCCACCGGGACCGTGGAAGCTGCGGAGAAGGCTTCCGCCCAGGCGGCGGCGGACGTCAAGGCGGCGAAAGAAAAACCGAACGCCGACAAGGCAGCCGTGGATAAGCTCGAGGCGGAAGTGGTCGTGAAGACGAAAGATGCGGCGGAGGCCAAGGCCGTTGTCGAAAAGTTTCCGGCCGAAGTCCGCGCCAAGTTCAAAATCGTTGCCGACAAGCTCACCGCGGCGGTCAAGGCGTCGACCGAGGCCGAGGCGGAATTGAAAAAAGCCGAGGGTCCGAAGTCCAACACGGAGAATGAATTGCAGCTGGCGGTTAAATCTGCCGAGCAGGGCACCAATGCGGTGGTCGAGGCGCAGTCGGCCATAAAAACGGCTGAAGAGGCGCAAAAGCAATCCGTCCCGGCGCTTGAAGCAGCCAGGAAGGCGGCCTCGGAAGCGGAAAAAATCATTCGCGCCATCGCTTTTTCGCCGGACGGCCTCACGGTGGCCACGGCGGGCGATGACCAGTTGATCCATACATGGAACTCGGAAAACGGCGAGGCTTACGCCGCGATGAAAGGTCATAAGGGGGCGGTGCTTTCCATAGCGTTCGCCAGTGGCGTGCTGGTGTCGGGCGCGGCGGACCGGAGCGCGGTGGCTTGGGACGTGAACGGTGGCTGGACTTTGGAACGCGTGATCGGCACGGGCGACGCCGCGTCGCCGCTGGCTGATCGCGTGAACGCGCTGCGCTTCAGTCCGGATAGCCAGCGTTTGGCCACTGGTGGCGGCGAGCCGACGCGTGGCGGGGAGATCAAAATCTGGCAGATCGCCACCGGCAAGCAGGTGCAGGACTTTAAGAATGTGCACAGCGATACGGTGCTGGGTTTGGATTTTTCACCGGATGGAAAATTTCTGGCCTCCAGCGGGGCGGACAAATGGGTGAAGGTCACGGACCTTGTGAATGGTAAAATTGCAAAATCCTTTGAAGGCCACACCCATCACGTGCTGGGGGTCAGTTGGAAGCGCGACGGGCGGACGCTGGCGAGCTGCGGGGCGGACAACGTCATCAAGGTTTGGGATTTCGTCACGGGCGAGCGCAAGAAAACCATTGAGGGTTTCAGCAAGGAAGTGACCTCGATTTCTTACGTGAGCGATAGCGACCAGACGCTGGCCACCTCCGGCGACAATCAAGTGCGGCTCGTGCGGGATACCGGCGACAACGTCCGTTCGTACGCGGGCGGTACGGATTTCATGGCGGCGGCGGCGGCGACGCCCGACGGTAAAATCGTCGTGGCGGGTGGATTGGACAGCGTGCTGCGGGTTTGGAAGGGAACCGGGGAATCCCTCACCACCTTTGCGCCACCGGCCAAGGGAAAATAGCGGCCGATCAGGGTCCCTTCGTTGCGCCAGCCGGGAAATCCGGAGTTGAGGGAACTTTCGTGGATTTTGATGACACCATAACCTTCCATCAGGGGCATCCAGCACTGCGTTGCTGCGCTTCCGTGACGGTTTGGGCGGTCTTGGGGGTGGTGCTGACGTGGGCGGGCGCGATGGCTCAGGCGCAACCTGAACCGAAGCACATGCGTGACTCAATCACCCGCAGCCTGGAATTCTTAGGAGTGAGTGGCGACCAGTGGATCGCGCAAAAGGATTGTATTTCCTGCCACCACCTGCCCGTTTTAGTCTGGAGCCACCTGGAGGCGGAACGGCGCGGTTTCAAGATCGATTCAAAAAAGCTCGCGGCCTGGATCCAATG
This sequence comes from Verrucomicrobiota bacterium, assembly GCA_043742955.1. Classification (GTDB taxonomy): domain Bacteria; phylum Verrucomicrobiota; class Verrucomicrobiia; order Limisphaerales; family JAYTXL01; genus JAYTXL01. The sequence goes on along the minus strand of JAYTXL010000253.1, from coordinate 2,244 downwards.
GAGCGCCGAACGTGTGGGTGGAAAAAATCCCGGCATTGAGGCTTTGAGCCAGTTCATCCTAGCGCGGCCGGCCGGGCGCGAGGGCTTGCCGGCTGCCCTGCGGCCAGCGGGACTGGCGGGGTTAATTGTCGCGGCCCAGGAATCCGACGGGTCATGGAAACCGGGTGGTCAGTTTGCCTCGATGCAAAAGCGTTCCCAGCCGGAGGCCCAGGAAGCTTCCACGCGTCTCAACGTGCTGGCGCTCGCTTCGGTGGCGGGCGATGATGCCTCCCGCGCGGCGGCCCGGGGGCGCGCCCTCGGTTGGTTGGAGTCGCGCCGGGACGCGCCCGTTTCCACCGAGACGCTGGTGGTGCGCGTCTTGCTGGCTCGCCGCTTGAAAGAAGCCAAGGTTGCTGCTGCCGGGTGCAATCAACTCCTCAATCTTCAGCATGCCGATGGCGGCTGGGGCTGGCGCCGGGACGAAGTTCAGAGCGATGCGCTCGCCACCGGGCAGGCTTTGTATGTGCTCGCGGGCCTCCATTCTAAGCGCAGCGATCAAAGTGCCGCGCGGGCGCGGCAGTGGCTCCTGGCCCACCAGCGCGAGAGTGGCGAATGGTTTACGAAAAGCACCCTCATTACCGCCCTCCCCGGTGAGGCCCACATCCAGCGCACCGATGGCATCTATACCTTTTGGGGCACGGCTTGGGCGACGCTGGGCTTACTGGAATCTTTACCAGCAGCACGAAGGCCCGCCAGCGTCCGATAGTCATTGGCAGATTCTTTGATCCGCCCAGAATTTTCGTGGGCGGGTGCGGACGAAGCCAACAGCGGCCGCAGTGGTTGGTGGCCGACCTTCCGCTTGGAGTGGCTCGCGACGCTGGTGTTTGTGCAGGTCGCCATTTTCGCTGCGGCCGTACTTGTCCTCGTCGTCGAAATCCCAATGAACCGCTTCTGGAATCGGCGCTGTCAAGACCGGCTAACTCCCGGAGGAAAAATGGTGCGCGGTTCAGGATCCTATTTCCTTAATAGGCATTGTGGTTTGGAGGAGGGCGGGATTAATTCAGAAACAAGGGCCGCTAGCCCGCCTGTTCACCCAACTCCACGTTCCAATACGCCAGATCGAGAAAATGTTTCCAGCTATCGTGATAATCCACGCCAAAGTTGAGCTGGATGAAGGGTCGCCATTTCGGACGTTTCGGCTTACGAATCAAGTGTAGACCCGCCTCATTGGGCGTATGATTGGCCTTGCGCGTGTTGCACGGAACGCAGGAGCAGACAATGTTTTCCCAAGTCGTCGGCCCCCCCCGGTCGCGCGGGATGACGTGATCGAGATTGAGGTCTTTCCGGTCGAAAACATGGCCGCAATATTGGCAGGTATTTTTGTCCCGCTCGAAAATATTATGGCGCGTGAACTTCACCTCTTTCTTGGGCAGGCGATCGAACACGATGAGCATGATGACGCGCGGCACCCGGACTTTGAAAGAGATGGTGTGAATGGATTCCGGATGCGGCTGTTCCTGGGAAAAATCATGCCATTCGGGGAACGTGAAAGTCTGAAAGGCACCGTCGTCGTCCCCCAGCACCACTTGGGCATGGCCTTGAAAGAGCAGGGTCAAGGCACGTTTAGCCGTGCAAATGTTCACCGCCTGCCACAAGCGATTGAGCACCAGCACTTGTTGATTCAAATACGAGCTCATAACCAATCCAATAACGGCGCGGACGCTAGCACACGCGCACTGGGAATGTCAATCGTGGCACCCAATTGAAGCGATCTGCCGAGGAGGTGTGGATCAAGTTCTGGCAGCCCCCGGGTGGGCGCTGAGTCATTCGCGGTCGCGCCTCCTCAGAAACCGCAAAACATCGCCGGCCGCGCCGCGGTGGGAAGGTGGATAGAGTTAAATTCCCGTCGCCTTCTTCAGGGTGTATTGCGCCTTGTTGAAATCTGCGATGAGGCCGAGATATTCACGGCGGGCGCGCGTCAACTCCTGCTCCGCCTGGATGTTCTCCAGCACGATGCCCACCGCGAATTCCTTCCGCTCGCGCGTGAGGCGCAGGGTTTCCTCCGCCGCCACCAGTGCGCGTCGGGCGGTGCCCAGTTGGTCGCCCAGCGATTGCCAGCGCGTGTGGCTTTCCACCACCTGCCGGATGATGTCGTCCTTTAGCTGCTCGTGGCCGAGCTTGGACTGGTTAAACCGGGCCACACTGCGGCGTTGGCGTGCACCATCGAACAAGCCCCCTGGCCCAATCCGCCAACTGAAGCCAAAC
>JAYTXL010000252.1:0-3947 GCA_043742955.1 Verrucomicrobiota bacterium | reverse complement strand
ATGAACCTCGAAAGACATCGCCGGCGTGGCTGCCGGAGAAGGGCCGCTTCCTACTCAGGTCGGAGCGGTTGCCTTCGGCGATGGCGCCGAGAGCGGCATGATTATGATTACTTGACTGACCTCTTCACGCACATGGCACCGATGACCTATGTTACAATAGCTGGGACTGACCCCGTTTCGTTCAGTAATTCCCGCGCCATCCCGCGCCGTTACCCCCATTGCGTGTCCCGTCTTGTCCCGTCCGAAAGCTGGAGGCCGGGGGGGCGAAGTCGGGTGTGCCTGGATTCATTCGACTGGTTTGGTCGCGCGGAATTGTTTAGACAAAGCACCGATTGTTTATTCCACGTGCTGTGGTTTTCTTAGTGGGCGACGGCGCGGATGCGAAAGAATCTCTTGGAGGTGGAGCTGCCGTAGGAGCCAGGGGTCGCGGCTGTCCATGTCACCAGATCGGTGCTGGATTCGAGAATGATGTCCACGTTGCCTCCTGCATCAGCCGGAATGACCACGGTGTTGGAAGGAAGATTGGTTCCGGCAGAGGTCGAGTTGTCAAACAGCTTGTACGAAAGGCAAAAGTGTCCGTTTCCTTGGCCGGCGATGGTGATGGTAGCGGGGCCGGCAAAAAACATTGAAATTACGGCAGCCGGTCCGTTGATCGCGCCGGTGCCAGTACTTCTGAGGACCGACTGTGAAGTCGCCCCCTTGGTTACATTGAGGAGACCTTCAACTCCATCGTGAGTGAAATTGAGTACTTGCACCACTTGATTCGTTCCGATGGTGATGTCTGTTGTGACCTGGTTGGTGGCAAAGGCGGTGACGTACTGCGCGGAGGCGATTACCGGCAGGAACATCAGGAGGGCGAGTAGGAGGGATTTTGATCTGGTTTTCATTGGGTTGGTGGGTTGATGGGTTGATGGGTTTGGGGGTGCGGACAGTGGTCGATTCCAGCATCAGCCGGTTGCGGCGTAGGTGTTGGCGTTGGCCTCGGGATAGCTCTCGTACACGTGCTCGAAAAGGGCGGAACACTTTTGCTGGTAGATTTCAGGGGTGTAGGTGCGGGGTAGGCCGGTGTCGAGCATGTCCTCGATGGCGAGCTTGAGCGTGGAGCGGGCTGATGATTTCTGCCGCCAGTTCAGGACCAGCAGTTGCTTGAGCCGGTTCAGCAAGTCGCGGGCGACCTTCTTCACCTCTGCGCGCTCGTCGGGGCTTAATTCCGGTGCTGGCCGCGTCAGGATGTCGAAAATGACCAACTCCTCCTCGGTCATGTTTTCGCGGACATGGCGCTGCTGCTCTTCGTTCAGATTGCGGCTCAAATTCAACAGTTCTTGGAACAAATCCTCGATGTTCCGGCTGCCGGCGTTGTAGCTCTCAATCAGTTCCTCGAATTTCTCCGCGAAATCGGCGCGGGTTTTGTTCAACCTGATGAGGCGTTCGAGCATGGCCCGAATGGCGGCTTTCAAAACTTCGAGGTCTGTATTCCTGTGCTTTGATTGTTTGAAACGCCTGGCGAGCGCCTCGAAATCAATTTTCGACAGGTCCATTACCGGCGCAGGCTTCGCGGGCATGCCGACACCGGTAATCGAGGTGTCGAGCAACTCACGGATCTCGCCCATGACCTCGGTGATGTCCGCCGGGTTGGGATTGAGCTTCGCGCGCATGGCATCCGCGATGGCCGCGAGACAGGCAACTCGGCCGGCAAACTCCAGCGCTGCCGGGTCGGGCTTCACCGCCCCGTAGAGCGTGTTCACGATGCGTTCATGCCCAAAAAACTCGCGGCGCAATGGGTCGGGCGAAATCAGCGCGTTGATGGCATCCTCAATCCGCTGCAATCGCGCCATGCTGCCAACTGGAATTTGTTCGATGGCAGCCAGCACCACTCCCTGATTCGCGCAGAACATCGTTGCCGCGTCCATCGCCTTGCGCAAATCGGCCACCAGCTTCGCCTTGTCTTTGACCGGCCCGCCACCACCACCGCCCGACCCGTAGAGGGCGAGCGCCTTTTCAAGCGAAGCGAAAACGTTGGCGTAATCCACGATCATGCCGCTGTGCTTGCCGGGGAATACCCTATTCGCTCGCGCGATGGTCTGCATGAGCGTGTGGTTCCGCATCGGCTTGTCCAGATACACGGTGGAACAACTGGGGGCGTCGAAGCCGGTCAGCCACATGGCGCAGACAAACACCAACCGCAGGGGATCGTCTGAATCCTTGAATTTCTCATCCAGGGGTGGCTGCGACTCCACCATGCGCTGCCGGTGCGGCGCGATGTCGAGCCCGAGCTTCTTCATCTGCTCGATTTCGTTCTGGCCGGGCGAAACGATCAACGCCATGTCAGTGGTCTTGAGAACTTCCAACCGAGCCTGAAGCTCGCGCATTTTCTCCGGATTGTAGGGGTCGAGGTGACGAGACTCTGACCGATTTAAAGTGAGCCTCCTTACGTCGTCTCCTACAGGGTAACGGGTCATCTCCGCAATCTCCCGTTCCACCCGCTCGCGCTCCACCGCCCAGTGCTTGCGCACCTTGTCGTGCATCTTGAGCGCCGTGGCCTTGTCGATGGACACCACCATCGCTTTCCCGACGAAGCCGCGGCCGAGGAAGTGCCGGACGATGTCCTGCGCCACGGTCTCCAATCGGTCATCGCGCGTGAGGATGTGGTATTGCTTGCTCAACTCCCGTTCGAGTTTCGCTTCCTGCTCGGGATCGAGTTCCGCCGCTTCGATGAGATTGTAGATGTCCTCGTTCAGGTCCGGATTCACCAATTGCAACTCCGGCGTGCGATTTTCGTAGAACAACGGCACGGTCGCGCCGTCCTCGACCGACTGCTGGAAATCGTAGATGGAGACGTAATCGCCGAAGACTTCCTTGGTGCGCGGCTCACCGGCGATGAGCGGCGTGCCGGTGAAGGCGAGGAACAGCGCGTTGGGCAGGGCCACCCGCATGTTCAACGCCAGGGTGTCGTATTGGCTGCGGTGCGCCTCGTCCGTGAGGACAATCACGTCAGGCCGGTCGCAGAGCACGGGCATGACGCCATCGGCAGGGGCGCGGCCTTCAGGCCGCTTCGCCATGGAACCGGTGGTGGCGTTGGAAATATCTGAACCCGTCGTGCTGTCGGACGATGAAGCGGGCTGAAGCCCGCGCTCCGGCTGAAACTTATGGATGAGCGTGAAGACGTAGCGGTGATTGCCGCGCAGTAACTCGCGCAGATGCGCGCCGCTGGCGGCATGGCATTGGTCGCCCTCGGCCTCGCTGACTGCGCCGCACGCCTTGAACGTCTTGGCAATCTGGTCGTCCAGCTCCACGCGGTCGGTCACGACCACGAACGTCCAGTTGCCGGCCAACTTGCGCAGCACCTTCTGCGCGAAGAACACCATTGAATAGGATTTCCCCGAACCTTGGGTGTGCCAGAACACACCCACGCCGTTCGGATGTAGCGGCGGGCTTCCCAGCCTGCCGTAGAGCCGGGCATCCTGCCCGGCGGATGTTGCGCTCGATTTAACCAGCGCGTTGGAATCCTCGACGGTCTTTCCGGGTGGCAGGATGCCACCCTCTACGGCAGGCAGGATGCCCGCCGCTACGCCGCCGCGCCGCCGCAACAGCGACGCAATCGCCGCATTTACACCCAATACCTGATGGTTTTGGCCAAGGATTTTGACCAAACCCGCCTTGTGCTCCGAGAACAGGGTAAAATTCTCCACCAGGTCGAGCAGGCGCGCCTGGTCGCACGTCCCGCGAATCATCACCTCCAGCGACACCCGGCGCGGCTCGTTCTCGCGCTCAATGCGTTTCCACTCGAAGAACCGTTCCCAATCTGCCGTCAGCGATCCAACGCGGCTGTCCGTGCCGTTCGAGGCAATGAGCAGCGCGTTATACCAAAACAGCGATGGAATCTGCTGTTTGTAGTGCGTCAAATTTTCGTCGAACGCCGCACGCGCGGGCACGCCGGGCTTTTTCAG
>JAYTXL010000251.1:0-14043 GCA_043742955.1 Verrucomicrobiota bacterium | reverse complement strand
TCTTCAAAGCCGGCGAACGCATTCCCGGCCGCCTCTTCTTCGACATGCGACTGAAGTCCGAACATCTCCTCATCAACCCACCCTCAAAATGAACTCACGCACCTCTCTCTCGCTGCTCGGCGCGGTGGCCGCAGCCCTCGTCATCGCGGTTTGGCCGTCGCGGTCTGCATTGGCCGCCGACGCGCCCGCTCTTGTTAGATATGACTACGTGACGCTCCGCTGGGCCGGGCGGGACAATACGCACCTCATCCGCCCGGACGGAACCACGGAGATGTTGGGCAACCAGCTGAAAGCCGCCCGCAAGCCCGAACGCGTGGATGACCGCTCGTTCTACATGAACCTGGCCCTGAACGCGCTGGCCCAAGAAGGCTATGAATTGGCCGCGATGACTTCCGACGACTACGTCATGAAGCGCCGCAGTGTGAAATGAGCCGGTAGTCGGAGCAGGTCCCCCAACTGCAAGGTTGCGCGCACCGCCTCGACGAACCCAGCTTCACGGCCATCCCCATGAATCGAAAACCCCCGTTTCGCAAGTTGGCTTTGATGGCCACCGCCTTTGTTTTGATCGGCCACGTCTTCGGGGCTGAGCCCGCACCGTCCACGGCGGCAACCGTCAAGGCTCCGGCCGTGTTGCCGGGCAGGGGCGTGGCCGAGCATCCGTTCCTCTATGCGGGGGAATGGGACACGCGGAAGCCGCACAAGCAGTCGATGTTCATCGTGCGCGACGGCCAGGTGGTCTGGCAGTATTCCATCCCGTTGCGCAACGCGGCGGGCGGCGTCCAGGAGTTCGACGACGCGACGTTGCTCGCCGATGGCAGCGTCATCTTTTCCTGCATGTCGGGCGCGGCGATGATCTCCCGCGAGAAGGACATGCTCTGGCAATACCCGGCGCCTCCCGGGACCGAGGTCCACTCGATCCAAACCCTCGGCAACAACCGAGTCCTCGTCATGCGCAACGGCAATCCGGCGCAGGCCATGATCTTCCACACGGCGAGCAACAAGCTGGAGAGGGTTATCCCCATTCCCACAACGAAGACCAATACCCACGGGCAGTTCCGCCACATCCGCATGACCCGGGCGGGCACGCTGCTTGTGCCGCACCTGGGTGAAGGCAAGGTCGTCGAGTATGACCTGGACGGAAAAGTCCTCTGGTCCGTCGAAGCGAAATCCCCGTGGCACGCGGTCCGGCTCAGGACCGGAAACACGCTGATCGCCGGGGACGCGAGCCGCTACGCGCGCGAGGTGAATCCGAAGGGCGAAACCGTTTGGGAATTCACCGAGGCCGACGCGCCCGAATACAAGCTAGGCAACATCCAGACCGCGCAGCGATTGGCGAATGGGAACACGGTCATGTGCTTTTGGATCGCCGGGAACAACGACACGAAACAATGGGCCGGCACCGTGCAGGTCCTCGAAGTGACCCCGGCCAAAAAGATCGTCTGGGCGCTTTCATCGTGGGAAAATCCGGACCTCGGTCCCGCGACGTCAATCCAACTCCTCGACCAGCCGGGCCCGCCGGAAGAGCAGGAGAGGTAGGCAGCCAGACTGGAGAAGCAACGATGCAGCAACGACGAGACATTACGGGAGCGGAACCAATGGGCTTAGCGGACCTCAACGCGGTATGTGGAAAGCCCGCGCTGCTTTTAGTCCTGGTCATGGCGCTCCTGCTCGGGCCGATGCTTGGTGGCGGCAGCGCGGCCGTCTTCAACGTCCGGGACTATGGAGCGACCGGGAACAAGGCCGACGACGCCCGCCCGGCCATTCAGAAAGCGATCGACGCCGCTGCGGCCAAAGGCGGGACCGTTCTGTTTCCGGCGGGCCAATACACTTCGGGCACCTTGCACCTCCGCAGCCATGTCCGGATAGAGATCGCCTCGGACGCGACGGTGTTCGCCTCGACCAATCCTGCGGCCTACGAGTTCGGCGGCATTCCTTCCAAAGCCTCCCTGTTCTTCGGCGAGGATCTCGTGGATGTGGCCATCGGCGGCGCGGGGACGGTCGACGGCCAGGCGGAATATGAATGGCGCGAGGACGATTTTGAGAAGGGGTTCAACCACAAGGAGACCATGCACGCGCTCGGCAAGTCCCTGCGGCGCTCGTTTCCAAAGGGCCATCCACAACGCGAAATATTCCCCCACCTGGTGTGGCTGGGACGATCAAGGAACGTCACGTTCACCGGCCTGAAGTGGCTGCACTCCCCCAGTTGGACCATGACGCTCTACGACTGCCGGCGGGCGCGCTTCGAGGGCCTCACCATCCATACGAGCCTGAAGGAAGGCGTCTGGGCGGACGGCATCGATCTGGACGGCTGCAGGGGCGTGGTCATCAAGAACTGCACGATCGCGACCGGCGACGACTGCATCATCTTCATTTCGACCGACGTCTGGGGCCCCGCGCGCCGATGCGAGAACATCACCGTCACCGGCTGCACGCTGTCCTCGGCGTCGGCCGGGGTGAAGTTCAGCGAAGGCAACAAGGCGGGCGTCCGCAATGTGCGCGTGACCGACTGCGTGCTGACCAACGTCAACCGCGGCTTCGTCTTCTACAGCACCCGGCAGGGCGGGGACATCAGCGACGTGGTGCTTTCCCGGCTGACGATCCACTGCAACCGCTTCGACTGGTTCTGGGCCGGCGACGGCCAGCCGTTTCATTTCCGCGTCAACCGCGTCAGTGAAATGAACCAGCAACCGGCGAAGCCGGGCGAGAAACCACCGGGGGCGATCCGCAACATCACCATCCGCGACGTCACCGCGCACGGAAAGGGGACCTCGCGCATCCACGGCCATGCCGAGAGCCGATTGGACGGGCTGAAGATCGAGAACGTGAAGCTGTTCCTCGCCGCCGATCCGGCCGCCCCGTTCGACTACGCGGACCACGCCCTCGAGATCCGCCGTGCGAGGAATCTCTCGGTGAAAGGACTCGAAGTGGTCTGGGAAAGCCCTGCCCTCCCCGCATGGCGAAGTGCGCTTGTGCTTGAGGACATCGTCAGGCTCGAACTCGACGGTTTCGTCGGGCGCGGTGCTCCGCAAGGCAATGCCCCGGCCCTCATGCTGACCAATGTCGTCGGGGCGATCGTCCGGCGCACACGCGCGTCGGAAGGCACCGAGGTCTTCTTGAACGCGACGGGTTCGGAGAGCCGAGGACTCCGGATCGAGGAGAGTGATTTCCGAAACGCGCAGGTGCCCTGGCAGCTCGACGCAGGCTATCCCGCCGCGGGGTTCAAGGTGCGGAACAACCTGCTTCCAGCCGCCAAACGATAAGGCCGCGCCCCAGAGCCGCAGCCCGATCGGCCGCGGTCAGTTTCCAATCGGTTCCGCGTTCCAGACCTTGATGTCGTCGAAGAAGCCATCCTTGCCCGCGACGCCCAACTCGATCTTGGACTTCGTGGCGTGGCCGATGCCGGAGGACCTGAGGAAGCCGGCCGGCTTCCCGTCGAGTGTGACGCGCATCGTGTCGCCGACGGTCTCGACCACGAGGACATACCATCTGCCCGTCTCGAGCTTGGCCGGATAGGTCACCTGGCGTCCGGCCAGGAGCTTCGCACGTTCGGCCTTCTGCGCCGGGTCCTTCATCTCGTAGATGTCGTTGCGCATGCTGCCGTCGCGTTCGTCGACCAGCGTCACCCCGTTCAGTCTGACCTGGGCGCGGCAGAGATGCCCGTAATGGGCACCGGTGTATTTGCGGTCGTCGAACTCGACGTCGATCGTCGTGGCTCCCTCAAAACGGATCTTCACCTCCACCACGCTGTCCTTCGTCGGAATCTCCAGCCCATGCACCGCGGCGTGGCCGACGACCGTCGGCTTTCCGTCCACCGCAGGGGCATTGGTCCGGGTCTGGGTGCCTTTGAGCATGCCCTTCTCGACGGCGAACGTGGGAACGACCTTGTGCCAGGCCTTGGCCGGCTCGGCGCCCCCGAAATCGTCCGCGAAGAGAAGTTCCTTCTTTTTGGCGATCGATGCGTCCGGGATGGCGGGCAGGTCGGCGTGGAGGAAGGTTGCGGTGACGAGAAACGCGGCAGTGAGCAAGGAGCGGATGTTCATGGGGAGCCGTCTTGGATGTTGTCGGGTTCTTGGACGTCGTAGAATGCGGGCCAACGCCGGGCTACGTCAACGCGCCCTGCACGGCGGCCCGCAGCGCACCAACCGTGAACGGCTTCTGCAGAAAGTTGGCCAGTCCCTTTCCGTTGAGCCGCCCGGAGGCGAGCGCCGAGTCGTTCGACGACGGTTGGTTCCGAACCGGCGACATGGCCGTGGTCGGCGTGCCCGATGAGACATGGGGCGAAGCCGTTGCCGCCGCCGTCGTGCTCGCCGAAGGCGCCAGGCTCCACCTGCCCGGCCTGCGCGACTGATGTCTTGAAAAGCTCTCCTCCTATAAAATCCCCCAGCGCCTTCTGGTCGTGACGGCACTTGCCCGCAACGCCATCGACAAAGCCACCAAGCCGGCACTGCGGAAACTGTTCTGACCCGCCGGCCAATACCTAAAGCGCGGCAACGGACTCCGACCCGAAACCGGGCCGCAACTTTCGCCCGCCACCGCGGTTTAATCCCTGGCCGTGGATGCGGATCCCGCAACGCGAACAGCACTTCTCGGCCGCATTCACCCTGAACGAAAGCGCTGCCATGAAATCTCCACGCGGATTCACCCTCATCGAAACCATGATCGTCGTCGCGATCATCGGCCTGCTTGCCGCCATCGCGGTTCCCGGCTTCAAGAACGCCATCGACGCATCGCGGGCGCGCGTCTGCGACGTCAACCAGCGCAACATCGACGGCGCCAAGCTGCGATGGGCGCTGGAGAACAGGAAGGCGACCGATGCCGTCCCTTCGGACGCGGATCTTTTCGGGGCATCCGCCTACATCGAACACAAGCCCGGCTGTCCCGCAGGCGGGGCCTATTCGCTGAAGTCGGCCGGGGAACGGTGCTCCTGCAGCGTGCCGACCCATGCGCCGACGGACTGAGGCGGGGCGTCGCGACCCGCTTCAATGCGTCATCAGGTAGAAGACGATATTGATCCCCAGGGGATAGGCGATCTTCTCCGAGAACTTGTTGAAGTAGTCTTTATTCTGGCCCTCGCGTTCCCAGCCGTCGCTGATGTCGCTGTTGTGGATCGCCAGGACCGTGATTCGCCCCCGGTCGTCGAGCAGCGCACGCACGTGCATTTCCGCGGACTCGACACCCCGGTCAACGCTCTGAAGCGGCGGTGAACGCGGATCATCCGCGTCGTGGTCCGGGTTCCAGAACTGGAGCGTGGGCACCTGGAAACGGCGCATCGGACCACGGAGGTTGAATACGCTGTGGAACAACGGATGGGCGGTCGTCAGATTGGTCCAGGTCTGCTCCGGCAACACGCGGCCCATCTCCCGGGCAAACCCCTCCCACTCTTCGGATCCCCAGAAATCGTTCACGAACATCACGCCGCCGTTTTGGAGATACTTCCGCAAGGCCATGACCTCGCCATCGCTCAGGCGCATGTAGCCGGCGTGTTCGATGTAGAGCATCGGATAGCGGGAAAGCATCGGGTCGGTGAGATTCAGCGCGCGCCCGTCGGGATCGGTCTTGATCGAGGTCATCTGTTGCAGGCGGAACGAGAAGTTCAAGTCGGCGTCGGGGTAGTCCACCCACCAGCCAAGCCAGCGAAGGCGGCCGCGGTTCGAGGCCGGGCCCGGATCGGATTTGAAGATGACCCGCGTGAACGTGAAGGCGTCCCATTCGAAGCCCGGCGCGTTCGTCCAGTTGGCGTTGCCCGACGCGTGGGAGGCTGTTTCGCGGGCGGTGCGAAGTTCGTCCTCATTCACGACCTGCCCGCCTTCGATGCGGACGAGATTGCCGGGGAGACCCGAGCGAGGCCGGAGTTGGGCGAAGCAAAGGCCCGTCGCCAGCACTGCGGCCATCAGGATGATCAGCCTCGCGTTCAACTTGAAGGCGACCATTTCGTGTCCTGATCCGCCCGACAAGAGGCGTCTTCCACCAGCCGTTTCCCCTGGCGCGGCGTCCCGCCTTACACCGGAGCCGGCCAGCAGCCCCGGCAGAGTCAGCGTGTCGGAACGTCCACGGTCTCCACAGCGATCCTCCAATCGCTGAACCGGGCACCCAGTCGCAGAAGGCCGAAGGTCGCGAAGCTGAAGCCGCAACCGGCCCCGTAAACGCTGTCGGGCGCGACGTTCAAGGTCCACACGGAACCTTCCGGCAAAGCGCGGCTCGCGGAGGTTTCCACCTCCTTGACCAAGGCGGGCGGCTCCGCGTTCTGGGCGGCCGGAGAGTTGGTCTCCTGCCAATGGCGGAAGAGGCCGCGGCCGGCGATGAGCCGGCGCATGATGGGATTAAGGATGCCGGAATGCTGGTGTGCGCGGATCACCGCATGGACCTTGGCATCTCCGCTGCCGGCGGAGCGCAGCAGATAACCCACGGCCGACTGCCCATAGACGAAGGCCCGGTCGGGGTTGTGGGCGAACGCCGCCTCATCGCTGAAGACGGTGAAATCGTTCCACATGAAACCAATCACGCCGGGATTGGTGGGTGCGGCGGGCGTAAAGTCGCTGAACTGCCGACCGGCCAGGGCCGCGGCCTTAGGGTCCGCCTTCAGCCAGTTGGGATTGTCTTTGAGGAATTGCCCCTGGCTCAACTGCCCGAGCAGCTGGAACCGGTTCGTGCCCGTCGCCGCAAGGAGCGGGCCGGACGTGAAGCCGGGCTCCATCCCCCCATGGCAGAGCTGCACGAATTCCGTGCCGCAACCGAGATAGATCGCCACGGGGAGAAAATCGTAGGCGCGCAGAAGCTTGGCGGCGTTGAACTCGGCCCCGTATTTCGCCCGCCCTTCGGCGAGGAACCCATAACGCGCGACCAGGCTCACGTCCTCGTGGTTCCCGCGCACGAAATGAACGCGGTCGGGATTCGCCAGCTTGAGCCGCAGGAGCGTGTAGAGCACCTCGACGCCGTAAAGTCCACGGTCGGTGTAGTCACCCAGAAAGATGAGATGAAACCCCGGCTCCACGACCGCGAAGCCGTCGAGCCACCTGCGCTGCTGCAGCGCGCCGAGAACGCCCAGGAGCGAGTGGATGTCGCCATGAAGGTCACCCTGGAGGAACACTTTCGCGTCGGGCGGCAGCACCAGCTTTTCCACGAAAGGCTCGAAGGGAATTCCCGGCGGTGTGAACCAGCTCCGTTGCACGTTGAGGAACGTGTCGCTCCGGGGCGCAGCACCGACCCAGTTGGCGGTGTTCGCCAACGGACCATTGGTCGCGAGGGCGAAGTAGGCATCAAGGACGCGATCGAACTCGGCGAAGGTCTGCAATGGCAGCAATGCCTTCGGCGGCATCCGCCCACCCAGCACGCGGTTCAGCGGAAGTTTGGCGCAAGCCGCCTTCCACGCGGCAAACGTCGTCTGCTCGTCGGCAGCGCGCGCGCTTCCCACCAGCAGGAGGGTGGACAAAAGCCAAAGGACAAGGGCACGGACCAGGTTCATGCGAGGCACCCATGACAGATGGCACGGACCGGCAACCATTGGCGAGCCGTCAAGCGGCGGCGGTCGGGAATCGACCGTCCGCCTTGCAGCCGGGGACATGCCATGCAAACGCTGCGCCGTGCTGCAGTCCCGACTTATTGCCGCGGGCATTTCGTAATGGATATCCCGACCCATCGTATCGACCGACCATGAATCCACTCGTCCCGCTTCGCGACTACCCCCGCGTCAAGGTTGTGAACAGTTTCGACGAACTGGTCACGACGCCGTTCGCGGACGGCATCAACGCCCTTTGCTGGCCGCGAACGTTGCCGGGCGATTTCGGAGAAGTGGTCGCGCAGTTGGAAGTCGGCCTGGGGATCACCACTCTCGACGAAGCCCGGCTCACAGCGCTTCCGGTAGGCCCTGCCGGCAGGGCGGCCATCGATTTCCTGCTCGAAGACCAGCGGTTGCTCCGGGCACATGGCCTCGATCCCGTCCTCGACTGCATCAATGGATACCCGCCAAACGATGATTCCGGGCCACTGCGAACGGACGTTTGCTCGTTCCACGCCGACAGCGCAACGGGCGTGGCCGACACCTACCTGTGCACCTACCATGGCGCGCCGAGCGAAGGCCTGAGCAACGAAGAAGCTATCCGGCGCGTTGATGTTCCCGAAACCCGCGCCGAGCTTCTGAAGCACTTCGGCGGCGGCGACGGCGACGGCTTCGTGGAATTTCTGAACGAAAACTTCTACGATCTCCACTACGCGTCATTGCCGCACGCGCAGCCGTTTTCCTTCGGCAAAGGGAACCTTTGGCGCATCGCGGTCGACTATCCGGGAGGCCCGGTCCCCCCATGCATCCACCGCGCTCCCGACCCCGTCGCCGGCCAACCTCCGCGGTTGCTGTTGATCAGTTGACCGTGCGGGAAGCAGAGCGAAAAATGACCGCGCCTTCGCAATCAAACGTGACACAACCACACGACCATTCCTTGTGGCGAATCCGACATGACACCTATGGAACGCGCTGTCCAAATCTACGCGATCATCAACCTCACGGTCATCGGCATCTCCCACCTGGTGAGGCCGCGTGTGTGGGTAGATTTCTTCGTCATTCTCCGGGAACGCGGTGAGGCGGGCGTGTTTGGCGTCGCCCTCTTGAACCTCATTTTTGGCTCGATCATCATCGCCTTCCACAACGTCTGGTCGGGCATCCCACTAACGCTCACCCTGCTGGGTTGGGCGAACGTGTTGAAGGCCCTGTTCTACTTAACATTCCCCGCGTCAGGCTTGCGCAGGCTCCAGTTCCTTTCCCACAAGAGGGCCAAGCTGGTCGGCGTCGGCGGGATTCTCTTCCTGCTGCTGGCCGGTGTCCTCGGCTATCACGTCTGGAGCACGGCATGAAGGGTTCCTCGACAGCTCATGCAATGAGCACCAGTTCGCCGCTGTTACCCGGGATGCCGAACCCAGGAGCTTCAGCAAATGAGTGCGGGCCATCGCGGTTGCAGTCGGCGGGCGTTGGCTCACCGGGCCCGCCACAAGTTGGATTGCCCGAGGGAAACGGTCGCGTCGCGAACCACGGTGTCACCACCTTCGCCGGGCTTGGGTCATTAAGCAGATCAACTACGGACGGTTAACCATGTTCGTGATTCTAATTTCGTTGATCGTGAATGTGCTTGTCGCGGGCTACATGGGGACCGCGATTGGTTTTTCGCTGAATCGTGCCCTTCCGGGACTCGACAAAGTGTTTGGACCTGACACCCCTGCCCGGCGGATTCTTGCCTGTCTGTATCTGGCGATTGCCGTGGCAAGCATTGTCGCGATTGCCAGCGTGAATCTCAGGCTCCCGATCATCCGGGTTCTTTTCCCGCTTCAGATTCTTTACAAGCTATTGACGCTGTTTTTCGTCGCCGATCGGAGAAATCCAGTGCTTTGGTGCAATCTGGCGATCAGCGGTCTCCATGCCGCTTCCCTCCATGCCGCTTCCCTCCATGTCGCTTCCCTCCATGTCGCTTCCCTCTATGTCGCTTCCCTCTATGTCGCTTCGCAGATGCAGCAATGATCATCTGTTCACTGCTCTCAGCATCATCGCGCCTCCTGGGTAACAGGAACTGTAAGCCATCGAAAAACAGCGCTGCGATTCGGTAGTGGTATAGTTTGAAACCTCGGGATTCAGAATCCTACAATCAAATCTTAAGAAAGGAGGCAATCCGCCTTTGAGATTGTCGTGAAAGGTGTCAAGTTTTTTAGAGAACTATTGACACGTGTCGTCAAAATCTTGAGCTTATGAGATTCATTTGAGCAAGCAAGTGGGTGAACACCATAACCGAACGACAATTCAAAATGAACGTGACTAACCAGCAGTCCGATGTTGCTGAAATTGCTAAGAAGTCTGCGCTCATCGCAGACAAAATCATCGCAGAGACCGCCGGACTGCGTGAAGAGATCCAAGCTGGACGGCCTAACTGCTCAACCGAGTCAACGGTCAGTGGAACCTTAAGCGCGTTCAAACTATTGATCGCAGGCATGCCATCGCCGCGTGCCTAGTTAAGTTCCTGGTTAGTTTCAAAGGAGTGCCTAGACACTCCTTTTTGGTGTGGAATGAGGAGGAGTTTTCCCTAAAAATTTGGCCGCCGAATGGATCCAGACAAACAGAACCTTGAGATAAATGCCCGTGAAAATGAGATTCGACACAAGCGGATCGGAGCTTTGGTGGGATGTTATTCGCTGCTTGGTGGTGCTTTCTCGGATTTCCAGGCAGGCACTGCGTTGAATCATGCGCTAGTCGCAGAAACCATCGAAAGGTATCTTACTGATCGCCGTGGATTCGTAGCTAGAAACAATATCCAAGGGCGCATACAGCGGCACAAAATTGCCGGCCTTATGACGGCGGCAGTAGCTAAAACTAGGCCCATCTATCTTGTTGAAGCTGAGGGGAAAGCTGCGAGAGTTTCTGTTGATAACGAATTTTTTGCAGTGATGCATGGTCTAGCCATTTGCTCTGAAGGTTACGATGCTGATGCCATTTCAGCGTTTCGCTCCGCACGAAATTTTTACAGTTGGCTTGAGGATTTCATTTATCTGGTCAAACGCCATCCCGACTCAGCGGACGGGTTCACGCTCATTTATCAAACCGTCTGCATGAGCTACTTTGGAAACGCGTTGGAGACTGCGAAGGAAAAACTTTAGGCAACAGTCTCAAGCATTTCCAACAAACCAATCAGCTCCTCCAAGCTCCAAACGTGAGATGACACTCCTGCGGCCATCGCCGGCGTAGCCCGCAAGGTCTGATGAATCCGGCAGAAGTTGTAGTGCATGAAGTGGAGGGCGACGGCCGCCTCGTGGTTCTCAAGCTTCTTGGAAAATCCGTTCGTCAACCGGGTGAACCTCCGCATCGACATCCGCATCGTCAGATTGGCCCGCTCCGCGAAACTCGTTGAGACGTGCTTGAACTCCGGCTGGCCGCTGATGACCGTCTTCTTCGCGCCCATGCACTGCGCCGGTGAGTAGCGGACTTCACCGCCCTCCGGTGTCTTGCCATAGATTTTGATGAGCATCGCGTAATCAATCTCGCTGCCGAAGGCGTCCTCCACCGCTTGCACGTAGGCCTTGTGGCCGTCCGTCGTCAGTTGCGTCCGAGTCCGCAAGCCGGCTCCGTAGATCGCTGATGAAGTGGTAGGCCGCTCCGGCGTCGCGGGTGCCCACGAACCAGCAGGGAACCAGCTTCGTGTCCGCGTCAATCGCTGTCCACGTCCACACGTCGCCCCAGCCGTTCTCCTTGTTGTCCTCGGTGACGTTCTTCTGCTTGCAGCCGACGAAGCTCCATATCTCGTCGCATTGGATACGCTTCAGGCTCAGAGCCCGGAACACCTTGTCCTGATAGATCGAACAGGCCGCACCCAGCTCCACGAGAAGCTTCTGGATCGTCGTGCGATGAACTCCCGTCATCCGGGTCGTGGCACGCAGCGAGTTCCCCTCCACCAAACAGGCAACCACCTTGGTGCGTTCGTCAGTCGTCAGCTTGTTCATGACGTGAATGTATCCCTTATGCATGACCGGTCAAGCATAAGGGATGGAAAGCTCTCGTTAAGCTATATCTGTCGGTTCCTAGTTGAGGTTGTTTGGATCTAACCTCGTCCGAATAAAGCCCTTTGCCATCACGACCTTGTTCCTGGTCGTGAATTGTAAATCTCTCTCAAAGACACTCCGAAATACGGCGTTCGGTAATGGCATATCCGAAAGAATCTCCCAGATATTCAGCACAGAATTTTTTTCCAACAGCTCCAAGCTTGACCTCCCAAGCGATCTATTCACCAAGGGTATCGTCTCATCCAATGGCTCCGCCGTGGCTTTCCTCCATCCACGGGCACCGATATTCCTAAAATGGCGGTCAAAAGTTTCTTCCGAGATCAACTTCAGCGTTTTGGCGCGATAGATCATGGCCTGAATAGAAACACCCCACTTTGGCTTCAACCTTTTGAAGCCTAGCAGGCTTGTATCTATGACATCCTTGGAAAACGTGTCAGCGGGCATTAAAAATGCCGATGCAAACAAATTGGCCTGATTCTCGATTTCGCCCGAATTTTTAAGGATTTCCTCCTCCGATAGATGCTGATGGAAGAGCAGGTGGCCAAGCTCATGAGCAACATCGAACCGTGCCCTTGCTCGGTCCTGCTTTTCAGTTCCCAGGAAAGCAAATGGTCGGCCATCAATGATACATGAGTAGGCGTCGCATCGGTCGTCGCCAAACTCGGCCGAGCATAATCTGATGCCTTTCGATTCAAACAGTTCTCCAAGTTTCGTAATTGGCAGATTGCCCAATCCCCAAGCTTTACGGCACGAATCCGCCGCTTTTTCTATATTGGTCGGCGTCGCAGTAGGTAGCTCGATTTTTGGAAAACTGACCCACTTTTCAAGCATCATAAACAGCTCCGATGCCATCTCCGCAAAGCGTCTCGCCCGCCGCTTCATGAGGGCAGTTTTGGCCGCAGACTGAGCGCGAAAGATTGTCGGGCCGCGCCGCGTTAAAATTGCAGGCGGCACAGGTTTCATCAGCAGTTTGACATCCACCCTTAACGCTTGAGCGATGGAAACCAGATTCTCCGTCGTCGGATTTTTGCTGCCATCTTCCCACTGAGAGACAGCAGCGACGGAAACATCTAGTTCTTTAGCCAAATCTGTTTTTGAAAACCCAACAAACTCTCTAATCTGAGCGATTCTTTCAGGGCTGGCTGTGCTCATCTTCTATGACTTCCATTGAAACTTGCCGTGAGACTTCTGGATTTTCTTGCGCGGCGGCCTCTTTCAAAGTGACCGATGGCTGTGACACCGTCTCGGATTCCTCGGTCTTCTCCAGATCCGGAATGAGCATGATGTCACCTGAAAGCGAAAGAGGGACCGAGTTGGCAAAATAAGCCTTCAAATGGGCGAAGCGTTCACCTCGTCCACCGTGCTGCAAGACAACGTGGAGGACATCCTCGTCTGTCTCAGAATCAAAATCCTTGAACAGCTCCAAGTTTACTTGGTTTTGAATCTTGTTGTTCGTGCGATACCCATTCTGAGAATCCAGCAGCACCTCATCTCGCGTGAGGACGTGTTTAGCTGTCAGACTGGTCCGCTTGCCCCGGAGTTCGAGAATGTCAGCACCTTTGTATTTGACCCAATGGGGCGTGATATTGGCGAAAAGACCACCCAGAGCCGCCCGCTCCAGAAAATAATCCATCTGATCCCAAAGCATGTTTCCCCTTACGCTTGCGAGATGGTGAGTGGGTGGGTAATCCATCAAGCGGGCACTTACCGACTTCTCAGCCTCTTCTTTGCAGAATTTAAGAACCTTTTGGTTTTCCAAATTCCAATCCTCTTGAACTAGGTTAATAATCTAGTCTGTTTGCATAGTTAAGTTAAAATCAGAGTCTTTAACTATTATGTGCTAGTCAACTTATTTCTTAACCGATTTAGAGCCCCAACGCGATTCCGCGGCTTTTCTAGCAATCTCAGCCCGCCGCATCTTGGAAAGCTTTTCTGCGCGCGCCCTCCCACCCACCAAGCCCCCAAGCCGCCCTAAAGCCACGGCCGCCGGATTCTTCTCCGGCTTGGCCTCGGACTGGCGCGTGACTTGAGCGACGATGCTGTGAGCCGTCTGGTTCAGATCCTTGCTTGAGCGTTTAGGCATGACCTACCGTTGCCACGGATAAACCAGCGAGGGAAGCGGATTCGGGACTCCAAGGTTTCAAACTATACCACTACCTGCGATTCCCCCTGTTCAGCTGCTTACCGTGCGCTGCGGCCATAGGGAGCATACGCGCGAGTTTGGTCGCCTCGGCAAGTTCCACGACCACGCCACGGAATAGGAATGGCGCTGGAATCATCGGCGTGAAAGTTTTCCATCGTTCCTGTTAAAAAACCCACAGACGCCCTGTCAGGGAGAAAAGGCTCTAGATGAAATTCCTGCCACTCACATCCCTGCTGGCCATCGTCTTTGCTTCTGGCTGCGCCTCGGGACCACTGACCAGGACGATCCAGATCGAGTCCGATCCGCCGAACATGCGCGTGGAAGTGAACAACGACTACATCGGCAAGACGCCGACACAGTTCACCGTGCGC
>JAYTXL010000250.1:0-1747 GCA_043742955.1 Verrucomicrobiota bacterium | reverse complement strand
AAGGCTGACCCGTTCACGGCGCCGTCCAAAATGTCGGCGAACGGCGAGCATTTGCCCTCCGCCCTTTACCACCTGGCACAACGCACCGCCACGAGCAATGGCCACCCCGACGAAGCCCAATCAGCGGCGGCTTACGCTCGCATTGCGAACCGATTGGCCGAACTCATCGAGGATGTGCGCGAAGTTTCCATCGAACGGGACGAAATTCAGCATCAGTTCATCCTCTGCCTGCGAACGCGCGATGGCACCACCCATCATGCCAGCGCGCTCTCGGACGGAACCCTGCGATTCATTGCGCTGGCCGTGACCGAGTTTGACACGCTCAGTGGCGGGTTGCTGTGCTTCGAGGAGCCAGAAAACGGCATTCATCCACGCCGCATTCCCGCGATGCTTCGCTTACTATCGGACATTGCCTCGGATACATCCCTTCCGGTTGATGAGGACAATCCTCTCCGACAAGTGATTATCAACACGCACTCCCCTTCCGTGGTACGTCAGGTTCCCAACGATGCCCTGCTGGTCGCGGAACTGGTCGAAGCCCTTCGCCCCGACGACAATCAGTCCGCGCGGCGGTTTAAACGCTTGGAATTTGGCTGCTTGAAAGAAACGTGGCGGGCACGCCGATTGCCCAACCATCGGATCACCTCCAAGGGCGGTTTGCTGGCCTATCTGAATCCCGCGGCCGGTGAACGAGACAATCCGCAAAACATCCTGCGGGTAATGGACCGCCCCGATCTCCAAGGCTATCTAGCGTTTCCAAAGCAGCCATGAGCCGTCTTCGATTTGCCCTGATCACTGACGGATCAAGCGACGCCGCGTTGGAATACCCGCTGCGATGGCTACTCCAGCAAAACGGAGTGAAGCGATCCATTGAGGGCGGCTGGTTCGATCCGCGCGCGGTGCCACAACGAGTGGAGTCCCTTGCGGATCGAATCCGCGCCGCGATCGAAATCGACGAATCGTGCGATCTTCTGTTTGTGCATCGCGATGGGGAGAATGTCCCGGACCCGCTCCAAAAACGCCGACAGGAGATTTTGGCTGCGCTCGAATATCTCGGCGCTGATCAACCGCCGCATATTTGCGTGGTTCCCATAAGGATGACCGAAGCATGGTTTCTCCATGATCCAGTGGCGATTCGCATGGCGGTAGGCCACCCCGGCGGAAGGGCGGAACTCCAGCTCCCGCCCTTGGCTCAGATTGAATCTCTGGATGCAAAGTCGCGACTCCACGAGTTGATGCGTGACGCCACTGAAAAAAGAGGCCGCCGTTTGCGCGGCTTTTCGGAAGGCCAGATTTTTCGGCGGTTGGCCAGTTTGGTGCAGGATTTTTCTCCGTTACGGAAGCTCGCCGCCTTCCGCGCCGTGGAGGTCGAACTTCAAGCCGTGATCCGGGCACACGGCTGGGACCGATGAACCTAATCTCCGCAGTTGAAGAGGAAAACGTCCTTTCGGACGCCCTCACGCTCGACACCTTGCCGGGCAAATTCACCCTCACCCGCACCGACGCCGCCCTGACCGCCTACGGTGGTCTCGTCGCCTAGAGAGCTTTTCTCAAACGCCTCGGCCTCATCGAACGCTGCGCCGAACGTTGCCCCGTCACCCGCACCAGCCCCAACGCCGCGCCCGTGCGCGAAGTGCTCCACAGCTTCGCCCTGTCCGCGCTGGTCGAGGGCAGACGCTTCTGCCACGTCCGCTGGTTCACCGACGATCCGGCCATCGCCACGATCATGAACCTGAACCGCGCGCGC
>JAYTXL010000249.1:0-2129 GCA_043742955.1 Verrucomicrobiota bacterium | reverse complement strand
GCGCTGCTGCCGTTCTTCTGGGAGGTCATCTGCCACAGCGCTCGAAACCAAACCATCAACGGCAGTTTGCGGTCTTGGAAAATCGGGCCGGCCATCACCAAAGTTTCCCGACCGCAGTTGGCGCAACGCCAAAGAGCGCGACGAATCGCCACCCCCCGACCACCACAAGCGGGACAGGCAAAGCCCTGCGGCCACCGCAGGGTAAACAGATAGACTCGGCACTCCGCTTCATCGCTGAAGCGCCGCTCCAGTTCCAGCAGCGGGCGCGGAAAGCCCTCGGTCATCGCACAAAATACTACCCCTGGGGGCCTGTGGAGTCACGTAAATACCCCTATTTCGCAATCACCGCCCTTTTATCCGCTCCAACCATCCGCACCACCTCTTGGGCGCTGCGGACGCGAGGCTCCGGATTCCCAGCGCCGACAGATCGCTCGTGCTGAAGTCCGTGTTCAACTCCACCAGCACCGGATCGTTCGTGACGTCATTCCGGGATTTCCCCGTCGAGTTCCACCAGTAATATCAAGTGCAAATGATTTTCAGTGCAAATGATTTTCGGCGAAGGTGAGCGTGCCGCAGCACTGCCCTGCTGCGGCGTAGTGGCACGGGCGTCCCGCCCGTGAGTTTCCGGCATGAAAACCGCTGCGGGCGATTTTGCTCTCTCTCCCCGCGAGGAACGAGTGGGGAGAGAGGCGGAGAGAGGGGGATTTGTTAAAATGATGGCCTCCTCACCCCAGCCCTCCTTTTGGGGAGTAGAGGGAGACGAAACACGCTTCCGCGCTCAAAGCAAATCCATTGCCCAACACAACGGGTGTCCCGCCCGTGAGTTTCTGATTGGCGACTGTTCTGTTGGAAACAGACGGGCGAGACGCCCGTGCCACTATGGCTCGCTGAGACCGCGCGGCCCAAGGAAGACAAAGGGTAGCAGCGGCAGCGGTTTATCCGGTCATGCCGCCGCGCATCCGGTTGAGCACGTTGGCGGTGATTTGTTGCACACGTGAATGCGGGCCTTGGGGCGAGGTGTAAACGGAAGGTCGCGCGTAGCCGGGCGGTGCGGAAATACCGTCCGCCCACCAGCAGGTCGAGGCGTTGAAGACGAAGTTGCCCTTCGGACCAGGATACGTCGTGGCGGTGTAAATGCCGCCGTTGAGTTTGCCGGGAGCGGATTGCGTCGGGCCGGTGGAAATGATTTCCAGACCGGGAATCGGCGGGGGATCGCCGTGCCATTCCCAGCCAACCAAGCCGGGAAAGGTGTTGCCGGAAAAGAAGCCGACGTTTACCCCGGCAGCAATGGCTCGTTGTAAATCTGGCAATAGAGGCCATAGGGACGGTTGTAGCTGATGTCCACGTTATTGCCCCAATACCAGACGCTCTGGCCATTGTCATAGAGCGAGAACTGGCTGGGCCAGCGGTTATAGGCCTGCCAGGTGTTGTCGCTGACTTGGAAAATAAAATCAGCGCGGCGATCATCGCGCACGACGAAGATGACGTAACTTTGCAAACCCTCGCGCTGCTCGGTGAGTTTGCCGAGATAGACGCCACTCAACCAGTCGCGCGGGACTTTGAGGGTGTGGCAGGGATCCCAATCGCATTCCCGCAAACGCTTCGGACCGACGGGCGGGTCCGGTTGCACGACGCCTTTGAACGGACCGAAACTGGCGACCTGCCGTCCGCCCGTACCGCCGTAGTAGCCCATGCGAAAAACGTCGAGCGTGAAAGATGAGGAGGGATTCGTGCTGACGTGGAAACTGATCTCCTCGCCGGCCTTCACCGTGGCGCGGGAGCAGTAGCCTTCGATCCATGGGCTGCGATATTTGGTTTTCGCGTCGATCCGCGTCTTGGTGAGCAACCAGTCGCGGGTGCCGGGCCGGGCGTTTTCGCGATGAATGGCGTGGACCGACGCGGGGTCATGCGGCGTTGAAATCGTGGAGCATCCCGGCAGTGTGGAAACGACACCGAGGCCGACGGCGCTCTTAATGACGTGTCGCCGGGTGATGCCCTTGCGCTCGGCAGTAGGGTGGGGTGACGCGGGGGTGGGTTGCGGGTTCATTCGCGGTTGGCTATGGGGTGACTCCGGTGGGTTTTTCGTTGGTGAAGCGCAGGGCGAAGAGATCGGCGTCCTTCATCACGAA
>JAYTXL010000248.1:0-1651 GCA_043742955.1 Verrucomicrobiota bacterium | reverse complement strand
CGTCCAGACGGAGTCCGGGGGGATGGAACGCACCTCTCCTCTTTCAAGAATTTTGGCGAGTTCATCGATCGGAGCGTTGAGCAATTTTGCCGAATCCGCCGCCTGCCAATGGCGGAAAACTCCCCGGCTGGCCACGAGGCGGCGCATCATGGGATTGAGCGTGGGAGACTGCTGGTGGCCGCGAAACACCGCTTGGACACGCCGGGTTTTCGTGCCGGCATTTTGCAGAAGGTACTGGGTCGAGCGCGCGCCATAGACCGCGCCCCGGCCCGGATCAATCGCGAACGGCGGCTCGCCGGCCAGCACGGTGAAATCGTTCCACATGAATCCGATTTGCGCGGGCAGAATCGGGTCGGCGGGCTGGAAGTTTTTGAAAGAGCCGGCGGCGGTCGCGCGCGACTCCGCGTCCGCGTCGGCGAACCATTGGGGATGCTCGTCGAGGAATTTCTTTTGCTGGAGCATGCCAAGGAATTGAAAACTTGTCGGGGCGGGCGCATCAAGCAGGGCGTGGGGTGTGAATCCAGGCTCCATCCCGCCGTGATTGCATTGGATGAAATTCTCACCGGTGCCCGCGTAGATCACCACGGGCAGAAAATCGTAGGCGCGCTCCACTTTTTGCACATTGAAATCAGCGCCGTACTTGGCCCGGCCCTCACGGATGAAGCCGTAGCGCGATTGCAGCGAAACCTCCTCGTGATTGCCGCGCGCCAGAAAAACGCGGTCGGGATTGGCGACCTTCAGGCGGAACAAAGTGTAGAGCACCTCGATGCCATACGCGCCGCGGTCGGTGTAGTCGCCGAGGAAGATCATGTGAAAGTTCGGGCGGACAATGCTGAAGTCGCGCAGGTAACCCTTTTCATGAAGCCAGGTCAGGTCGGCGAGCAGGGAGCGGACGTCGCCGTGCAGGTCGGCCCGGAAAAAAATCTCACTGTCTTCGGAGACGGAGAACTTTTGCGTGAAGGGTTCAAAGGGGATGGCCGGGGTCGAAGGTGAAGTGGGCGACGGCAAAAAATAAGCGGTGGCGGTGTTGAAGAAGTTGCTCTGGGCGGGCGGAGGAGCGACCCAGTTCGCGGCGACCGACAACGCGCCGGTCTGGCACTGCGCGAAAAATGCGGTCAGCACGTCATCGAACTCGAAGAAGCGGGGGAGGGGCAGCAGTTCGTTGCCCGCCAAACGCCCTCTTAGTGACCGGTTGGAAGGTAGTTTGTCGCAGGCTGCTTTCCAATTTGCGAATGAGCGGGCGAGGCCAGGTGGATTCGCCACGGGCGATACGGCGGGTTGCGCCGCGTGTGTGACGAGCGCGACGGACAGAAAGATGGCGGTGAACCGTGATGAGAACATTGTGCGAGGAGAGTAATCGAATATCGGCGCATCACCCAAATAAATTCACAGCCCCAGTTTGACGCCTGCCCCACCATCAGGCACAATTCGCGCATGGGAAAAGTCATCGTCACCATGAAACTGACCAACCAAGGCGACTTGGTTTTGCGCGAGCACAAGCTGCTCAAGGGCAAACCCCGCACCGTCGAGGCCGAGGCCTTGGTGGACACCGGGGCCACGCGACTTTATCTCCAAACAGGACTCATCAAATCTCTCGGCCTGCGCCGTGGAAAAGAATGTCGGGGCGGGAACAAAAGGGGACGGCTGCGAG
>JAYTXL010000247.1:0-2353 GCA_043742955.1 Verrucomicrobiota bacterium | reverse complement strand
AGTTCCGCCGTTTCCTTTTTCATGCCGGCAAATCCCCAGGCCACAGCCAGGGCTGCGGCAATCAAAGCGCCGGCGCGCAAGATCAAGTTGTTTCGCTGGCGGGCAATCAGAAGTAGAACCACGCTCTCCGCTGCGAGGACCAAGGCGAGTTTGAGTCCGGTGAAATAGGCAATGAAACCTACGGTCACCCAAAGCAGTCCCTGGGTCAGATAAGCATTCCGGAAAACCGCTTCGTCGGTGAGAATCCGTCGGGCGAGAAATGCCAAACTCAGCAGCACCACACCGAAACCAAGGGAGTATTTCCAGAAATTGTCGTGGTTCACGTGAACGTCCGAGAGGAGGACGAGCGCGAAATACGCAAGGTTGTTCACGCTCGCAAACAAGGCGCGCGGTGCGCCGGACAAGTTTTCACTGCGCGCAAGGAAGGCGGCGGCGGTGAAAAGTATCCAGTAGCCGGCCAGGAACAAACCGCCGTGGAACAACTCCTCCGTTGGCTGGCCGTGATGCAAGAAACGCCAGGCAACGAAGGCGAAACCAACATAGGTGGCGATCAGGCTCGCGCAGGAAACCGTCGCCCAGCGGTTGCGCACCAGAAAGAAAACCGCCGCTACGGTCAGCACGAGATTGGAATAGAGCGTGAACAATCCCACGTCCGTGATGATCGAGGTGTAGTAGGCCAGCCCGATGGCGAAGAGCGCCAGCACCTCGGACTTTTGCCGGTCGGCGAGCCACACGATGAAGCCCGTCCACCCAAGGAGCAGCAGTCCATCCACGACGGCGCTCTCAATCACCTTCAAATTGGCGATATGATGCGCGGCGTAGGTGGTGAAAAAGACCGCCGCCAAACCGCCGGCGAAGAGGACTTGCGCGTAATTCTTGAGCGCGGCCACCTTCTGCTTCCGTTGCAACCAGGCACCCGCGCCGAGCAACAGTCCACTGGACAGATAGAGCAGGGTGACTTTGCCCGCCGGTCCCAATTTCGGAATCCATTTTTGGTACGCGAGATTGGCAAGGAAAACCAGACCGGTCAGGATCAATACAATCCCCACCCGCACGAGCCCGAACTTTCCGAGCCGCATTTCAAAGGAAGACTCCGGGGTGGCGGTTGGCGTCGTTGCTACAGCGGTCGGCGCAGCGAAAGCCGGGGTGATGGGGAGGGGCGTCACCGGGGTCGGAATCACCGGCGGAATCAACACGGGGAGCGCGGGGGTTGCGTTCTCGGCGCGTCGGTTTTCCGGCCAGGTCTGAGCCGGTGCCGTCGGTTGCTGGTCCGGGACGAGCGTTGTCCGGGGGGCGTTCGAAGTGATCACGGGGGCCACCGAACTGGACGAGTGGTCTAAACGCGCGAGGCTGAGGCGGAGCTGCTCCAGTTGCACGGCGGCCGACTGGAGTTGCAGCTCCAACGCGTCCTGTCGTTTTTTCAACTGCTCCAGTTCCAAACGCTCGGCCTCGTTCATAATCGTGCCTTTCAGTTGAACGCAAAAAAACTATTCACGACCGGCACACCGGGCAGGCATTCACCCACCGAAATGGTCGCGGAACAATCGCGCCGGAAACGCCCGAGCAGCCAAGCCTCGGCGAAGAATAGCAATGCCATGGCCAGGCCGCAAACCCACAGTTCTGATCGGATTCCAAGGGAGCCGCGTTTGGTTTTCATGGCGCGACCCTAATGGCGGCTGGCAAAAAGGGTTAATTGATAATCCGGTGGCCAGCATCGAATAAACCGATGCCCGCGCCGGGCCGCACTATTAAGATCAGGTGAATCCGCCCGCGCCGCACCTCCGTCCCGACGGAAATCTTCCCAGACGCAAGCTGGTTCCGGGTCGGCAACCCAGGTGAGTCCGCCCACCCAACGTCCGCTTCCGAACCCTTTACAACCTTTTGTTGCATATGCAACAAAAGGTTGTAAAGGGTTCGGGGCAGTCGCGGTCCGCCCGCCGCCGTGGGCGCTCGTTGGGCGAGTTGTGCCGCCGGGTTGACGGCCGGCTGGGGAATGTTAGTCAGGGGCGTCCGCCGCCGCTCGAAGCAGGTGAACCCGTTGCGGCCAGGACCATGCCCAGCGTCTGGTTTCTCACCCCGAAGTTGTGGGTAATGCTCAGCGGTTGCAGGGCGGCGCTGCCGGATGGTTGATTTAACCGGAAGTCATTTGCAAATGGTATCACTCGCACGAATGCTGTTTCCGCCGGGCTGGAAGCCCAACTCTACGGCAGGCAAGGATGCCTGACGCTACCGCAGCAGTGCCCGGATGCGCCCGTTGAACGTATCCGTGTTACTAACCCCGTCTAGTCGGGCGGCGCCGGGGATGGGAGAGTTGGGGCATGGAACGACGAACACGTGGGTGCCGGACTGGGGC
>JAYTXL010000246.1:0-21274 GCA_043742955.1 Verrucomicrobiota bacterium | reverse complement strand
TATACGCTGATCCTTACAACAGCTATGGCAATGGGCGGAAGATGCAGAAGGCGGGGAACGAGCATTATTTGCTGTTGCCCTCGGTTTACTATGATTATGCGCTCAACCAAAATGTGACGAACCTCGCGGCGGGGACGTATTACCTGGGCGTGGTGAGCCAGGGCCAGAATCCAGCCGGCTCTAATATCGGCAGCAATGACACGACGTATGTGGTGACGACGTTGGCCTTGCCGGTGACAGACCTGGGGACGTTGAATCCGGTGGGGGGCGCGGATTTGGTAAGCACAAACCTGTTATTGGAAGGGGGCGACGTGGCGGCGTATCGGTTCACGGTGCCCGCCGGAACCTTGGTGCTGGAGGCGCGGCTGGAAAACCGGGTGGGCAATCCGTGGATGGATTTCACGACGGGGACCGACTTGCCCAATCCGAATGGCTACAACAATAATTCGTATGGGGTGGAGGGCGGCGTGCCGCTGACGTGGCAAGATGGCAGCCTGGTGACGGTGGCCAACTCGCCGGCCGGCACTTATAGTCTGACGGTCAAGGCCAGCTATCCCTGGAGCGATGCCAGCTATACATTAAAAGTGAGACAGCTTGCCCCGGTCACGCTGAACTTCAGCTCCGACTTCAACACCAATAGACTGAATAATTCCGCCACCGGCAACTTAGCGGATAATCAACGTGCATTCTTCAAGTTTACGGTTCCTGCCACGAATGCCGGTTTGCCGGTCATTGGCTGGAATTTGGATCTAAATCAATCCCAAGGCAGCCCCACGGTGCGTGTTCGTCGCGGAGGCATTCCATCGGATTACACGCCCGACACAACGCCTTTCACCAGCGGGCAGGCCGTCATCGTCCCGCCTTTCCTAGCACCGGGAGATTACTATGCGGAGGTGCGTGGCGGCGGGGCCACCACTTTTACCCTGACGAGTGAACCGGTGACGTTGCAACGTCCCGCATGGATCATGCCTGCCGCAGGCCAAGTCGCTACGATCACACCGGGCTTGAGCTTCCCTTACTTCGGCGACACGGGCACAGATACGAACGGAGTGCTGCTCCCGCCTGCGGTGGGTGAAGTGCCGCCGGGCGATCACGGCACGGACTTGGCGCGGGGTGATTTCCATTACTACGCGATCATCGTGCCTACGAACAACGCGGGCCTGCTCCGCGCGCAGTTGCAGGCCATCAGCGGCAACCCCAATCTCTATCTGCGCCCCTACGATGTGCCCACCCTCTTCCACAATGCGACTGGGCATGGCGGATATCTCTACGAACGAGCCCTTACCGCTGGCACGCAAACCGAATACGGCAATTGGGTTCCGGTGGATGGCCGCTCGGACACGCAGCTCGCGCCTGGCCTCTGGTATCTGGCTGTGCAAGCTGCCGGTGACTCGAACGTGCGCTATCGCCTGCGGCTCTCCGTGGGGGACATCCAGGATTTACCGCTCTATGGCGGATCACTCGCAAACCAAATCCTCGCAGGTGGCGACTGGCGCTATTACCGGGTGCAAGTGCCGGTGAACGCACCGTCCAGCTGGACGGTAAGTTTCAGCCAGGAGCTCGGTGATGTTGTAATGTATGTGCGCGACAATGTCCCGCCCGGGCAGAGCCGGGCGGATGATTACGACTATTACAACCATCCCATCCGTGACTGGATTACGGATGCCAAGAATGAAGGCCCTTACGCCAATTACGACGCGGCCGGAAATTATATCTTCACCACGCCGCCCTTGCGGCCGGGCAGCACTTACTACCTTGGCTTCCGCGCGGTGAATGACGCGACCTTTACGGTGAGTTCGTCGGCGAGCGGGGCCTTGCCGAGCTTTCCGGCACTGGACTTTTTCTCCGGCACGGTGGTGACGAACATCCCAGCGAACAGCGAACTAACTTGGAAAGTCTTCGCTCCCGTTGAAGCGACGCAATGGCGGCACACTTCGACCCACAGCGCGGACGTGCAGGTGGCCATCGAACAAGGCACGTTTTCCACCCCGAGCGGTAACGCGCATTGGCGATCCTATGGCGGCACCGTGGATTCAGGCTTAGCCACCGATCTGTACGGCTGGCCGTGGGTGGCCGGGCAGACCTATTACCTTACGGCCCGGAATGCCTCGGCGAAAGAACAGCCGTTCACGCTGAACGTGACCGGCGGCATCCGGCCCAGTTTCAGTCTCTCGCTCGTGAACCAGACGGCGATGCGCGGCAGTGATGTGATCTTCACCTCGGTCCCCGCCACCGGCTCTCCGGGCATTACCTATCAGTGGTATCGCTACAACTATCATGGGATCCTCGATGCCACCAACACGACGCTGAATCTTGCTAATGTGCAGTTTGGCGACGATGCCACGTACACCGTGCGCGCACAAAACCTCTACGGCTCCGCCGAGGTGTCGGCCACGCTCACGGTGAATTCCGCGCCCTACTTCACGGCGCAGCCGCAGGGTGGAACAGGCGGGATCGGGTTGAACTTCACGTTCAATGTGGTCGTGGAGGGCACCGCGCCGCTGGCCTATCAGTGGCGGCGCAATGGCGCGCCTTTGGCCAATCAGACCAATGACGTTTTGCATTTGACGGGGCTGGCCGCGACCAACGCAGGCAACTACGACGTGGTGGTGGCCAACACCTTTGGCTCGACCAACAGCGCCTTGGCCACACTCGCGGTCATTGCGCCTGCCGTCATCACAAATCCGCCACCCGCCTCGCAGATTGTGTTGCGCGGCCAGACGGCCGAGTTCTCGGTCGGAGCCATGGGTGAGGGCAGCGTGACTTACCAATGGCGCTTCAATGGTTCGGACATCTACCAAGCAACGAACGCGACGTTGACGCTGCCGAACACCCAAATGAATCAGGCCGGTCGTTACTCGGTGGTGGTGGCCGACGCGGCGAACTCCGTCGCGGCCGATGCGGTGCTGCGCGTGGTCGCCTTCCTGCCGGACAACGGCCATTTCTACGAGGTCGTGCCCTTCGCGACCAACTGGCTGGGGGCGAAGGCGGCATCCGAGACAATGCGCTTTAACAGCGCCACCGGTCATCTGGCCAGCATCACGAACCTGGTGGAGAACGACTTCGTCACCAGTCTCATCAGCGCGAATTCGTGGATTGGTGGCTATCAACTTGCCGGCGGCTTCCGCTGGATCGCGGATGAACCGTTCAATTTCACCAACTGGCAATCGGGCGAGCCGAACGGTGCTGGTGGCGAGGGTGGTCAGAACTACCTCCAGCTCTACCCTTCGGGAGCCTGGGCGGACGCCTACGACTACGAGTTTAAACCATTCGTGGTGGAGTACGAGCCGCCAGGCATGCCGCCGGTCATTGTGGAGCAGCCGTCCGGCCAAGACGTAAGCGGCGGGGTTGCCGTGATTCTGACGGTGGTGGCGGGCGGCGAGCCGGTGCTGGGTTATCAGTGGCAGTTCAAAAGTGGGAATATTCCGCACGCGACCAACGCGACCTACGCCATTTCGGCGGCTCAGTTTACCGATGCGGGACGGTATAGCGTGACCGTGAGCAACCGGTTGGGAACCGTGGTGAGTTCCGATGCCGTGCTGACTGTTCTGGTGAATACTGCGCCGAGCTTCAATTCTGGTGGCAATGTGGCGGTGTCCGAAAGCACCGGCACCTACAGCGCTTTGTGGGCCACAAATCTGAGCGGCGGCACGGCCGAATTTGAGGCGGGTCAGGAGCTGGATTTCCTCGTCAGTAATGACAACGCCGCACTGTTCAGCGCGCCGCCCACAATTTACCCGGACGGTGTGCTGGTCTTCACCCCGGCGGCCAATGCCAATGGCTCGGCGACCGTTACCGTGCGACTGCATGACGATGGTGGCACGGCCAACGGTGGGGTGGACACCAGTGAACCACAACAGTTCATCATTACCGTTGCGCCGGTAAATAATGCACCCAGTTTTACCCTTGGATTGATCGTCACGGTTCAGGGTGGCTCGGGCGCGTACTCAACCAACAACTTCGCTACGAATATTCTCGCCGGTCCGCTGAACGAGTCGGCGCAAATGGTGAGCTTTGCCGTCACCAACAACAATAATACGCTTTTCAGTGTGCCGCCGTTCATCGATGGCACCGACACGGCGACCCCCGGCGCACTGCATTTCACCCCGGCGCCAAACGCGACTGGTTCCGCCACCGTCACCGTCATCGCCCATGACAACGGCGGCACCGCCAGTGGAGGGATGGACACTAGTGCAGCGCAGACCTTCACCCTCACCCTCAATGCCTCACCCGCGCCCACCTTGAGGGGCGTCAGGACCGGCAACAGCGTGACTCTGCTTTGGCCGGAAACCGCAGCCAGTTACCGGCTGGAATCGACCTTAAGCCTGACGCTTCCAATAACGTGGAGCAATGTGACCGGCAGTTTCCTGACAAACGGCGGGAATATCAGCATTGTTCAGCCGTTTACTGGTGTAAAAATGTTTTATCACTTGAAGAAGCCATAACCCTTCGTCTCGCGTTTATCGCCCCAATTCGGTAATCACGAAGTTGAAATGTATCAGCCGAAGTGGGTTGGTGATAACGCCAGGCACTCGCATCCTCTTGCGCATGCTGGACAAAAGGGAGCAGGGAATTAATTCACACGATCGGTGGAAGGGTTAATAGGCATAATCAATAACCCGCTGGCCGACACTCATTTGGAGCAACATCCTCCCCGTCCGATTCACCAAGCTTCAGTGGATCTGGGCTGCCCGACCGATTGGTAGTTGCCTTCATGGTACCGATGAAAACATTTCATTCAAATATTTGAGCGGTTGAGCCTGTCCAGCATCCCGGTTGCTTGTTGAGTGGCAGCATGATGGAAAACCAATCGTTTTGGAAGACGGGCCACCTCCCCACACGCTTTGGCTGGTCAAAACAGCTCACCGGCAGCTACAGTAGCGGCCTTTCCGTTCCTGCCGCGCTCGCGCTCATCGTGCGGGTGGATAGGCAATCTAACTGGGTTGGCAAACCTGGATGCCTCCACCCCCAGTCCCTCGAGGTGCGAAATCATGGAGCGAACGTCGCCTGACTTTGATGATCAACCTGCCTCCAACCAGGCCAGCTTTGAATCGGCCTGACACCACCGAAGCGCGCACGTTGATTGACGACTTGCTGGCCGAGCAACGCCAGCTTACCGCGGTTGAAATATTTTCGCGGGCGCACGATGCGCACGAAATCCGGGATCATCGTTATCGCGATTTGCTCCCCTCCAGGTCGCCGGCACCCGGGCAGCAATACGCCTTCGAGGTCGATCTCGATCAGTGCAGCGGATGCAAGGCGTGCGTGACCGCGTGCCATTCGCTGAACGGCCTCGACGAGGAGGAGACCTGGCGTAGCGTCGGAGTGCTCGCCTCGACCGACGGGCGCGCGCCGATCAAGCAGATTGTCACCACGGCGTGCCATCATTGCGTGGACCCCGGCTGCCTCAACGGCTGCCCGGTGCTGGCCTACGACAAAGACCCCAGTACCGGGATCGTCCGCCATCTCGATGATCAGTGCATCGGCTGCCAGTATTGCGTGATGAAGTGTCCGTACGAAGTGCCGCAGTATCTGCCCCAGCGTGGCATTGTGAGAAAATGTGACATGTGCAGCGCGCGCCTCGCCGTCGGTGAAGCGCCGGCGTGCGTGCAAGCCTGCCCGAACGAGGCGATCCGCATCACGGTGGTGGATCAGGCCAGGGTGCGGGGAAATTACCGCCAGCTGGAAGCGTTCAGCAATCTGCCGGAGAATTTTGACACCGCCCCCAATCGATTTCTCCAGGATTCACCCAATCCCGCCATTACGCTGCCGACCACCCGATACGTGTCAAAACGTCCGTTGCCGGCCAATCTCAAGGCCGGTGATGCCCGGGAAGTGCATCCGGCGAAGCCACATCCACCCTTGACGGTCATGCTCGTGTTTTCACAGCTCGGTGCCGGTCTGGCGTTGCTGGCGGCACTGGATGGCGGTGGTTCCCGCCGCACCGCCCTCGCCGCGCTGGTCAGCACGATCCTGGGCGTCCTCGCCGGGACCCTCCATCTGGGCCAGCCACTCAAGGCGTGGCGCAGCTTTCTGGGCTGGCGCCGGTCGTGGCTGAGCCGCGAGTTGCTGGTCTTCGGTGGCTTCCTGGCTGCACTTGGTGCCCATTTGGTTTTGCTCCATCCGCTCTCCGCGCTCCTGGCGGCCACCACGGGACTCCTGGCGGTGACGTGTTCGGCGATGGTTTACGTGGACACACGGCGTCCGTTCTGGAATGCGCCGATGACCTTTGGGAAGTTTTTCGGTTCCACGATTCTGCTCGGCGGCGCAGCTGGCCTGGTGATGGCGCCGTCGCTTCCGCCGGGGAAAGCGGGGTGGCTGGTGCTGGCCGGAATCGTCGTCAAAGTTGTTTGGGAGAGCCGCATCTTTCGATTTCTCGTGGACGAACAATCGCCTTCCCTCACGGCGCTAAACAAAACTGTGTTGCTACTCACCGGCCCGCTCGGACTGCTGTTCCGGTTGCGCGTGGCGTGCGCGGTAGCGGGTGGGGTGGCGCTGTCAGCGCTGGCTCTCAACGGCCACGCCGGCATTACCTGGCCGATGGCAACGCTGGGGTTCGCCCTCGCGGGTGAGTTGATCGAGCGTCACTTGTTCTTCGTGGCCGAGGTCGCGCCGAAAATGCCGGGAGGAGGAGCCTCATGAAGGGGGGCATGACGAAAGACGCGAGTCTTCCCCGGATGAAGGCTGTGGATCTCACCCAGGATCTGCCGGCGTCGAAGGTTCAGGCCAATTCGATCTTTCGCCAATGGTCCGGCCCGCTGTCGCAGGATCTCCGGTTGCAACCCGGCGATTTCGGCCTCGGCAAAGTTCCGGCCCGCCTGCGGCCGGACGCCACCACGCGCTCGATCTGCGGGTATTGTTCGACGGGTTGTTCGCTCGATGTGCATTTGCAATCCGGGGTCGCTGTGAACCTCACCCCCACGGCCGACCATCCCGTGAACCTGGGCATGGCGTGCCCGAAGGGTTGGGAGGCGCTCACGCCCCTGGCAGCGGCCGATCGGGCCACGACGCCACTGTTGCGAAACCCGGACACGGGCGAACTCAAACCCGTCGATTGGGACGAGGCGATGCAGGTTTTCACGCTCCGCTTCAAGGCGCTGATGGATCAGCATGGTTCAGAGAGCGTCGCGTTTCTCAGCACAGGCCAGATCTGCACGGAGGAGATGGCGTTTCTCGGAGCGCTTTGGAAATTCGGGATGGGGGCGTTGCATGGCGACTCGAATACGCGCCAGTGCATGGCCACGAGCCATGTTGCCTACAAGCAGAGTTTCGGGTTTGACGCGCCGCCCTATACCTACGCCGACTTTGAGGCATCCGACACGCTGGTGTTCATCGGTTCGAATCCGTGCATCGCGCATCCGATCATGTGGCAGCGTGTGTTGCGCAATGAAAACCAGCCCGAGCTCATCGTGATTGATCCGCGGAAGACTGAGACGGCGATGAACGCCACCCAGCATCTCGCTCTCGCGCCGAAATCGGATCTCACGCTGCTCTATGGCATCGCGCATCTGCTCATTCAAAAGGACTGGATCCAACGCGAGTTTATCGAGCAGCACACGCGGGGTTTTGCCGAATTCGCCGCATTTGTCCTGCCCTTCACTCCCGAAAGGGTGGCGCAAGAAACCGGACTCACGGTCGGCCAATTGGAACAGTTCGCCCGGAGCATTGGCACCCGCCGGGCGGTGAGTTTTTGGTGGACCATGGGGGTGAATCAGGGCCACGAGGCCACGCGCACGGCCCAAGCGGTCATCAATCTCGCGCTCATGACCGGAAACATCGGCCGCCCCGGCACCGGTGCCAACAGCATTACCGGCCAGTGCAATGCGATGGGTTCGCGGTTATTCGCCAACGCCTCGGGGTTGCTCGGCGGACGCGATTTCCTGAATGCCGCGCACCGGGCGGAGGTCGCGCAGCGGCTCCACCTCGACCCGGCGCGAATTCCGGCAAAAAACTCGCTCGCCTACGACCAGATTCTTGAGGGAATCGCCGATGGAAAGATCAAGGGCTTGTGGGTTATCGCCACCAATACGGCGCATTCGTGGATCAATTCCGCCCGGGCGAAGAGCGCGCTCGCCCGGTTGGAATTCCTGGTGGTGCAGGATATGTACGTCAGCACCGACACCGCGCAACCGGCGCACCTGATTCTGCCCGCCGCCGGTTGGGGCGAGAAGGAGGGCACGTTCATCAACAGCGAGCGACGCTTTGGTCATGTGAAAAAAGTTTCCCGCGCCCCCGGCCACGCGCTGAGCGATTTTAATATCTTCCGCCTGGTCGCCGAATACTGGGGCTGTGCGGAACTGTTCACGCAATGGACTTCACCGCAGTCGGTGTTCCAAGTTCTCAAACGCCTGTCGGCGGGCCAGCCCTGTGACATCACGGGCATCGAGGACTACCGTCACCTCGACGCGTGCGGGGGAATTCAATGGCCGTGGACGCGCCCTGAATCCCAGGCTCCGCCGAATATTGGAGTGCCCGCGCCAAACCTTCAACCTGCCCGGGAGCGCCGCCTTTTCGCCGATGGACAATTCTTCACGCCCGACCGCAAGGCCATTTTCCTCTTTGATGCGCCGCGTCCGGTGGCCGAGCCGGTGGACGAGAGTTTTCCCTTCGTTCTGCTGACCGGCCGGGGCACGAGCGCGCAGTGGCACACGAACACGCGCACCGGCAAATCCGCCGTGCTCCGCACCCTGTATCCGGCCAATCCGTACGTTGAAATCCACCCCGCCGACGCGGCGCGTTTGCGGATCGAGCCGAACTCGATTGTGTCGGTCACTTCGCGCCGCGGACGAATCGAGTGCACTGCGGTGCTCACCCCCACCGTGCGGCCGGGCAATGTGTTTTTGCCAATGCACTACGAGGTGACCAATCAGCTCACGCTGGGAGAATTCGACCCTCATTCGCGTCAACCCAGCTACAAATATTGCGCCGTGCGGCTCGAACAAACCCAGGCCAGAAACACCCGCCCATGAGCACTACCATCGAATCCGGACCGATCCCGGTTGGGGCCCAAAACCACCTACCGTTGCCGCTGGGCGGCGAATTCACCGCCGTGCAGAAGGAATACCTGCAAGGTTTTCTGGCCGGGGTCGCCACGCGCGGCCAAGCTCCCTTCGTAGGCGAGGTCGCCGATGGCCGATTGACCGCGACCCCCAGTCCCGGCCAGCCAAACCTGGCTGCGTCCAGGGAAGAGATGATTCATGGAACCCCGCTGGCGGAGGCCACGAAACAGGAGTTATGGAAGCGGGAATTGCATGGTCTGGATGCCTGGGACCGGCTGCTGCGGCACGCGGAGGAGAATACGTTTCCCGACGAAGCGGACACGTTTCGGTTTCGTTATCACGGATTGTTCTACGTGGCTCCGGCGCAAAACAGCTTCATGTTGCGCTGCCGCATTCCGGCCGGCGAAGTCAGCTCCGGGCAGTTGCGCGGACTGGCGGAGATCGCGGACGAGTGGGGCAACGGCCGGTCCGCCATCACGACCCGGGCGAATATTCAGATTCGCGAGATCAAGCCAAAGAATCTCGTCAACGTGCTCACCAGGTTGCAAGGCCTGGGGCTCACGGCAAAAGGGAGCGGCGTGGACAACGTGCGCAACATTACCGCGTCGCCCACGGCGGGATTTGATCCGCAGGAACTGATCGATACGCGGCCGTTCGCCCACGCCCTGCATCACTACATTTTGAATCATCGCGATCTCTATGATCTGCCCCGTAAGTTTAATGTGGCCTTTGAAGGCGGCGGCGCGGTGGACACGGTGGCGGACACGAATGACATCGGGTTCATGGCTTGCCGGGTAAGAGATGACAGCGGGAGTAATATTTCTGAGTCAAAAGGGGAGGGCCAGAGACTCGCCGCCCCGTCTTCTCCGGCGACCATTGTGCCGGGCGTCTATTTTCGCATCGAACTGTGCGGCATCACCGGGCACAAGCAATTTGCCCGCGACGCCGGCGTGATCATCAAGCCGAATGAAGCCGTGGCCGTGGCCGCCGCGATGCTCCGAGTGTTCACGGAACACGGCGACCGCACCGACCGCAAGAAAGCGCGCCTAAAATATCTGGTGGACAAATGGGGGGGGGACAAATTCCTCGCCGAGACGCAGAAACAGCTCGCCTTCCCGATGGTAAAGCTCGCCCGCGAAGCCTGTGAGCCGCGACCGCCCTCCGTGCGGCACGGCCACCTGGGTGTCTATCGTCAGCGGCAGGCCGGAAAAAATTACCTGGGGGTGGTTGTTCCCGTCGGCGTGCTGCTGGCAAAGCAAATGCGCCGGCTGGCGGAGCTGGCTGAGAACTACGGCAGCGGCCAACTGCGGTTGACCCCGTGGCAGAATATTTTGATTCCGGACGTGCCCGACGCGTTCGTTGAGACCGTCAAACGCCAGCTTGTGCGCACGGGTTTGCATTACGAGGCGACCAATATCCAGGGCGGCCTCGTCGCCTGCACCGGCAATCAGGGGTGCAAGTGGTCGAGTACGGACACGAAAGGGCATGCCCTCGCCCTCGGTGCGCAGCTCGATAAACAGCTTAGTCTGGATCAGCCGATTAACATCCATTTCACCGGCTGTCCGAACTCATGCGCCCAGCATTACATGGGCGACATCGGCTTGCAGGGTGTGAAGGTGAATGCCGGCGGCTCGTCGGTTGAGGGTTACCACATTGTCTTTGGGGGCGGCTATGGTCACCAGCAGGCGGTGGCGCGGCAGGTCTTCACGGGCATTTCCTTTGATGAAATACCGGCGCTGCTGGAGAAGGTGTTGCGGGTTTATCTGGCGCGGCGTGGACCGGGAGAAGGTTTTGCGGAGTTCACCCGGCGGCATGAAATAAAGCAACTACAGGAGATGTTCAGCGCATGAATCCGTCCTCTGAGCTGGTGCCGACACTGCCCGACAGCGCTCCGTTCACCCCGGAACAGCGCGCCTATCTCAACGGTTTTTTCGCGGGCTTGTATTCCCGTGGGCCCGCTGCCGGAGGGGTGACGCTTTCATCGCCGGCGGCCAGGCCGCTTGAGTCGCTTGCCATTCTGTTTGGCTCCCAGACTGGCACTTGTGAAACTCTGGCGAAGCGCATTGCGCGGGAGGCGGGCAAGCGCGGGTTCGCCGCCACCGTGCATGATCTGGCGGCGTATCCGGCGGCTCAGCTGGCAGCTGAACCGCGGGGCTTGTTCATCACCAGCACGTACGGGGATGGAGAGGCACCCGATAATGCCAAAGCGTTTCAAATGTTTCTCCAGAGCACAGCGGCTCCCAGTCTGGCCCGCCTCAAGTATTCCGTGTGTGCTCTCGGCGATTCCAATTATGCCAGGTTCTGTGGTTTTGGCCGGGAGCTGGACGAGCAGCTGGCAAAGCTTGGGGCGGAGCGGATCCAGCCGCGAGCTGAATGTGATGTGGAGTATGAGGAGCCATTTGGGAAGTGGCTGGACTCGGCCCTGACAAACCTCCTCGATCCCATCCCGACCGGTCGGTCCTCGATTGAGGGTGGTCGGGCTGATGGTAAAGGCTTAACCACCCAGCCGGACCAGGCCGGGACACCGCCCGAAAAGCCGGCAGTGTTTGGGAGGCACAATCCATTCCCGGCGCCGCTGCTCACCAACTACGTCCTTAATTCGCCCGGCTCGTCCAAGGAAACACGGCATTTTGAATTATCCCTGGCCGGCTCGGATCTGATTTACGAGGCGGGGGATGCACTCGCGGTACGTCCGCAAAATTGTCCGGCGCTCGTTGATGAACTGCTGGTCGCGCTGGCGTGTTCCGGCGACGAGAGTGTTGGCGGCCCGGCCGGCCGGCCGATGCGGTTTCAGGACGCACTGCTGGGTGAATTTGAAATCACCCGGATTCCGCTTGCTTTGCTCAAGGTGGTGGCGGAGCGGAGCGGTGCGGAATCGTTGCGCACGCTGGTCGAGCCGGGTGTGAATGGTGAGTTGACGCGCTATCTCTGGGGGCGTGGAATCATTGACCTGCTGCAGGCACATTCGACCGTTAAGCTGTTGGCGCCTGAATTTATCTCGCTGCTGAAAAAACTGCCGCCCCGGCTATATTCCATATCTTCAAGTCCCAAGGCGCATCCGGGCCAGGTGCATCTGACCATCAACGTGGTGCGTTACGCGAGCCACGGCCGCCCGCGCCAGGGCGTGTGCTCCTCGTTCATGGCCGACCGGGTCGCCGCCGGGCAATGCGTGCCGGTCTATGTGCATCCCAATCCACTGTTTCGCCCCCCGGTGAATGGGGATACGCGAATGATCATGATTGGTCCCGGCACCGGTATCGCGCCGTTCCGGGCATTTCTGGAGGAGCGCCAGGCGACCGGTGCGACGGGGAAAAACTGGTTGTTCTTTGGCGACCAAAAATCGACCACGGACTATCTTTACCAGACCCAGTTGGAGGATTTTCAAAAGGCGGGTGTGCTGACGCGGCTGGATCTGGCGTGGTCGCGTGACCAGGCGGAGAAGGTATATGTCCAGCAGCAATTGCGTCAGCACGGTCGCGAAGTGTGGGATTGGCTGGAGCGCGGAGCGGCGGTTTATGTTTGCGGGGATGCCAGCCGCATGGCCAAGGATGTGGACGCCGCGCTGCAGCAGGTTGTCCGGTTCGAGGGCGGAAAGACCCCCGAACAAGCGGTGGAATATCTGGCGCAATTGAAGGCGGTCCGGCGTTATCAGCGCGATGTGTATTAGCGGTCTGGTGACGAAAATTCACCTTCAGCACCGGCGTTCAACTCGAAGCGATCCATTTCGCGGGAGTGGGAGGCACTGACGATTTTAATCTCACCGTGGACGGTACCCTGAGATTGCAAGATGTGTCGCCCAACCCGAACGATTTTGCTGAGCTGCGCGATCTTTGGTTTTCGGTGAACCATACGGGCTTCGAGTTTTTGATTTGGGCGGACGCGGCAGATGACGACTTTCGGGTCGCCGCCCTCCAGGTGACGCAAATACCAGAGCCAGCCTCGTCGGCGTTGATGGTAACCACAGTGATGCTGGCTGGTGCGGTCCGTTGGTTGCGGCGGCGGTGATCCGGCAAAAGTCGGGGGGGGCGACGGCGGGCCAGAGGTCGGCTGTGGGGCGCAACGGAGCGCAGAGCGGCCGTCGGAAAATGCGGCGCTGGGAGCAAATAGAACGGGTATCTATTAATAGTTGTGGATTAGCACGGAGGGGATAAGAATTCGGCTTCGTTGGCGGTTGGTTTTTCGTGGTTTTCGCTGGGCAATAACTCGGGCTGGCTAAAGCCGATTCAGGCAGCTAGGGTGGTGGATCAGCCGCTTTGCCCGGTTGAACCAACTGAACCCAACGATGTCCGCCAACGCCTACTATAAAGCCGCCTGCGACAGTTGCCGCGGTCGAATCGAATATCCCGCCGATCTCGCCGGCCATCTGGTTGCCTGCCCGCATTGCGCGCACTTGACACGACTGACTTTGCCGCCGGCCCTGCTGCCGGCGGTCAGCAAGCCGGTGAGTGAGACCAGCGTGCAGCTTCGTGACCGGATCCGGCGTGATTCCGGCTATGCGGGATTTCGTTCGATCGTGGCGGTAATTCATGTGGTCCTTTTACTTGCGGCGGCCGTGAGTTTTATTGTGGGATTGCGTTTCTGGCTGGAGCCGTCCGCGGTAATGAGTCAGCGAGAGGCGGCGATTGTTTGCGCCGGCCTGTTGGCGCTGGGAAGTGTTTTGATTCTCGGAGCGATGGTTTTAAAGCTGGGTCTGACGACGGTGTTTGACATTGCGGATGCGCTCCTGGATGCCAGTCGACGGAGCAGCCCCAAGTGAGGCCGAGAGGCGCTATTCAACCTCCGCCGCCACGGTGTTGAGTATTTTGGTTTCGCGGCGATGCAGCAGGCGGCCGAGCGGGTTGAGAGCCTGCCAGTAGCCCCAGGTTGTGAGCGTGGCGAGGAGCATCGACAGGAGCAGATTGACCGGCACTCCCGCCGGCCAGTTGGCGAATTGCCACAGCCATTCCAACAGGGGCGGGATAAACACCGGCAGCATTACCAAGGGGAAAAAAAGCTGGCACAGCACCATCATGAGCATGGCGCGGGCGGGTATTTTCGTGGGGGCAACCTTGCCCACCGCCATGCGGAATGGGACCAGTATGGAGAGCAGGTTGCCGACCAGGCTGGCCAGGAGGAGCAGGGTGATCAATTGAAA
Organism: Verrucomicrobiota bacterium; assembly: GCA_043742955.1. Classification (GTDB taxonomy): domain Bacteria; phylum Verrucomicrobiota; class Verrucomicrobiia; order Limisphaerales; family JAYTXL01; genus JAYTXL01. Next base: position 7,141 of record JAYTXL010000246.1, on the reverse strand, counting down.
AACTGCGGCGAGGATGGCGACGGTGGGGAGTTGGAGCCAGACCGCGAAGAAGGCGATCAGCATCAGGCCAAACAAACCGTTAAATGGCCATGTCGCAAGGTTTTTTCCCAGCAGGATAAGCCGGCGATCCGCTGGTGAAAGCACGAAGGCACGGAAGCCATCCCGATCGAAACCGAACTGATTGGAAAGAAATTGGACCATCATGAAGAGCGAAAAAGCCAGGGCGCCGGTGAGGAGGGGAGGTTTGGCGGCTTCCGGCAGTGGCGGTGTGGATCGCCAAAGCAAGGATGACCCCATAATCACCATTATTAGGTAAGGCATGGCCCAGGCCATCTTGACCTCGGGCGCCCGGAGCATGGAGCGAATGGTGGCGAGCGCCACGGCAGCGGCTTGTTCGGGTATCCATGGCGGGCGGAGTTCGAGAAAATTGTCACGGCTATTTGGGGTGGATGCGGTGCATGGGGTGGTGCGGAGGGCGGAATTGGCCGGGTTGCGGGCCCCGTTTGCGCCGGGGTCCCCTTGGTAAAAGCGCAGCGTGCCGCGATAGGCGCGGCGCAGTCCCAGCGCGCCGATGCCGACGCAACCGAGGGTGCCGAAGAGGGCGGGCAACACCTGATGTTCCGCCAGCCTTTGCGCACCCAGGGGGAGCCAGAGCAGCGGGATGAATTTTTGCAGCTCAAGCATTTGTGCCAGTTTTTGCTGTTCTGCTGTCTGCCGGGCTTCGCGCTGGCGCTGAGCATCTTCTGCAGTGATGGTGCCTGGGGGTTGCGGTTTGGGTGACTGCCGGAGGACGTTGAAATAAAAATTTGGCAACTGTCCCAGCAACACAAATCCCACTGTGATGCTCATGATCACGGTTTGCCGGCGGCGCGGGTTGGTCATCAATTCGGCGAGCCAACCCCGCAGGCAATAGGTCCAGGCTGTGATCATGAAGACCATGCCCCAGGCCAGCGGCAACAGCAGCAGCATCGCCGGCCCACGCGCAAACGCGAGCCCGATCGCCAGACCGGTCATTGCCGGCACGACCAGGATAAGGCTCAAGGTGAGGTGGGACGCGAGGTAGTTGACGGCAAACATCTGGCCGAGCGCGACGGGCAGGTGCAACAGGCGCTGGAGATCGATGGTCTCCGAGCGCTGAATTTCCGCCAGCAAGCCGATCAGCCAGAAGAAAAGAAAACCGGCGGTCAGGCCGAACCAGATGCCCATGATCACCACTGGTTTCGCTTCACCCAAACCGAAAGCCGCTCCCAGCAGCGCTCCGACAAAGCTCACGCCGCCGAGCACCACGGAACCCACGGCCACGATCGCGGCCAGGAACGCGCCGAGTCCGCCGCTGCGCCGCCATTGATTAAGCGTAAGCCGCCAGCGCAGCCACAAAATGGTTTTGAGTTGTTCCCAGTTCACTCAGCTCTCCAGCCAGCTTAGCTTAGGTCCCGCTTGTTCGCCATTGCCCACCACCGCGAGGAACTTGTCCTCGAGCGAACCATCCCGGCGAAGTTCCTCCATGGTGCCTTGATGGACCAGTTGACCGCGCGCGATGATGCCGACATCGGAGCAGAGTTTTTCCACAATCTCGAGCACGTGCGAAGTGAGAAAAATCGTCGCCCCCCGTTCCACGCAGCGCTTCAGCGTGTCGCGCAAGACCCGCGATGCGACCGCGTCCACGCCCTCGAATGGTTCATCGAGAAAAAGCAGCTCCGGATTTGGGATCAGCGCCGCGGCGAGGGCGAGTTTCTTTTTCATGCCATGCGAGTATTCGAGGGTGAGCTTTTTGTCTTCCCCAATCAAATCCATCATGACCAGCAATTGCTCACAGCGCTCCCGCAGCATGGCGGGCGGCAGCAAATACATGCGCCCGATAAACGTGAGATATTCCCGCGCGGTCAGGTTATCGAACAGCGCCAGATTTTCCGGCACCACCCCGACCCGCCGCTTGACCGCGAGGGCGCGCGGCGGATCGCTGACGTCCTCGCCTAAAATGTGGATCGCGCCGGCGCTGGGCGCCAGCAAGCCCGTGAGCATCTTGATGGTGGTCGATTTGCCCGCGCCATTGGGGCCGAGAAAGCCATAAAAGCGCCCCGCTTCAATCCGCAAGCTGAGCTGATTGACCGCGCGGAAATCCCCAAAATCACGGGTCAAATTGGTAGTCTCAATGGCGATATTCATGAATTTTTAAGGACGGACAAATCGGGATGAACCAATGGGCCGGGCAATCCCACAGGATCTGACTGGCCACAATTGAGGGGCAGCTCGAAGGTTGCCCGCGCTGGCGAATCCAGCGGTGCTTCAACCGCCCGGCAGTTGGGGCACGTTTGACCCATTGTTCAAGCCTGGAGAAGAGCTCCGGCGTCCTTGCTGGCTGGCTAGCTGGCGTTATTCAGGCTGATCATCTGCTGCGCTTCGGTATCCCAAAGTTTCAAGCGCAAACAGCGGAGGATTTCACGTGGATGGAGGGACGTTGTCTTGGGGTTGCTCAACTCGGGAATCGCTTCCAGCACTTCCGGCAAGCGGTAGAAGGGGATTCGGGCATTAAGGTGATGGATATGGTGATATCCGATATTGGCGGTGAACCAGGCGGCCACAGGGCCGGTTTTCATGAAACTCGAGGAATCCAGCGCCGCTTTGTCATAGGTCCAGCCGGCTTTGTCATTAAAGGACACCCCCGGAAAGTTGTGCTGGGCATAAAACAGGTAGGTGCCAATGGCGCTGGCAATAAAGTGCGGCAGGAATTGGGTGAGTAACCAGGCCGGCCAACCGTAGAAATATGTCAAGGCCACAGCGATCAAGAGGTGCAATACCAAGGCGATCAAACCGTCGTAATGCTCGCGCGGATTGCTGACGAAGGGGTAAAGACACATTCCGAACAGAAAGGCGAAAACATAGCCAAACAGAATGGTCAAAGGATGGCGCATGAAGAGGTATTTGAGACGCGTCGCCCGTGAGGATTTCAGATATTCGGTCCGGGTCATGATGGGGAAGGAGCCGATATGCGAGCCGCGCAGCTTGGAGTTATGCTTGTGATGGTGATTATGTGAGCTGCGCCAGATGCTGCTGGGACTCAGCGTGAAGATCCCAAAAACCCGCATAAACCCTTCCGCGATCCGGGAATGCGACAGGATTGCATGGTGTTGTTGATCGTGATAAATCACAAACAACCGGAGAATGAGGAGGCCGCTGAGCAGGCTGCAGCTCAGGCGAATGATCAGGTGGGAGTGCGAATACGGTAGTGTTCCCGCCACCGCCACCGCCAGCAGAAAGGCCGTTGAGAGGACATACCACCAGCTTCGGAGGGGGGAATCCACCGCGTATGGCTTCGTTGCTGAGACGAGTTCTTTTCCGGTTCTCATGTGTGTTGCTACCTCTCCCATGTTCCGCGAACCGGGCGCATTTGTCGATAGTGACTTTGCAACGAATGTGTCACCGTACTCTCGAGGAGTGGTTGCAGCCGGTGGGCCATGGGCTGATGATTGGCCGGCCCAAGCCAAGAAACGTTAAGCCTTTGACAAAGACCGTGAAGACTTCGGCTGGCGCGGTCGTCCTAACATGGAAGTCGTGAACACCAAATTGAGTTTTAGATTTGTCGCGGACTGGTTCAGGTGCCGGTTTGCGCACGAGCGTCTGGTCGCGGGCGCGGCCTGCTGGCTGGCCTGCGGGGTTGCGGTGCCCTTGGTTCGGGCCGCAGATGCGGCGGCGCGACCGGTGTTCGATGAGGGCATGAACATGTACAAGGCGACACCCGCTGCCGGGGTGATTGCCAGTTTACAGCAGCGGTTGGAGCGCGGTGAAACGAAGCTGGTTTACGAAGCGCGACACGGCTACTTGCTCTCCCTGTTACGAGAACTAAACCTGCCCGCTTCCTCCCAATTACTGGTGGCCTCGAAGACGTCGCCGAACAAAGCGGTCATTTCCCCACACAACCCGCGCGCCCTGTATTATAATGACCGGGCAAGTGTGGCCTACGTTCCTTCGGCCGAATTGATTGAGTTATCCGCGACGGATCCCAAGCTCGGGGTGGTGTTCTATACCCTCGATCAAAAAGAGTCCGCCCAGCCCCGTCTGGTGCGGGATGACCGGTGTCTGGAATGCCATGCTTCGGCCAAGACACTGAATGTTCCCGGCTTGCTGGTGCGTTCGTTTCTTACCAAGGACGACGGCGATGTGGATCTCCTCAGCGGCCTCATGGTTACGCATCGGACGCCGCTGTCGGAGCGGTGGGGTGGCTATTACGTCACCGGCCAACATGGGGCTCAAACGCATCGGGGAAACCTGTTCGGCGCGCAAGCCATCGCCCGCCACGAAAAGGATCCGACGTGCAATGCAAATATCACTGATCTCAAGCCTTTTCTGGACGTTGGTAAATATCCGGATCCCGGAAGCGATCTGGTGTCGTTGATGGTGCTTGAGCACCAGGCGCATATGCAGACCCTCCTCACGCGGCTGGGCCACGAGGTCGACAGCGCGCTGCAATCCGGCAAGAATTTGCGGGCGGCCTATCCGGCGGCAGAGGCGGCCCTGAAGTATATGCTGTTCGTTGACGAGGCCCGGCTAACGGCGCCCGTTAAAGGCACGAGCGACTTTGCCCGTTGGTTCACCCAACAGGGACCCAACGACAAGCAAGGTCGCTCGCTCCGGCAATTTGATTTGCAGGGGCGCCTGTTCAAATTCCCCTGCAGCTTTATGATTTATTCGCCCGCCTTCGATTCCCTTCCGGCGGAAGCACGGAAACATTTGTATCGCCGACTTTGGGACATCCTTTCAGGCGAGGACGCCTCCGCTGATTTTCAAAAATTATCGCCCATCGCGCGAAAGGCGGTCCGGGAGATCTTGAACGATACCAAGCAGGATTTGCCGAGTTATTGGCATTTACAATGAGCAGGGAAAGCCTGGCTTTCACAAATTTACTCCACGACATTAAATCATGAGGTCCTTTAAGCGTCCCAAATTCAACCTGCACCCGTGGTTCGCTCTGGTGTTTTTGCTAATTCTGGGGGGCGGGTTTTCGGCGTTCGCAGCCACTGCCCCCGTGGCCGCGCCGCACAGTATTTTTCAATGGCGACCATTTCTCGCGCCCTTTCACGCGGTGGTGCTTCACTTTCCGATCGGTTTCCTCACCATGGCGGTGATTCTTGAAATCTACAGTCTGCGCTGGCCGAGCCTGGAGATTCGGCGGATAGCGGTGCTTGTCCTGTGGCTGAGCCTACTCACGGGGATCATCTCTGCGACTTTGGGGATCTTGCGGGGGGCCACTGGAGGTTATGAAGTGCACGCGCTCAACGAGCACCGCATCTTCGGCATGTGCGTTCCGGTTTTTACCCTGTTCGCCTTATTCGTTCAAAAGCTCGCGTATCGCCGCGCAGCAGCGCGGGGCTTGATCTTCGGATATCGGCTGTTGCTGGCGGTTACGCTGACGCTCGTCGTGATGGCTGGCCACGGTGGCGGAAGCCTGACCCACGGCTCACGATATCTGGTGGAGAACGCCCCCCAATTTGTGCGCGATCTGGTGGAGGATACACCGACTCCAACCGACTCCGCCGACGTCTCCACCCTTGATTTGAATCAGCGTTTCTATGTGGAAAAGGTTCAGCCCATCTTCGCCGCCAAATGTTACAGCTGCCATGGCGCGGAAAAAATGAAGGGCGATTACCGGTTGGATCAACCCGAGCTTGCCCTCAAAGGCGGGGAAAGCGGCAAAGTCGCAATCAAGCCTCGTGACCCGATCGAAAGCCATCTCGTTCGACTTATTCTACTCCCGCCGGATCATGACGACATCATGCCGCCGGCGGGCAAACAGGCGCTGACGATGGAAGAAATCATGACGATTGTGGACTGGATCCGAAGGGGGGCGGTGTTTCCGGGTAATCCTGCTCCGGTGCCAACGCTTTCGGGGACCAACGCCACCGGCACGGCGACGAACACCACCAAGGGGAACTGAGCCAGGTCATGCCGCAAAGGTAAAGCGAGGTCCGCTGCGAGGGGGCAGTGTAAGCGGTAAGTTTGCCTGGCCAACCTCAAAGCGTCACCGGGCAGCAACCTCTAATCAGCCGGCCTTGGCCCGTCGCGATTGCATCAAATCTTCACTCGCCTTGGAAATGTCTACTGACTATTCTCCGCGCCTGATTTTGAAAATCGAGTTTTGCAAATTAACCATTTAACGAATGTTCACCAGCACGCAAATCCGCCAGTCGTTCCTCGACTTCTTCCAGTCGAAGCAACACACCCTCGTCCCGTCCAGTTCGCTGATGCCCGATTCGCCGAACCTGCTGTTCACGAATGCCGGCATGAACCAGTTTGTACCCATCTTTCTGGGACAGACGCAGTGCCCCTACACCCCCGGCCGCGCGGCGGATACTCAGAAATGCATTCGCGCAGGCGGCAAGCACAACGATCTCGATGACGTGGGCCTCGACACCTACCACCATACTTTCTTCGAGATGCTCGGCAACTGGTCCTTCGGAGATTACTTCAAGCAGGAAGCCATCGATTGGGCGTGGGAATTGGTGGTCGGCATTTGGAAGTTTCCGCCGCAGCGCATTTACGCCACCGTTTATCGGCCGGACAAGGCCCTGAATGATCCGAGTGAATTCGATCAGGAAGCCTGGGATTTCTGGGCGGAAAAGTTTCGCAGTGTCGGCCTCGACCCGGCCATCCACATCGTCAACGGCAACAAGAAGGACAATTTTTGGATGATGGGCGAAACGGGTCCGTGCGGTCCGTGCTCCGAGCTGCACGTGGATCTCACGCCCGCCGGAGATACGAAGGGTTCGTTGGTGAACCAAGGCGACGCGCGTTGCATCGAAATCTGGAATCTCGTGTTCATCCAGTTCAACGCGAATCCGGATGGCACGTTTTCACCGCTGCCCGCGAAGCACGTGGACACCGGCATGGGCTTCGAGCGGGTCACGGGGATCATTCAGAACACGAAAGGCTTCACCGATTTCTCGCGCCCCATTTCGAACTACGAGACCGACATCTTCCGCCCGATCTTCGATGGGTTGGAGAAAATGAGCGGCCAGCGATACGGAAGCACGCTTCCGACCCTGATGGGTAGCACAGGCGACTCGCCTGTCCCGGCCGGCGACTCGCCGGCCGGAACGGGTGAAGCCGCTATTTTGCAATCCAGCGTTGGGTTGCAGCACGACGC
>JAYTXL010000245.1:0-6907 GCA_043742955.1 Verrucomicrobiota bacterium | reverse complement strand
GGTGACGGTCGCGCCTTTGCCTTCCGCCATGTATTTGAAATTCAGATCACGCACCTGTGCGGCGGCGTCCACGATGGCGCAGGTGATGCGGGCTTCCTCGGCGGTCGGATAGAGGTGCGCGACGGCGTCGCGGGTCTCCTCGGCAAATTTCACGCGGCACACGGCGACGAGGCCGACGGTGAGGCTGTCCACGCCGTAGCCGACGTAGGCCTTCGTGCCGTCGGCGCGGAGGACGTCGCGGGTGAAATGGTTGTTACTCGTGCGCGAGCCGCCGCCTTTATTCCACCAGCGGAAGCCGCGGTATTGCTGATCGCTCTCCACCTTGCCATCGGCGCCGACGATTTCGTGGCCCTGGTTCACCGGCCCCTCGAAGTCGGGCGGCGTGATCCAGTTGTTGTGGAAGTTGATGCTCATGCCGTTGTCGAAATCCACGCGCACCTGCACGGCGTCGTAGGCATTGATGCCGTCGCGGATGAGGCGCTTCTTCTGTCCCACGGCGGTGAGTGAGACAGGCTTCGACTTGTAGTAGGAATAGATGAGGTCGGTCCAATGCGGGCCGACGTAGCTGAACGGGTCGGATGACTCGACCCACTTGAAGGTGCTCGTGCTCACCTCCAGCGGCTCTTCGAGGTAAGCGGTGCCGTAAAGCGGCGCGCCGATGCGCTTCTGGATGTCGTCGCGGATGCGCAGGTGATCGGGGTCGTAACGCTTGTGCATGTCCACGGCCACGATGCGGTTCTGCGCGCGCGCGGCTTCGATGATCTGGTCGGCTTCGTGCGTCGTCAGGCACATGGGCTTCTCGGTGAGGACGTGGACGCCCTTTGCGAGCGCGGCGAGAATGGGCTGCGTGTGCAAATGATCCGGCGTGGCGACGGCGAGCACGTCGAGGTCGGGGAAATCGCGGAGGATGTCGTGCCAGGGCTCGTCGCCGAAGTATGCCCGAGGGGCAGGAGATGGGAGATGGGAGATGGGAGATGGGGAAGACGGGTCATCGGGAGTCGGCTGCGTCAGAGCATTGAAACTGGCACAGGTCCGTTTGGCGGAGGCTTCGGTGCGCGTGCCGATGGCCACCAACTCAAATTTCACCGGCGCGAGCTCGCGATTGAACTTGTCCAGGCCGACGCGCGCAAGCTGGCCGGCAATGCCGAACCGCTGGAGATCTGCATAGGCGCGGAGATGGACGTCGCCGCCGAACATCCCGGCGCCGACAAGGGCGATTTTAATCGTGGGTTCCATAATCTTCGGAGCGCCGAACTCCGATCCGGCGCGTTTCAACTTTGTTTACAGCTTCGTTTCGGGCCGGGTCGGAGCCCGGCGCTCCGTTAGAGCAGGCTGGCCGATTCGGCATCCAACAAGAGCAACGCTTGTGAATGTTGCCGTAAGATCGAGGCTGGGCACCGCGGGCTGACCGGCCCTTGGAGCGCGTCCTTGACGGGCTGCGCCTTGCGTTGTTCGGGCGCGAGACAAATTATTTTGCGGGCGGAGCAAAGGGCGGGGATCGTCAGGGTAAACGCATAGGGATTCACCGCTTCCAGACTGGGAAAGTGCCCCTGTTTGACCTGTTGCATTTTGCAAACGTCATCAAGTTTCACGAGCTTGACGAGCTGCGGATCCGCAAAATTTGCGACGGGCGGGTCATTGAAAGCGAGGTGGCCATTTTCGCCGATCCCCAGGCAGCACAGATCGATGGGTTGCGCCTTCAGGAGTTGGGTATAGCGGGCGCATTCCTGCAGCGGCTCCAGGCAATCGCCGGCCAGGTAATGAAAAGCGCGCGGGCGCACCCTGGTTTCGACCCGTTCGCGCAGGTAACGGCGGAAACTCGCCGGATGCTGCGCGTCGATGCCGAGATATTCATCCATGTGAAAAAGCGTGACACGCGACCAGTCGACGCCGCCGAGAGCGATCAAGGCATCGAGAAATTCGAGTTGCGAATTGCCGGTGGCCAGGATTGCGGCCGCCGTGCCGGTGGCCGATAGAGCGGCCTGTAGCTGTTGTTGCGCGTCACGCGCAGCGGCGGTGACCAAATCGGCGGGCCGGGCGTAGACTTGAACGGCGAGAGAATCGACGGTGAAAGTTTTGATCGGCGCGGCCATGCTGCTTGAGTCAGTCTAGATTATTGTCTCGTTTTCGTCTGGGCGCACAGGCTACGTATCTGGATATTCCAATGCAAGCAGCGGTTAAAAGGATAAGCTATGAGTGAAGGGGACATTTGGGCGCGCCATTACACGACCGGGCAGTGTGTTCATTTGCGCTGGCACGCCGGACGAATCACCGGAATGGAGCCGGGCCCGGAGCGGTCGGGCATTGTCCAGTGGCTGGCACCGACGCTGGTGGACCTGCAGATCAACGGCTATGGCGGCGTTGATTTTCAACGGGACGATCTCGCGCCGGGGGATCTTTTGTCGGCGACCCAACAACTGCGCCGGGACGGGTGTGGCCAGTATTTGCTGACGTTGATCACGGATGACTGGACCTCGTTGATGCAGCGATTGAGTCAGCTTAAGCGGCTCCGGGACGAATTGCCGGAGCTGCGTCGCGCGATTGTCGGATGGCATGTGGAAGGACCTTTTATTTCCGCGCAGCCAGGCTTTTGCGGCGCGCATAATCCGGCGGTGATGGAGGATCCCCGTCCGGAGCACATCCGGGAATTGCGCGCGGTCACGGGCAACGACCCCGTGTTGCTGACCCTGGCGCCCGAGCGGGCGGGCGCGTTGGAGGCCATCACGCTGGCGGTTTCGCTGGGCATCACCGTCAGCCTGGGGCACACCAATGCGTCGGCGGCCGTGCTGGCATCGGCCGTGCAGGCGGGTGCGACCGGTTTCACGCACCTGGGCAATGCCCTGCCGCAGCAGCTCGACCGCCACGACAATCTGCTCTGGCGCGTGTTGGACACGCCCGGTTTGACGGCGAGTTTAATCCCGGACACGCTCCACGTTTCGCCGATGTTTTTCCGGCTTGTCCATCGCCTGTTGCCGCCCGAAAGAATTTATTACACGACCGATGCGATGTCCGCCGCCGGGGCTCCGCCGGGCCGCTACACCATTGGCCAGATCGAGCTCGAGGTCGGGTCGGATCAGATCGTCCGTCTGCCGGGTAAATCGAATTTCGCCGGCTCGGCCTTGCGACCCATTGAAGGAGTCTTCCGCGCGGCGGCCATGCTGGGTTGTCCCTGGCAGCGAACGTGGGATTATTTTGCGCAGCAACCCGCGCGGCTGATAAATCTCGCAAATGAACTGGCGGTCGGGGCGCCGGCTGATTTCTGTCTGCTTCAAATTACGGACGAGCAACAACTCGCCGGGTTCAGTGTTCACATTGAAGGTGAAATTATCAATCAAGCAAACCGCATGACGGTAATCCGGCCCGCTCAACCCACGCACCAATGATCCACCGCAACGCTTTGTCGCCCCGGGAAGTATTTCAGAAAATCGCCGCCAACATCGGCCTCGTCATGGCGGGACAGGCGGGCGCAATCCGCAAGCTCCTGACCGCCTTTGCCAGCGGCGGCCATGTGCTGCTGGAGGATTTTCCAGGCACGGGCAAGACCACGCTGGCCAAGGCGCTGGCGCGCTCGATCCACGCCGATTTTAAGCGCATTCAATTTACGCCTGACCTGCTGCCGTCGGATATTCTCGGTGTCTCCATCTTCAATCAAAAGGAGCAGAACTTTCAGTTCCATCGGGGGCCGATTTTCACCCACATACTGCTGGCGGATGAAATAAATCGCGCCTCGCCACGCACGCAATCGGCGTTGCTCGAGGCCATGGGAGAGGGGCAGGTGAGTGTGGAGGGGGAGCGGCGCGCATTGGAAGGGACATTTTTCGTGATTGCCACCCAGAACCCGGTGGAGTTCCGCGGGACTTATCCGCTGCCGGAGGCGCAGATGGATCGCTTCGCGCTTCAGTTTTCGCTGGGTTACGTGACGGCGGAAGCGGAGGTTTCCATTCTTTCGGCCCAGGCCAGCGAACACCCGATCGAGCGGCTGTCGGCCTGCGTCTCGCTGGAGGATGTGGTGTCCCTGAAGCGAGCCGTGCAGGAGGTGCGCATCAGCGAGGAGTTAAAGCGGTATGTGGTTGATCTCGTGGCCGCGACGCGGACGGCGGACGGTGTGCAACTGGGGGCGAGCCCGCGGGCCTCCTTGGCGCTGATGAAGACGGCCCAGGCCCTGGCGTTGTTTGACGGTTTGGAATTCGTCACTCCCGAACCGATCCAAGAACTTGCCGGGGCGGTGATCGCGCACCGGTTGGTGATGGATCCACAAGCCCGCTTCTCCGGAGTGACCGCGCGCGGGGTCGTGGAGGCGGTCTTGAAGAAAGTTCCGGTGCCGGCCTGAGCCGGCGGCCTGGCCGACATGACCCCCATCAAGCCAACCGGTTCGCTGTTTCAGCGGTATTTGTACCGCAACTACCGGGCCTATTCCCGCATCAAGTATTGGTTCCAACGGCGCCTAACCAAGGGGTTTCTGATCCTGCTGATGGCCGTGACCCTGCTGGCTGCGCTCGGCGTGGATACCAACCTGGCGATGGCTTATCAGGCGTTTGCATTCATCGTGTGCCTGCTCTTGGTGGCGATTGTCGCCAGCCGTTTTTCGCGCCCGCGCTTCCTGGTTCGGCGTCAGCTGCCGAGGTTTGGATCCGTGGGCGCGCCGCTGACCTACACGGTGATGCTGGAAAATTGTACTGCTGGAATGGAGCGGGGACTTTCGCTGCTCGAGGATCTGTCCGACCCCCGGCCGTCGCTCAGGGAATTTGTGGAAACTCCGGAGCCAGGGGAAGGCAAACGAAACTGGTTTGATCGGAAGTATGCCTTCTATCGATGGACGTGGCTCATCTCCAAAAAGGTTATGGCCGTCCCCCAGGAGCAGCCGGTGCCGCCGATGCCGGCGCGGGGAACGGTTGAAATCCAGATGCACCTCACGCCCCTGCGCCGCGGCGTGCTGCGCTTTCGGGGAGTAGCAATTGCTTGCCCGGAGCCATTTGGGCTTTTTCGGGCGCTGGTGACAATTCCGCAGCCGCAGTCGCTCTTGATTCTGCCCCGGCGATATCCGGTGCCACCCCTGGCGCTGCCGGGAACCATGAAATATCAGCAGGGCGGGGTGGCGCTGGCGTCGGCGGTGGGCCAGTCGGAGGAATTTGTGGCGCTGCGCGATTATCGGGCGGGCGATCCACTGCGGCATATTCATTGGAAAAGCTGGGCCAAGACCGGCAAGCCCATCGTCAAGGAATTTCAGGATGAGTTTTTTGTCCGGCACGCCCTGATCCTGGACACCTTCTGCGCCAGCGCGCACAATGATCGCTTTGAGGCGGCGGTTTCCGTGGCGGCATCGTTTGCCTGGACACTGCAGACCCAGGAGTCATTGCTCGACCTTATGTTCATCGGACCCGAGGCATATTGTTTCACGGCGGGCCGGGGATTGGCGCATGCGGAACAGATTTTGGAAATCCTGGCATGCGTGGAGGTCTGTCGGGACAAACCCTTTGACTCCCTTACGCAACTGATGACGCAACATCTATCAGCCGTGAGCGGATGCATCTGCGTTTTCCTGGAATGGGATGATGCGCGCCAACTGCTGGTTCAGCGGTTGCATAGTCTTGGAATTCCCGCCCTGGTCCTGGTGCTAACGGACACGAACAATCCAGGGGAGGCGATACGGGGAGTGCTGGCGGGCGAAGCCTCTTCCTTTCATGAGATTGAGGTGGGGAGAATTGCCGAATCCCTGGCGAAGCTATGAAACCACCCCCGTTTCTGCTCGCGGTGGCGCTGTTGTTCTGGGGTTGGGAAACCGGCATGATTGGGCCGGCGATCCTGCTGGCGATTGTGCTGGAGACCGCCCGCATTCTGCCCTGGCGCTGGGATTTTTCCGACGTCGAGTTTCGCCGCATCTGGGATTTGTGCGCGCTCCTTTTTCTGGGGGCGGCCGGCTATTGCTTTCTCACCCGCAATACCACCAATGAGCTGATGCAATTTCTAAAAGCCGCTCCTGCCGGCCCACCGGATCAAGCCGGGGATTCCGGGGCCAGCGCCGGGTTTATATTTTTCCAGTGGTGGCCGCTGATCTTTTTTCCGTACGCCGCTGCCCAGGCTTATAGCGTGCGCGAGCAAAGTCCGCTGGCGACGTTTTCCTGGTATCTGCGCCGACAGGCGGACCGGGAACCCGCCGTTCCGGGGGGCCAAATCCACGTTGCCTATCCGTATCTGGCCGTGTGTCTGGCAGCGACGAGCGTGTGCAATCGCCGTGACGCGTGGTTTTACACCGGTCTTTGTCTGCTCACCGCGTGGGCATTGTGGCCGGGAAGGCCGCGCCGGTTTTCGGCGTCGGTGTGGCTCGCGCTGCTCCTGCTGGTGGCGGCGCTGGGGTATGGTGGGCACACGGGCTTGCACGCCCTGCATGGTTTTCTGGAGAACAAAGCTGCCGGCTGGATTTCCGGCTTCAACCGGAAAACGCAGGAGGGGCTGGAGTCGGTCACGGCCATCGGTCGGATCGGCAAAGTAAAATTGTCGGGAAAAATTGTGCTCCGCCTTGAGCCAGAGGGCAAGCCACCCGCCCTTTTGCGGGAGGCCAGCTTCAACACATTTCGAACTCCCAACTGGATGGTATCTTCCAAGGAGTTTGCCACGGTGGCGCCGGAGACAGATTTGACCACTTGGCGACTGCTCCCCACCGCCACCGCCACCGAAGCAGTTCACATTTCCGGCTCCGTCAGTCGCGGGAGCGGAATATTGGCGATCCCCAACGGCACCGTGCAGATCGAGAACCTGCCCGTCGGCGAAGTGCGCAGCAACCATTTTGGGACGCTCCGGACGTTGCTCAGCCCTGGCTTCGTGCGATTTCGCGCCCGCTCAGGCGCGCGGGGATCCTTCGACAGTCCACCCGATGAAAAGAACGATTTGAAAATCCCAGCCGAGGAAC
>JAYTXL010000244.1:0-4117 GCA_043742955.1 Verrucomicrobiota bacterium | reverse complement strand
GGTTCCATTTCCGGCGGGACCCAGCCGAACATTGTGCCGGCCAGTTGCGTCATCGACATCGATCGGCGGACGCTGCCCGGCGAGACCGAGGCTGGGGTGCAGCGGGAAATTTTGGCCTTGCTGCGCAAACATCGGTTGGTGGCCACCCTGGCTGACACCAAAGGCGGGGCGTGTCTGCCACTCGAAACGAATCCTCAGCTTCCGCTAGTGAAACAGTTGCTGGGCATGGTGGGGCAGGTCAAGCCCTGCGGGGTTGATTTCTTTTGTGACGCCTCGGTGCTCTCGGCAGGCGGGATTCCCAGTGTGGTGTTTGGTCCGGGCGACATTGCCCAGGCGCACACGGCGGACGAATGGATTTCCCTCGCCGCGCTGGAACGGGGCGCGGGCATGCTTACCCGCTTTCTCCAATCCTTGCCATGAGCCAATCGCTGCCGCTCGTGACCATCGTGATTGCGGCCCGGCCCGGATCGGCTGACATCCCGGCCGTTGCCGCCAGCCAGCGGTTGGATTATCCCGGTGACCGTTTGGAAATCCTGGTGGCGCGCGGCCGGCAACCGGCGGCCCAGCGCAACGCGGCCATCCACGCAGCCCGGGGTGAATTAATTTATTTTCTGGATGACGATTCCCTGCCCCCGGCCGACAGTTTGCGTCGTGGGTTCGTCCACTTTTCCGATCCACGGGTTCAAATGGTCGGCGGCCCGAACTTATGCCCCCCGGAGGCGCCTAAAATGGAGCAGGCCTTTGCGGCGGTAATGGGTAACTGGCTGGCCTTCGGCCCCAGCCGCGCGCGTTACACGCCCGTCGGTCATCTGCGCGCCTCGAGTGAAAAGGAACTGATCCTGTGCAACCTGCTGGCGCGGCGCACGGCGTTGTTGTCGGCGGGCGGTTTTGACGAGGCGCTGTATCCGAACGAGGAAAACGCCCTGATGGACGCCGTGGTTCGACGTGGGGGTAGATTGTTGTATGATCCCGGTCTGCACGTTTACCGCCGACCACGCCCCACGCTGGCCGCATTCATGAACATGCTCCTGAACTATGGGCGGGGCCGGGCGGAGCAGTTCCGGCTCCATCCGACGCCGGGCTCCGTGTTGAATTTTGTGCCGCCTTTGTTTTGTCTTTATCTGCTGCTGCTGCCCGTGCTGCCGGCGGCGGGTTGGTGGCTGCTGGGGCTCTATCTGCTGGCGCTCCTGGGACAAGCCTTCACCGTGGATGTTTGCCTTGTGTGTGTTCTTCCGCGCGTGCTGCCTCTGATTGCGTTGACGCACGTTTGCTATGGAGTCGGATTTTGGCGCGGCTGTTTCACCTCGTTAAAACCCGCCTGGACGACCGCCCGGTGGGCGGTGACCCTCGAAACCATTACCTCCTCATGAACACCGGGGAGAACAAAGCCTCATTCTTCCGGCAAGGCGGCTGGATGGTGATCGCCACCGTGGCGGGCGGCGTGTTTATGACGGCGGTGCAAACCATCGCGGCCAAGATGGAGAAGGAGGAATACGGGGTTTTCTTCACGTTGCTTCGTTGCCTGATCCTGCTCGGGATTCCGGCGGGCGGATTGCAGATTGTCTTCGCCCAGCAAACCGCCGCCGCGCTGGATGAGCCACGCCAGCGACTGTTGTCGAGCACGCTGCGTGCGGTGTTGCGCGGCACCTTCTACCTCTGGCTCCTCGTGGCTTTCGCGGTCACGCTGGGATTGGATTCGATCGTGACCGCGTTGAAAGTCACGAACCCGCTAGCCGTTCTGGTAACATTATTCATCGTGCTGACGTCGCTGTGGTTGCCAGTGGTGCGCGGCTTGTTGCAAGGGCGGCAGGATTTTATGGGGATGGGCTGGGTGGCAATACTCGATGGTGCCGTGCGTTTCACGATGGTGGTTGCCATCGTGTTCGCGCTCGGCGGCAAGGCGGCCGGAGCCATGGTTGGGGCGTTGTTGGGCCAGATCACTTCGCTGCTGCTCGGATTGTGGCTGGCGCGGCACATTTGTTTAGGGCCGGGCGCACCCTTCGCGTGGCGACCCTGGCTGCGCTTGGTGCTCCCTTTGACGCTGGGCACCGGCGCGTTATTATTTCTCCAGACGGCCGACGTGGTCTATGTGCAGAGCCTGTTTCCAAAGGACAAATCGCCCTTCTATATGCCTGGGGCGTTGATCGGTTTTGCCTTGGTGCAATTCACCGTGCCGCTGGCGGCGGTGATGTATCCGAAAATTGTCCGCAGCGCGGCCCGGTCGGAGAAAAGTGATGCGTTGCGATTGACGCTGTTGACGACGGCGGGATTGGGCGGCGTGGCGGCGCTGGCGGGCACCTTGCTGCCTGAGTTGCCGTTGCGCATCCTGTTTTTTACCAAGCCCGAGCTTTGGCAGGCCGCGCAATTAGTGCCCTGGTTCGCGTGGTGCATGCTGTTGTTTACCCTGGCGAATGTGCTGGTCGGCAATCTGCTGGCGCGCGAGCGCTTTGCCATCGTGCCATGGCTGGTCGGGCTCGCGACCGCTTATGCGCTGGCGTTGGTTTGGATGCAGAGCCCGTTGCTGGCCCGGGAGCATTTCGCCGCGTTCCGTTTGCTGGTGCAGACCCTGACCGGGTTCAACCTGGTGCTGCTGGGATTGGCGGCCTGGTTTACCTGGGGCAAAGGCCGGCCGGGTTAGAGCGGGTATGCATTTCACCTGTCCCGGCCGGGGAGGGGCGGGGGAGCCTTGAGGAGTTTTCGGTAAATCCACGCCTCCAGGGGTCTCAACCCGCGCAAGAGCGGCTGGATGGGGGAATAAATCACCCGCAGCCGGAGCACGGAAAGCAGCATGGTGAAGGAGGTTTTTCCCAGTGCGACCTTGGAGCCGAGCTTGTCCGTCCACTCGGTCGGCACTTCGCGGATGGAAAAGCCAGCCCGCTTCAAAGCGTAGAGCAAGTTGATGTCAAACGCCATGTCGGCGATGCGGAGGGAGGCGTGAATTTTCTCCACGGCGGCGCGCCGCATGACTTTGGCGCCGCATTGCGTGTCGCGAATGTTCATCCAAAACAATGTCTGCACGATCGTGTGGAAAACCCGGCTGGCGAACTGCCGTCGGCTGGTCTGCGATTGATGCAATACTGCCCCCGGCAACCAACGGGAGCCGATCACGCAATCCGCTTCCGCGCAGTGTCGGATCAAATCGTGAAAGGCTGGCGGAGCGGTCGCGCCGTCGGCGTCCACATAGCCGATCAAATCCGCCTGCGGCGCCAGTTTTAATCCTTCGATGAGCGCGCCGCCTTTGCCGATGGGGTCGGGAAATTCGTCGGCACTGATTTCGGGAAACTCCGCCGCGACCCGCTGCACCACACCCAGGGTGTGGTCGCGGCAGCCATTGAGCACGACCACGAGTTGAAATGTTCCCGGGTAGTGGTCGCGGAAATAGCGCGCGTAGTCGCGGAGCACGGGTTCGATCCGTTGCTCCTCGTTATACGCCGGAATCAACAACAAAACGCTGGGCGCTGACGGTGGCACGCGGAAGGATTTAACAAACGTCCCCGGGAAAGTCGAATGGCGAATCGCCTCGGTCGCGACTCAAGAAAGGTTCACCGGGTCAATGTCCACCGCGAGGGTCACGTCGTCCGGCAGCACGAGGGATTGGAGCAGACGGGCCAGCGCCTGGCTCAAGAGGGTCATTTGCCGGGTGCGCAGCATGATTTGATAGCGGTAAAAGGTCTCGGCGCGCAGCAGCGGCGCGGGGGCGGGACCGGCAATGATCAAATCGCGCAGCGGTAGGGCGGCGGGGAGGGTGGGATCCGGCAACGGCACCGCCTCCTCCAACCCCAGGCCCAGCTCCGCAGTGTCGGGTTTCCGATCGCCCGTTTCCCTGGGGTCGCCGCGTTTGAGTTTCTCCAATTCCTGCTTCAAGTGTTCGGCGGAAAACTGCACCTTTTCCTCGTTGCGCCCTTTGAGGGTGAGCAGCGCGATGCGACTCACCGGCGGATATTTGAGCTGCTCGCGGAACTCAATTTCCTGGTCGTAGAAGCCCACGAAATCGTGCCGGCGCGCGTATTGGATCGCCGGATGAAACGGGGTGAAGGCCTGCACGAAAACCTCGCCCTCGACTTCGCCCCGGCCGGCGCGGCCCGAAACCTGGGTGAGTAATTGGAAGGTGCGTTCG
>JAYTXL010000243.1:0-2649 GCA_043742955.1 Verrucomicrobiota bacterium | reverse complement strand
GGAGCAGCCCGCCGCCGAGTTGCGGCAGCAGTTGGCCCAGCTTGGTTTCCATTGGAACCGCGAGCGGCAGGCGTGGCAGCACCCGTGCGGCCAGTTCAGTCTCGGCAGTGTCCAAGACCCGCACGAGAAATATTCCAGCTACTATCCCGCGCGCGTCCGCCGCTCCACCAAGAAGCAGACCACGGAGGCGAGCGTATGACCCGGCCCCTCCGGGCCGGTGATGTCATCCGGTACGCTGGCCAGACGTGCAACGTCTTGCGCGTCAGCGATTGCGCCGCCGTTGTCGCGATTACCCGGCAGCCCCGCGAGTTTACCACGCTCTTTGGCGTGCGTGTGCGCATTCAGCCCAAGCCCGCCCTGGTGCGGATTTCTTCCGAATCCGAAGTCCAAATCCTCAACCGTTAAAACACCATGAACCCGAACCCCAACGAATCGCCTTTTGGCGAAGTCATCTACAGTTACACCCGCGCGCAGGCCGTCGCCGATGGCGTGCAAGTCGAAGTCACCACCACCGCGAAGGAAGCCGGGATCCGCTTCCCGGTTTTCCTCACCCGCACCGTGTTTGATGCGTTCGTCACCGTCCCGCCGGATGTCGCGGGCCAGGACGAAGCCGGGCGGCTTTGGGATATTGTCTGGATGTTGCGCTTTGCGATCCTGCGAGCGCGGCCCGGAGTGCAGCGGATTCCCGTCGCGCTTTACGTGCGCAACGACAACCGCCGCGCCCGCCTGATCAAGTTGGTGGCCACATGCGGCCCGCTGGACATCGACGACGCGCAGCCCGCCATCACCGTGATGATGCCGGACGAGGATTGAAATAGCCCAGCGCAAGTCGCCAAGGAGGTGGGGCAGTGGATGCCCGCTGAAGAAACGACCCGCGCCGAGCTAAAACCTTGTAGGCTTCGAGGCGTGAACGCGCAATTGGTTTCTTTGAGAGTTGGGGACTCGCGCCGTCCCCAAACCCCGGCGCCAGAGGGCTGGCCCTCTGGACTCCGCGGTGAGCATCCAGTCCTTTGGCCGCACAGGTCATCATGGTTGCGCGCCGAGGGGAGCGCTCCCTCACTTGCCAGCGCTCTTTAGCTTGGCCGCGATTTGCTCCTGCAATTCCTTGCTACGCTTCTTGCCAGCTGCGATTTGTTGCGGGGTCATCTTCTCTTCAAGAACCTCGCGGTTTCTATCCACGGCAGTGGGATCTGTCTCGCCAGGCTTGATAGTCTTGTTGGCAAGATCGTACCAAGCGTACGCCTCCACAAAACTCTTGTCCACGCCTCGACCATCGCGATAGCAGCCAGCCAAATTGCGCATTGCGCCGCCATTGCCCTGTTCGGAGGATTTGCGAAACCACTTTGCCGCTTCTGCATAATCTTGCTGTACGTAATGACCACAATAATAGCAGCAGCCAATACTATTCACAGCCGAGCTATTGCCCTGCTTGGCGGACTTGTGAAACCACTTCACAGCCTCCGCATAATCTTTCTGCACACCAAAACCGCATTGGTAACGGGCGCCCACGTTCGCTTGAGCCACCGCATCGCCCTGCTCGGCCTTCGCCAGGTGTTTGAGAAACTCCTTACGGTTAACCGTGGCTTGCAGCTCTCTTTGCAGGTCGTCTTGGGCGATGGCGATGGCCAAGCCAAAACCACAAAGCAGCACGGCCATGACCGAGCAACGCAGTGCGGCGCGGGTGGAATTGTGGGAACGGGATCTCATGGCAGCACCCTACGCCTCGCACCTTCGGCTGCAAGCGAGAATTTCGATTGCGCGATCCAACAAGGACGGCGGACTCCGCCCTCACACCCCCCTTAATTTCCTCTGCACCACATTCCGCGCCTTGGTCGCCACCAGATAACGCAGCGCATCCGCCGTGTCGTCGCCACCCACGCCGTCCTCGTCCGCGTCCACCTTCAACACATCCTCCGGTCGGTTCGGATCGTGTTGCAACGCCGGCAGACATTCCAGCAGCCGGCCGCAGCGCCGGTGAATGAACAGCGTCGGCGCGCTCCCGCCTTCCGCGAGCCCGACGTCCGGCTCGGTGTCCCCAGTATCAACGCCTCGGCGTGCATCAGAAATTATTTCACCATTACTCGGCGACGCCAAATGCTCTAATCTTAGTTCTCCGCGATGCAGTAGAGGTGCCCGTCGGTGCGGAGGAAAATCTGACCGTCGGAAATGGCTGGCGTCGCGTTGCTCGGCTCGCCCAGGTCATTCATGGCCAAAAGTTCGAACTTCTCCGGATTGGGCCGAAAAACGGTGGTGACGCCTCTTCGGCTCGTGACATACAACCGCCCGGCTGCCATCACGACCGAACCCCAGCTTTCTCCGCCGTCGAGCCGCTCGGTCCACCGGATTTTTCCGGTCTGGCATTCCATACATTGAGCGGTCCCTGGTCCGGCGTTGACTATGAAGACGAGTCTATCCACGACCACACCCGAGCCAATCCGCTGAGTCTGCTTCTCCAGCCAAAGCCGGTTGGAAGTAGTCACGTCACCGGACCCGCCCAATTTGAAGCCAAACGTGGGTCCGTTGACATGTCCCGAAAACGCGACGCCGATTTCGCCGGAGACGACGGGCGAAGGATAGATCAGAGCGACTTTTTCTTCCGCCAATCCATCGAGGAACCATAATCTGGCGCCGGTCTTCGGATCGCAGGCG
>JAYTXL010000242.1:0-6312 GCA_043742955.1 Verrucomicrobiota bacterium | reverse complement strand
GCATACACGACGGTCTCCATCATCATGTATTTCTTCCCGGTCTGCTTCACCAAATCCACGATCTTCTTGCAGTCGGCGATGTTCGTGGCCATCGGCACGGTGCAGGCGACGTGCTTGCCGGCCTTCAGCGCGGCGATGGACATCCATGCGTGATCGGGAATCGGCGAATTGATGTGCACCACATCCACAGCGGGATCTTTGAGCAGTGCGGCGAAGTCCTGGTAACGCTGGGCCACCCCGAAGTAGTCGCCCACGTCATCCAGCTTCTGCTGGTTGCGCTGGCAGATGGCGTAGCAGGTGGTGTGAGGGTGCTTCTGCCAAAGGGGGATGAACTCCGCTCCAAATCCGAGCCCGACGATGGCAATGTTTATTTTTCGCTCACTCATGGCGTTGCAACTGTTTCCGGATCAATACATGGGCGAGAGATTCCCGGATGGAAATCCACGCGACGGCAATGGGCCGAATGACACCTTCCCGCTGAAAAACTGTCAACGGTAAAGTTCCCGGCGCCCGAATTTTCGCGCAGGTTTTTGAAGGTTGCCCGGAGGTTGCCTGGAATTGGTCAAGCCGGAGGCTTGCCAGCCATGAGCCGGGGCTCGCGCGAGTCCGCGAGCAATACCCCTGGTCAATCGCGAGATTGAATTGCACCCTGAAAAGAGTGCGAGAGACGGTCAACAAACTTGCCGCGTTGCTCCTTTTCGTGCGCCGCTGGCACCTCCTTCAGGGTGCGCCCCCTCTGCCCTTCGGTCCGGGGGTATCGCCACGCTCAACCCCCGGCTAATGGCTGGCAACCCTTCAGGTTGCGCTGGAGCAGCACTGGCCAGACCGAAAGGTTCGGCCTCATGTATGGCGACGACGAAACTGACCGCCGCTTATTTCCCAACCTTCGACAGCAAATAACCCAGCAGATCGTTGAAATCCGCGGGCGGAATCACCTCAGCGAAATTGTCCGGCATCAGGGAGGACTCCGATTCGCGCCGCTCCTTGACCTGCTTCTTGGGAATGGAAATCTCCTTGCCGGTGGACTCCGCCACCATCAACAACTCGCCTTCTTCCCGACGGAATAACCCCGACATCACCTCGCCATCCGTGAGCACAAAGGTGCTGCTGCGAAACGCGCTATCCACGTTTCGATTCGGGTCGAGGATGTCCTCGACCAACCGTTCCGCGCCGCGGCCGCCCACGCCGTCAAGTTGCGGCCCGATCACGACTCCCTTGCCGTCAATCTGATGGCACAATGCACACGTTTTGGTAAAGATTTCGGCGCCCTTGGCGACGTCCGCTTTGGCGGGATCAAAGGTTGCGCGGCGTTGATCCAGCAACCGCTGCCGCGCCTGATCCACCGGGACCACGCTCTTGGTCAATTTTGCAATGCGTTCCGCTAGATTTGGCAGTTGGATAGCCGCCAGGCGGTCTTGGATGGCGCGCTCGACGAGTAATTGCGGTGCGGCCTTGCCCAGCGCAACGGTCTGCAACAAGACCTCGACCCCCGCGGGTGAACCCGCCAACGCCTGCGCGAGTTTCACCTGGGCCCGATACGGCGCAGCGCCGAGCACCTCGGTCAAGGCTGCGCGCGAATCGCCCGCCGGCCGCAAGGTCACGGCGCGAACAATTTTCGCCCGCAATTCGGCCGGTGCGACCGCGTCACCGAGCAATGGCACCATCGACGCCAGTAATTCATCGGGATGCAAAGAAACCAATGCGCGCGCGGCGGACGCCTGCACGGCCGCCTCGGTTCCAGAACGATTGAGCAGTGCGAACAGCTGCGGCTCCAGACTCGCGAGTTTGAGCGTCCCGGCCAGATCCGCTGCGGTTTGCAGCCGGCGGGTGGTTTGGTTGGGATCGTTGAGCGCCAGTTGTGGCAGCGCCGGCTCAAACCGGCCCACCGCCAACCACGCATAGGCGGCCCCCGCATCGCCATCCACGACTTCCACATAGCCGCTGCGACCGGCAAATTCAGCCAAATCCCAAGTGATCAACTGGGCGGTATCGTTGCGGGGCGGAAACACCTCCCGCAGCACCTGACCGGAAGCCGCGTCGCGCAAACGGACCCGATTCATTTTCTTGGCCGGCTGGTCGGGAAAACCATCGTGACCACAGAGGTAGAAACCTAATTTAGCGGGCAGCGAAAAAGGGGAGGAGCGCAGCGCGCCGGTGAGATGCTCGCCGAAGGGGAGGCTGGACATGAGTTGCGTCTTCAACCCGTCGGCGCAGGTCCGCGGCTCAAATCCCCACGGGTTGCGGGTCTCGGTGGCGCCGGGCAGCGGCGAGTGGCTCCAGATCCCCCCGACAGCCACGGTGGCCATTAATTTCCCCGCGAGCTCCGTGCCCCAGACACGCGCTCCCCCGCTCAAGGCGGCGCCGCGTTGGGCCGTGCCTTCCTGCACGGACTTGAACAGGTCGAGCTGAAAATCCAGATCCTTGGCGAAACGCGTCTGGGTGAAGCTTGCCAGGGTGTCCAGTTCACTCTCGGGCGCGTACCGGGCCGCATGACGCAAATACGCCGCGGTCACCGGCTGGCTCTCGGGGAACTTCCGCAAATGATTGAGCAGGTAACTTCCGGCCGGCCCAGTGTTCACCGCCATGGCCACGTCCGCCAACGCCCGCGCCTCGGTTTCCGGCCACGTCTCGGCTGCGACGCGCGCCAGGATCGCGTCGGACTTGAGCTGATCGCGAATGGCTTTGCGCACCACGTACATCAAGTGCGTGTCGCCCGCCGGCGTACGGTTGCGCAGCGCCAGGAGCGGTGGCATATTCTCCTGCTGCGGATGACCGCCTAGCGCCTCGGCGGCGCAACGCTGCACCAATGCGTCGGGGTCTTTCAAACCCCGGAGCGCCAGATCACGCTGGGCGGCCGTGAACTGCGGCCCGTCGATCAATATCCGCATCACGTGAACCCGCGCGACGCGATCCACCTGCTTGAAGGCGGCTTCGAGCATTTTTTCGTCCAGCGCACCGAACCGCTGCAACACCCAGAGACTGTGCAGGACTTGAAAGCCGTTGATTGGTTTCCCCGCTAATTCCGCCCGCACCGCCGGTACCGCAGACTTACCCACCCGGTCACAGAGCTGATTCATGGCCAGCATGCGCTGGGTCAGATTGGGATCGGCGAGTTCGTGGATCAACTGGCCGGCGTCGGCCTGCGTCAGGTCCAACTGGCGCGCGTGAAGTTTCGCCTGACCGTCGGTGCCGCGATAAATGACGCGCCAGATGCGACCGCGACCACGGTCACGACCGGGATGATTCAGCGGCACTTCATAATGGCCAATGATGCGATTGTAAAAATCCGCAATGTAAAACGCGCCGTCGGGGCCGAGTTGGTTGTCCACCGGCCGGAACCACGGGTCATCACATTTCACGAAGTCGTCCAGCTCATTGGCCTTGGGTGACGAACCGGTGAACGTCATGCGATCGCGATTAATGCGGCTGGTCATGACGTTGCCCAGAAACGTGTTGTCCTGAAACTCCGTGGGCCAGAGGTTGTCGTTGTAATAAACCATGCCGTCGATCGCCGTGGAACCGTGGGCGTGCTCCATCAGGGTGGGCGCGTAACCCAAACCGTCATCCGGTTTTCCGAAGCTGGGATAGTAACCGCCCGACAGCAGTTGATACGTCGGCGCGCTGTGGCAATCGCTTGAATAAAGATTCCCAACCGCGTCCCACGCCAGGCCGAAGGGATTCACCTGGCCGTGCGTGTGGTGCTCGATGCGCGAACCGTCCACGCGCATGCGATAGGTGTTGCCGGAGTTGAGATCGACCTGCTGACCGTCGCGACCTTTGACGTGCGAGTCGTTGTTGAAGCCGTGCGTGGCATACAGCCAGCCGTCAAAACCGCGTCGAAACGAGGCTTGGTTGCCGTGCGTGTCGCGCGTGGCGTCGAACGGGCCGAAAAGGATTTCTTTCTTGTTCGCCTTGCCGTCGCCTTTGGTATCTTCGAGGAGCCAGACATTGGGAATGCTCCAGACGATGCACTTCCACGTGTTCTTCTTTTCGCCGTTGCTGGCGGGACTATTGAACGGGTAGATGCCAATCGGAATGTTCAAGCCTTCGGCAAAAATCTGGACCTTGCGCGCGCGGCCGTTGGCGTCGAAATCAGAATAAATGCGAACCGTATCGCGTGCCTGAGTGGGATCCTTGGCCGGCATCGGATACTCGCGCGACTCCGTGATCCACAGGCGGCCAAGGGCATCGAAGGCCATGTTCATCGGCTTGCGGAGGTCCGGCTCGGCGGCGACGAGCTGAATCTCAAAGCCGGGCGGCAAATGAAAGGCCTTCTGTTGTTGCTCGGGCGTGAGCGGCTCGGTCAGACGGACGTTTTCGGCAAATGGGTCAGCAGCGCGTAGCCCGGAAGGAAATAAAAAGAGGCCGACGATGAGAAAAGCCAGTGGCCGGCAGGTTCGAAAGGATTTCATGCGTTGCGAACCACCATAGGCATGTAATTCTCCCCGCCAAGTGGAAATTTAAGGGGTGTTGCAGGCCGGACACAACTCTGTCGCCGACTCACCAGCATGGATTCGCCGGCGGGGACGGTTTCTTTCAAACAATCGCAACGAACAACGATTCGTTGGCAGAACGAGGAAACACCTTTCAAGGCGAAGAAGATTTTGCCCGCGCGGCGCAGGAGCAAGGGGATTGCGAATTGATGACTCCCGCCCTGGGCAGACGGTAGCACCAGCAACTCGTGGACATTACCGATTTAGAGATTGTTTACAGCAGTCGGCTTTGGTTCCCGACGGCCATTTTTAATCCCAACTTTTTGTAGCTCGCCTCGGTTGCCACGCGGCCTTGCGGGGTCCGGTTGAGGTAACCTTCCATGATGAGATACGGTTCATAAACCTCCTCGATGGTGTCCGGTTCCTCACCCACCGCGACGGCCAGCGAGTTCACGCCCACGGGGCCGCCGCCAAATTTCACGATGATGGCTTCGAGGATGCGCTTGTCCATTTCATCCAGGCCGTTCTCGTCGATCTCCAGCATCGCCAGCGCGCGGTCGGCCACCTCGACGGTGATGCGGCCGTCGTGTTTGACCTGCGCGTAATCGCGGACGCGGCGAAGGAGGTTGTTCGCGATGCGCGGCGTGCCCCGGCTGCGCCGGGCAATTTCGTGCGCGCCCGATTCCTCGATATCGACGTTGAGCAGGCGGGCGGAGCGGATGACGATCGTTTGCAGTTGTCCGGCGTTATAATAGTCGAGCCGCTCACGAATGGGGAAACGCGTCAGCAACGGCGCGCTGAGGAGCCCGCTGCGGGTCGTCGCGCCGATGAGCGTGAAGCGCGGCAGATTCAGCCGCACACTGCGCGCGTTCGGTCCCTGATCAATGATGATGTCCAGTTTGAAATCCTCCATCGCGGGGTAGAGATATTCTTCGATGGTTTTTTGCAGGCGATGAATCTCGTCAATGAACAGCACGTCGCCTGTCTCCAGGTTGGTGAGCAGGCCCGCGAGGTCGCCCGCCTTTTCGATGGTCGGGCCGCTGGTGGACTTGAGGTTGGCGCCCATCGACTTGGCGATGATGTTGGCGAGCGTGGTTTTGCCCAGTCCGGGCGGACCGGAGAGGAGGACATGATCGAGCGATTCGCTGCGCTGCTTGGCGGCCTGCACGGCGATTTCGACCCGTTCCTTGATCTTGGCCTGGCCGGTGAATTCCGAAAAGAGCGACGGGCGCAGCGTCATTTCCAAAGCGGGATCCGCTTGGGTCAACCCATCTGAAATTACGCGCTCAGCCATCGCGCAGCAGCATGGGGAAACGGCGAATCAGCGGCAAGGGGAAAGAGGGGACCAGGGGTGATTTACACGTGGACACCGAAATTGATTGGCCGCAAAAAGGCAGAAAAGGGAGGAGGGGAATCGTGCTGCAGCGCTCGTTAAGTGTGCTCAAGGTAACGACTCCATTCGGTCGATTCCGCCAGCTGCTTCAATACTATGTTGCGGCGGACAAGGAAACGGCGCATGTAAGCTGCAAGGAAAACACGATCACCAATTGCACCCAAGATGCCCAACGGAGATTCGAACTCGAAACGGTCGCTCATCAACGTCCCCATAGTATGCTCGGCGAAATCGTGGTCGTGAACCATACTCTTGAAAGCACCAGCAATCATTGCGTCCTGAAAATGTTTAGGCCGGTCGAATGCGGTCACTCGTACCGACAATCTCAGCCGCACCCCAAAGTGTCGAGCCTCCCAGGTCACCTCTCCATTCATTCCAATCAGGCCTTTCGTGACGCCTGCGACTGCACGCTCATCAGTTCCCTCGGCCGAGTCCTGATGGGCTTCAATGCTCCGAGCGAGATCAAATACTCGCTCTCTTGGGGCG